>JAOAIV010000037.1 GCA_026414525.1 Candidatus Bathyarchaeota archaeon | reverse complement strand
CGTTAATGGTTGCTTTGCTGGTGGTTATTTCAATTATGTTTATGCCTTCACGGCTAAGCGCATTGGAAATTCGTGCGACGCCGCCTGGAGAGTCAACAAAATCAAGGTGGCTTATCTGAAGCAAAGCCACGTTTTCCCTGTGGCTTATAGGCTTGAAACCTTCTATGCGATGAAGCCTATTTATGACCTCGTGCACGTTACCGTCGGAAGTGAATACTGTGACTGATTTTCTTCCTGAACTGACGCCGTACACAGCGCTTTGGTTAAGCGCTTGGAAAATCTCTTTGAGATTTCTCGTGTTAACATCGCAAACCACGCTAATCGCCAGCAATCCCTCTTGGCTACTCATTTCAGCTGAGTTAATTGCGAAGGAACCAGAGATTTCAGTGCCGCCTACAGCCAAACTGCCAGAGGCAAAGTCAACTATCCTAAGCGTCTGGCTTGGGAGTTTGTATTTTAGCGCTTCGGCCTTTACTATTTTAGCGCCTCCTTGCGAGAGGTCAAACATCTCGTGAATATCCAGCTTATTAAGCGGCTTGGCGTCTGGAACTATTTTGGGGTCTGCCGAGAGAACACCGCATGTCTCCTTAACAAGTATTACCTCGTCAGCGTTTAAGCAACGGGCAAGCAGCAAAGCAGTTGTGTCGCTGCCGCCACGCCCAAGCGTGGTAACCCTTCCCTCCCCGTCTTTCCCAAGAAAACCACAGACCACGGGCACAGCCTTGCCCAAAAGAGGAACTATAAATTTCTGTGTTAGCACCGCGGTTTTTTCCAAGTTAGGTTCTGCATTACGGAAGTCGGAATCAGTTATTATCGGCCATTTATCACTTGCCGGGTCAAAGACTTCAGCCTTTACGCCTAACGCCCTTAGGGCGCTGGCGAATACGCGGGCGCTTGTTCGTTCGCCCATAGATATGATTTCAGCGTAATCAGCTTCGCTGACTTCGCCTAGCTGCTTAATTGTGCCGATTAGGTTGTCAGTTGTTTTACCCATAGCGGAAACTACGACCACCATTTCCTTGTAAGGCGCTTCCGCAACCATCTTTGCTGCACGCTGAACTTTTTCGCCAGTAGCGAGGTCAGCACCGCCGAACTTAATCACGACTCTTTTGCTCAATTTTTCTCACTCCGCTAGAGACCGAGTACATCCTCCATGGTGAAGATGCGAGGTTGCGTCTGCTTGCTTAACCATTCCGCCGCGTAAACAGCGCCTTGAGCGAACACGCTACGCGAGAAAGCAAAATGCTCGATACGCAGCATTTCGTATGGACCCGCGATCATGAGGTCATGGATTCCAGGCACGCCGCCCACGCGCAACGCAGTTACCTCCAGCTCATCAGGCTGCCGTGGGCTGATGCCTTCTCTGCCGTAAACGGTTCGGGAGTAGCCTCTGGTTTCCGAGATTATCTGCGCTAGTTTTTTGGCTGTGCCACTTGGCGCGTCCTTCTTGCCTGTGTGATGTATCTCGCATATGCTGAAAGTGTATTCTTTGGGAAACACCTTTAGTGAATGGGCAAGCTTGAAGAGTATGTTTACACCTACGCTGAAATTCGGTGAGAAAACCGCAGGAACCTTGCCTGAAACAGCAGCGCGTAGCTGTCGGTTTTGCTCTTCAGTAAAGCCCGTTGTGCCCAAAACTATGCGCTTGCTTAGCGACGCTACAGTGGGAATGTTTTGCATTTCTGCGGCTGGCGTGGTAAATGTCACGTAAACATCTGCTTCGCGTAGGGCATCAGCAAGGTTATCCGCGCTCACGATACGTACATCCGAGCCGCAAATGCCCAACTCGCGCAGTGTCTTGCCCACGCAGGGGTTTCCTTGAGCTTCAACAGCACCTGTGATCTGATGCCCCTTGGCAAGGGCTTCCTGGATAACGGCGTTGCCCATTCTGCCTGCGGCGCCTGCGACACATAACTTAAGCATAGTACAATCCCCGCCAGAAGCGCTCATTGTACAAGCGCTCGTTTAAGTCTACGTCAAAGAAATCTTCTATGGGCCGGAGAATTTCGGGGTTGTTCTCGTAAACTTTGCGAGCGCTCGCCAGAACTACGTCCAAACCATTGCGGGTCATCTTCCCCAGCGGGCGCCTGCATGGACCAGAAGGCATGCCTAAAACATTCATTAGCGTTTTGTAAGCTAATGGGTTCCGCGCGCGGCACATCACAGGCCCATAGGGCGTCTGCTCTTGAGTCTTCACGGTGACTATGGCGAAAAGCGGCTGCAACGCCTGAGCAAGCTGGTTCGCTTTGGCTAAATCACCTTTAAGTATGGCGTTTGTCATGTCGACTACGGCGCGTGGGGCAATGTTGCTTGTGACGGAGATGACGCCGCTTGCCGCAATATCAGGCGTAGTCATCATGACGTAGGTTTTATCGTCGTCCCCTGAAAGTATGCTAAAGTCTGAGCCGCAGAATTTTCTGGTTAAGCGCATGTTTTCCAAGTCGCCTGTTGCTTCTTTCACGGCACTGACGTTTGGATATTCCCTGTGAAGCACAGCGAGATCCTGTGGCAAAAGCTGTGTGCCAGTTCTTCCAGGAATCACGTATGGAATAACCTGGATTTCTGGAAAACGTTTGGCGATAGGCTCCACATATTCTTTCCTTATTTCAAGTGAGCTGGGCCCGTTATAATATGGGTCTACGAGAAGTACACAGTTCACGCCTACATTTTGTGCGTGTGCAGTGGCTTCGATGGCTTCTTGAGTTGAGTTACTTCCTGTGCCTGCGATGGTTAGGCACTTTTCGCCCGCGTACTCGTGTACACGTTCGATAACCTTATTGTGTTCATTCCAGTCTAGCGTCGGGCTTTCGCCTGTGGTGCCGACGGCGAGTATGCCGTTGACGCCCTCTTTAACTTGGAATTCTACCAGCAGGCTCAGCCCTTCGTAATCTACTTCACCTATACGGGTCATGGGGGTAATGAGCGCGGTATAGCAGCCTTTAAAGTTCATTTTGCTTTTGCACCTTGAACGCTAAACAATAGCGTTTGGCTTATTTAAGTGTTTCCGTTTTAATGAAAAATTTTACGAAATTCGTAATAAATAATAGTTTAAAAATTAAAATAATGACTGATAGTTAGATTTCCGTAAAAGATAATTGTGGACACCACTAAGAATATTTTAGCGCACTACTGCTTAACCAGCTTCGCGATGAAGAAACCGTTACTTTCATGAAGATGTGGATAAAGCCTCCTGCATTTATCCAATCCTCTGAGGCCAGGCATGCCGAATGCAGGTTTGATCTCCGTTAACGTGAAGTCAGGGTGCTGCCTTAAAAACCTCTCAATGATCAACTCATTCTCCTCAACAGTAATACTACACGTCGAATAAATCAGAGAGCCCCCAAGCTTTACTTTTTCAGCGCAATTGTTGATCATACGCCACTGAAGATCCGCCATTTTATCGATGGATTTCGGAGTAAGCCTCCACTTTGCTGAGGGCTGTTTTGCGAAAACACCCGTACTCGTGCATGGTGGATCCAAAACAACAATGTCCGCCTTTCCCTCAAAGGGCAAACTAATGCAAACGTCCGCTAAAATCGGCTCAGCTATTTCTACACCCATCAGCTCTACGCCTCTTTTCCAAGCTTGCATTCGCCGAGTAGAATAATCAACCGAAAAAATACTGCCCCGATTATGCATAAGCTGCGCGAGATAGGTGGTTTTAGCGCCAGGAGCAGCGCAAACATCTAAAACAGTCATGTCAGAGTGCGGTTCAGCGGCTTCAGCGGCGTAACAGCTTGCTTTGTCTTGAATGTAGAACCAGCCTTCTTTGAAGCCCAATGTATCCCGCAAAGAGCGCTTTGCGCCTACTACTTTGTAGGCATATCTGAGCGGCTCAATTTTTTCTAGCCTCACGCCTTCCGCCGCAAGAGACTCCAAAATTTTCTGTTCAGAAGTCCTAAGCGTGTTTATGCGAATGCAGACAGGCGGCGGTTTCAAATTACTTTCCAGAAAAGCTGTGGCTTCACTTCGTCCAAGAAGGTTAATGCAATAATCTACAAACCAAGTGGGATGAAATGTTTGTAACCCTAATTTTTCTATGTCGTCAGTAACACTGAGAATGGTCGTTATAGGGCGAGTAAGTAGGAAACCAAGAAACGGCTCCACACAACGCATGGTTCTCCAGCCCAAAATTGCACGACCAAGCTTAGCAATACTTTTCGCTTCCTCAAGATCCAAGTTAGACCAATTTTTAGCAGCACGCGTTTGATAAACATAAAGCCGCAGAAAGGCTTGAACACCCATAGAGAACTCATTGATTCCTCTTGGCTTCAGAACGTTATTGATAAACGCGTCTATAAGGTTTTTTCGCCGAACAGTTTCAATAACAAGCCCATAAGCGTAACGGACAGCATTAGAATCGCTTATACCTAACTGCTTAACAGTCCTAGCAAAAGCCAAGTGTTCACTAAGTTTCTGCAAGTCCATCCAACTTAAGGTTTCTATAGCAATTTTCCACGCATCTTTAAGCAACTTGACGCACACCACAAAAACATGCAGGGGCCGACATAAAAATACTGCATGCAGGTCATAGGATAGCACGATCTAAACACGCGCTTTTCATATTTGGCTACTTTTTACCAAACAATGCGGAACCAACCCTAGTCTCTCACGTTTTAACTAAGACCATATTTTGGTATATATTGAAGATTGCTGGGTGTTGCGCGGTAAAGATTTTAGTGTACACTTGATTATAAATGTATATAGGGACGAGAATCGGGAATGGCCCAGAAGAGTTTACTTGAATACGCAGTAGTAGATAGAAAGTCTGTAAATGAAACCGAGCCAAAAACCTTGGTTTCAAGCGTTGAAGCTATCATTGGCGAAAAGAAAGGTGCAAAAAAAGATCTTCCTGAAGCACCAGCCAATTTACCGCCATCATATTTTGTTTCCGCGTCTTATGACGGGCATTTAAAGAAAGTACTGATTAAACTTTATGAGCCTCAATCAGAAAAAATCTATTTTTGGTATGATAACACTGGCCATAAACCTTACTGCTTCACTAACCTCTCGCCATACGAGTTGGAGAAAATTGACCGGTTGATTAAGCATGAAGGGTTCGACCACTTCGAACTCGAAGAAAAATATGACCCGCTTTTAGATAGGAACGTGAAGGTAACAAAGATTGTTGTAAATGATCCTTTAACCATAGGTGGTCGTCCACAAGGCACTATACGGGATATAATTCCTGAAGATTTCCCGAAAATATCTGAAGAAATGGCAAACAATGAAGAAGCAAAGGTCTGGGAAGCGCGAATAAAGTATTACCAATGCTACATTTACGATAGGCAACTTTATCCAGGTATGATTTACGAGATAAAAAACGGTGACCTATTTCCCGTAAAGCTGGAAAAAACCGAAGAAATCATTGAGCAGATAAAAAATGCTTTCAAGGATATTTCTTTAGAGGAAGTTGAGTACATTGAGAGTTGGGCAAGACTTCTGGAGTATCCTGCACCCAAATTCCGCAGAGCAGCTGTCGACATAGAGGTTTATGCACCCGTCTCCACAAGAGTACCTGACCCACGCAAAGCTGAGTATCCCGTTATCTGCGTTTCAGTATATAGCTCTGACAACCAAAAAAGAGTGCTTCTTCTAAAACGCAATGGTGTTCGCGAAGGGAACGAGCCTCTACCTGCTGATGTCATGCTTGAATACTTTGATAAAGAAGAAGACTTGCTTAGGGCAGTCTTTGATGTTCTATTGGAATACCCTTTCATTTTGACTTTCAACGGAGACGATTTTGACCTTCGCTACCTCGCGCACCGCGCACTGAAATTAGGAATAAAAAAAAGCGAGGTTCCTATAGAAGTCGGCAAACGGGTGTGCTTGCTGAAATACGGCGTGCACATAGACTTATACAAATTCTTCTTTAACAGGTCAATTCAAATTTATGCCTACAATAACCGTTATCGAGACGTTACGCTTGATGATGTGGGCAAAGCTATAATTGGCGTGGAAAAAATTCGGCTGGAGAAAGGCTTTGGAGAACTTAGTTACACTGAACTCGCACAATACTGCCTCAGAGACTCCGAAATCACCTTCAAACTAACCAAAGTCGAAGACGAATTAGCCATGAAGCTAATCCTTGTTCTAGCCAGAATCAGCAGTATGCCAATGGAGGACGTTAGCCGTCAAGGCGTAAGCCGCTGGATACGCAACTTCATGCACCGCGAACACCGCAGGCGGAACATGCTGATTCCCAACGCTGAGGATATCCTTGCCAAAAAAGGCAAAACCGCAACCACAGCAATAATCAAAGGTAAAAAATACAAGGGCGCCATCGTCGTCGAGCCAGTGCCCGGCGTTCACTTCAATGTCGCCGTCATGGACTTTCCCAGCCTATACCCATCAATAATTAAGGTTTGGAATCTCGGTTACCAATCTATACTCTGTCCACATCAGGAATGCCGCCAAAATGTTATACCGGGCACGCCACACTGGGTTTGTACTCGGAAACGTGCATTAGAAAGTCTGCTAATTGGTTCATTAAGAGATTTACGCGTGCGCTGGTACAAGCTAAAGGCAAAGGATAAAAGCTTACCTGCCGAGCTGCGAAGCTGGTACAGTATCACCCAAGGTGCGCTGAAGGTTATTCTGAACGCTAGCTATGGCGTATTCGGCGCCGCCACTTTCGATCTATATTGCCCGCCAGTGGCGGAAGCAACCGCAGCTATAGGCCGTCACGCTATAACGCAAATACTCAATAAAGCTGCCGAGTTAGGCATCCAAGTGCTTTATGGAGATACCGATAGCATTTTTCTTAAAAATCCCATAAAAGAGCAAATCGCAGAATTAGCTCGCTGGACAGAGCACGAGCTTAAAATGAGCATAGATGTAGATAAAGTCTATAGATACGCAGTTTTTAGCAGTCGCAAGAAGAATTATTTGGGCGTTCTGGAAGACGGCACTGTGGACGTTAAGGGGCTTACAGGGAAGAAAAAGCACATCCCCATCTACATAAAAAACGCTTTTAACGAGATGAAAGAGCGGCTTGCGCAAGTTAAGAATCCCTCGGAATTCGAAAAAGCGAAGAAGGACATAGCCAACATCGTGCGCGACCGTTACATGCGGCTGAAGAGAAGAGAATGGGAGAACCTCAGCGACCTCGCCTTTCACGTAGTTCTAGGCGAAGAATTATATCGCTACACGAAAACTACCCCTCAACATGTCAAAGCCGCCAAAATTTTGGAAAAGAACGGCGTAGAAATCCGCGCAGGCGACTTAATCAGCTTCGTTAAGACCATCAAAGAGCCCCATGTAAAACCAGTAGAGTTGGCGACAAACAACGAAGTTGACATCGACAAGTATATTGCCTATTTGCAGTCAACTTTCGAGCAAGTGCTTGATGCACTAGGCTTAAGCTTCGACGAAATCATTGGATTAACTAAACTGGAAAGTTTTCTCGGATAATAATTCTTTCCTCAATTTTTCTATTATCAAATCTGCGTATTTACTGGCGCCACGTATTACCTTCCTGTCACATGCTAAGATTCAGCTGCGTTTTCCCTCTTTTTCAAAATGCTTTGGAAGATAACACGCATTTTCCTTGCGTCAACATCCAAAAGTGGTGTCTCGCAGATAATAACTGGCCGCATCCTAAACTCAGCTATAACCTCAGCTAACGTCTCAAATTCTGGTCCATACCTTTTTTCATCCAGCACATGGTGGCGTCTTTCACCCTTAGGTGTATACTCAATTCTGCTGAAGTGGCAATGCATGTTTCGAGCGGCTTCTGTCCCCAATCTTCTTTCAACTTCTTCAACTACCATACGAAAATCATTGATTCGTCTAAGCCGACCTTGTTGCCTAGCGTACAAATGCGACCAGTCAATTACCGGCTGTGTTTGCTCTACTTCTTCGCAGATCGCCAAGATTTCGTCTAGTGTACCTACTTGAAAAACACGGCCCATGGTTTCAGGACCTAACTGCACGTTCTTGATGCTCATCCTCTTCAATGTTTCAATGACATCTTTCAGTGCATCTACGCAGGATCTAAACGCATAGCTTTTTTCCATGCGACCATAAAAGCCTAAATGAAAAACCAAAATTGACGCATTCATCCACTTTGCTGCAGTTGCACCGGCAATCAAGCGCCTTTTACTTGCATCCACGACCTCTCTTTTACCGCAGAGATTAACGTAATAAGAGCCATGTACGCTGAGCCAAACATCATTCTTTTTTGCTTCAGCGCCAAGCGCCTCGGCGTCTTCCCGTTTAAGCTGCGGAGTTTGTCCCCACCGGACTGCTTGATACTCAAAGGCGTCAAGGCCTTCTTCTCGCAAAAGTTTCGGAACATCAGCCAATTCTGCACCGAGAATTTTGAAGAGTGGCGGGATTCCTGCGGGTCCAAAGCGAGGATGATCTGCCATTTATTCTCCCCTTTTTTCTATGTAAGCGCACGGTGTGGATACCTGCTTCGCATTAAAAAAGCTGCCTCCACGAGGTTTAGTGGCCATTTTTCATGAGTAATGCATGAATTGAACTTGTTTTACGTTAAAGCTCCGTTATCCGTCATGATTGCAAGTACATGCGTATTTTTAAAAATGAATAGGATGCGTAAAAGTAATATTTGCAATTTCAAAAAAATATAGAGACTATAGAAACGTTAGGATTTAATTTAAGCTTAACAAAGGATTTAACAGACGAGACTGAATAAAATGCAAAATACTGATAAAAAAGAGGCGCCTTCAATATACAAAGATCGTAACGTCCAAATCTTACTAAGCAAGTTTCTGGATGAGAAAGTTGAAAGCATTGAACCCGTTTATGATCCAAAAACTGGATATCATTACCCAATGGTAGAATCCATCCTTGGTGATAGGTCGCAAGTTGAGCCCTTCCTAGACAAGCTTTATGCTGCTGGTATTTTGGAAAGGAAGCTTTACGATAAAGTTATTTTTTGCCCAAAATGCGATTCCGCAAACATTTCTGTTCGTTACAGCTGCCCTTTCTGCAAATCATTCAATATCAAAAAAAGCGCGTTAATAGAGCACATAAAATGTGGATATATTGATGTAGAAGATAACTTTCTCGAAGAAGACTTATGCCATTGCCCGAAATGTAAGGAACAACTGAAAAAAGTTGATGTCGATTATAGGAAAGCAGGGATTTGGTGCACGTGTGATGAGTGCAGCAAAAGCTTTGATATCCCTTTGGTCATAAATTTATGCAGAAATTGCCGTACTAACTTCACATTCGAAGAATGCGTTATCAAAGATGTTTACGTCTACACAATAACAGAGAACATTAAAACCGAATCTCTTTTAAACTGGTCTATTATTGCCACAATACGTGAAATTCTTGCAGAAAAAGGCTTTAAAGTTGAAAGCCCGGCTATTCTTAAAGGTAAATCGGGAGCAAATCACTCCTTTGACATCGCAGCCTATAAAGATGCTGACGACAAGAGGATGATAGTGCTTGATTTAGCCGCTACATCACAAAAAGTTGTGTCGGAGCAACCGGTTATCTCCTTATTCGCAAAGATATTTGATGTTTCGCCTGAAAAGGCCTATTTAATTGCAATACCGAAGCTAAGCGAAAATGGAAAGAAAATGGCAGAATTATACAAAATCACCGCAATAGAGGCGAGAAATCAAGAAGAAGCGATGGCTTCGCTTAAAAAGAACCTTGAAACTTAGCCTACCGAAAAAACAGCAACGTTGCCTCTTTCAGTAATAACCTTAACTAGATAAGTGTCTTGCAACATCTTTATGTCTGCGCGGATGTATGTTATGGCTTCTCCAGTGTTAAGGAGCAAGTTTGCATTATAGCGTGTGTGGATTGTTGAATTTATAATCCATATCGCTAAGACACGAACACTTAAGGAGCTTGGGTTTCTTAAGTCTAAGCGTGTTCCATCAATTATTGCTCTTACCGCGAAAAAATCTATTTCCACCATGGTTTGACTTGTACCCACTCCTTCATCAACTAATTCTATGAGTATTGTGCTGTTTTCTGAGAGGTAGTCTGTCCAAGCTCGTGTTATGCTTATTGCATAATCATTCCACTGATTAAGATTTGGCTGGCTTCCGCCAGTGTTATTAAAGCCAGTGTCACTGAAGCATGATGTTGCCCAGTTGTAAACTTTCAAGAACCATCTCTCAGCATCATTCGAAACCTTATATCTGAGTAAAATCTCGAGCCCGTGGATGCAATCAATTGGGCAACTCTGTAAATCGATGCTGTACATATTGGTGATGTTAAATCGGTATGTACCGCCCAGGCTAGTTTTGAACTCTACAAAATCAAGTTTGAGGTTAAAAGGTGCCACCGTGTCTTTAACACCGGTTATTCTGATTTTCCATGCACCCATTAAATTTCTATAGTATGTAGGATTGGCTACTATAAACTGGCTTTTTGTTTCATCAGTGTTTGGTGTTGAGCTCGAAATATAGCTAATATAGCCGTCTCCGTTTGTCGGGTACTGGTTTGCATCATAATTGTAGAGTTGGAGCGTAATATTTACGTTTGTGGTTGTAAAGGCGCTGTTAATTGACCATGTTAAACTCTGCCAGTTTTGGGTATCACTTGATCCAGTCAACTCGACTTGAACGGTATATGTGCTGGGCAGTAACATTCCAGTGATTCTCGATTGGTCAGCTAGAGGTAGGCTTGGATCGTCTACTCTAAAATATACATACTTGTTGGAGAGACTTTGTGTAACTACCACATAATAGTCAACTTCAATGTAATCAGTTTCGTCGATAACGTTGTAGATGTTCCACGAATATGTTCCTGAAGTGGTTGCCCACGATGTAGTTAAGGGTGTAGAGTTTGCAACCTGCGTGGCTATGGTGGCTCTTATGGAGCCATCGGCTTTCCTTATAAAAATGTCAACATTGAAAAAAGCCTCAACATTATGATGACCTTTGTAGCCTCGGTAAAATATTCTCCAAGTGCTTGCTGGAACAGTTGTTATTCCAGTCAGCGGATATATGTATTTGGCTAGCAGTTTGCGACCTTGAGTTGACGCATCAGCTTGGAAGCTGATTCCGGAAGAATCGGCGCTGCCAAGTTTTAACTGATAGTATGTCAGTCCTGCGATTGTTATTGTTTCACTATGACTGTAAACGGCTTGTGCAGTGAAAGCTGAGGGATAGCTTCTGAAAACCATGTATGCACTGTTATTTGTAGCTATATCAGAAACGTCGCCTGAAACATGTCTTGTTGACCCGCTCAAAATGTATCCAGAGGGGTTAAAAGTTCCATTAGTTAATGCCGTTTCCTCTCTAAATGTTTCATAGCTTGCGTCTATGCTGATCGTGTCGCCATATGTGCCGCTTAAGCGTGTTCCTGTATTGAGTATGTACTCATCTTTCGCGGTGTACCACATAGACGCAGTTGCTCGGGTTACATTTGCGATTGTTATTGTCTCTTGTATTCTTTCCATGTCCAGCTGGTTCATCTGGTAGTTCCAGAGGACTACATTACCGACTATGACCACTATTAGCACGAGGCTTAGCATCACGACTATGACGGTGCTTATGCCGCGCTTTCCGCGCTTAAACAGCCTAAGGCGCCTTATAGTAGCCTGCAATATGCGTCCCTCTAGTTGTCACTATGTCTATGTAACAGTTTTCTTCAGGAGCCCAGTTGTAGAAGATTTTGAGCCAGCCATGCTGATTTAGCTCTAAGCGAAAGGGCGAGTTGAACGTGTATCTCTTGTGGTTTATGTAGACTGCGGCGACTTGTATGGCCGTTTTTCCCACATTGCGCATATAAACGTCGATGGTGCCGCCGACATTATTAAACCAGACGTCTTCCACCGCCACGCGTTCGCCCATGGTTTCTCTAAGGTTAGTGGTTATAACAAACGTGGCTGAAGTGGCAATGGCCATAACAGCTACCGCCACGACGGTAAGCAGGAGATGACTGAGCACGGGAGTTATGGCCCTCTTATTCAGCAGAAAACGCTTGACCCACTTTACCACTTCTTAAGCACCTCACAAAAAGAATTTTAAAGCAACATAGCCCAGCAGCATCATGATTAGGCTGTGTTTTAAGCCGGCAGTTATTGAACCTTCGCCCATTTTACCCGCCACAAGTCCTCCGAAAAAACCCTGAATGAGGGTCAGATGTAGAAAGATTCGCCGTAAATTCATAAGCGAGCTTGTTGACAAGGAAAATAAGTTTGTGCCGTCCACGTTTGTGAAAAAGGTTTTGAAGAGGATCACAATTGTGAACAAGAATACGAAGAGTGCCACATAGATTATGGCTATGTATGGTCTTGTCTGTGTTCTGCGTTCCTTTTCAAGCAGAAGCGTGGTCTGGATAAATTTGCCCATAGGTCCGAAAACTTTCTCTGCTTGGCCACCTGCACGATTTGCTTCAATTATTAAG
>JAOAIV010000036.1 GCA_026414525.1 Candidatus Bathyarchaeota archaeon | reverse complement strand
GTTCGGGCTTGATCAACGGTAAATGCGTCATCGCAGAAGGTGAACTTGTTTACACCGTAGGTTTTGTTGAGAAACTCTAGCTCATCGACAATGTTTTTTGGGCTGCGCATTCGGAATTTGCGGCCGTGCATCCTGACAGTTGCGCAGAACTCACACCAGAAGGTGCAGCCGCGGCTTGCCGCTAAATAGAGAACATCCTCGTACTCGCGTAGACGCTCCATTGGCCACAGATGCCGAGCAGGGAAGGGCAGCGAATCCAAGTCTTCTATGTATGGTCTATCGGGGTTTCGCAGTATTTGCCCGTTTTTGCGGTAAGTTATGCCTAACACGTCATGGAAGCTTCGGCTTGTTTCTATCCGCTGTGTTAGCTCCAGCAGCGTGATTTCGCCTTCCCTTCTCACGATAATGTCCAGTTCAGGGCATTCCTGCAGCGCTTGGCTATCCCAGAAAGTGACATGCGGACCGCCCATGATGGTTATGCAGTCCGGATGAACCTCTTTGGCGATTTTTGCCAGCTTTAGCCCAGATTTGTATGTAAGCGTAGTCGAGGTGATTCCGACTATGGCGGGTTTGCGTTTTGCGATTTCGCTTCTAAACCCGTCAATAGAGAGCTTGAGCACTTGGCAGTCAATTACGTCAACTTCGTATTGGTTTTTTTCTAGGACAGCGGCCAGATAGCCTAAACCTAAAAGGGCAAAAGGTAAATGCCCAGTAGAGCCGCTTGGTGTTGGCGGATTCACGAGGGTAATATGCGGTTTCATTATTTCTTCACTGCACTAGGATATGCCCAGAATACAATGGGCTGGCAGCTTAAATGTTTCGCCTATATTTACGAGTATAACGCGATAGAAAAGAATTACTGAAAAGTGGCTTATGTGTTCATAAACCGTTAAACTCCATGTATATCATTGCCTCAATTACTGGTAACAGAAGCTTTAATAGTTGTCTTCGGCTTTAACCATTTTCAAGCGTGGATGTGGTTTAGTGAAACTTGTCGTTCACTGGAGTGGCGGTAAAGAGTGCTGCTTAGCACTTCATAAAGTAATCAAGCAAGGCCACGAAGTTGCCTATTTGCTCTCTTACATTTACAAGGAGCCATACGTTTTTCACAGCATACCATTAATGGAGTTGCAATCCAAAACTTTAGGTATCCCACACTTGAAAGTTAAGATTAAACGTTCCTATGAGGATATTCTCGCGGCGCTTGCGCGGCTTAAAAGGGAGGAAGGCGTGGAAGGCTTTGTTACCGGCGACATCGTGGGCGCTGGCTGCGCGCAGGTTCATCAAACTTACTATGATGCCATGTGCGAGCAACTGGGCATGAAGCTGATTATGCCTAATGAGAATCCATCCAGAGACACCTACGATGTGCTGGCTGAGGAGATCGCGGTGGGCTTAAGACCGCTCATGAACTGTATTAACATGGATCATTTCGGTGAAGAGTGGCTGGGGCGCGTGCTTGACGAATCCGCCATTAAAGAGTTGAAGGCGTTGGCTGATAAGCAGGGGATTGATGTTTGCAGTGAGGATGGCAGGGGCTTCCACACAATGGTGGTGGACGCGCCGCTTTTTAGGGAGCGAATAGCGATCAGCAAGTTCCAGAAAAAGAAATTTAAAGAAAAAGCGAAGCACTGGAAAAGAAACTGGCTTTACATGGACATTAAAGAAGCATTCCTAATGCCCAAGAAGTAGCGTCGGCTGCCTTTCACCTTTTTACATGGTGAATAAACTTTGGTAGTGCTTATACCGCCATTTATAGGTTCAAGATAAACATATTTCGGGTGTTTTATTGCATGATCATGCCCCAAGATTTTGATGTATTTAGAAATACTTGGAGGGGTAAATGAAAGTTAAATATGTGGGTTACAGATACCTTTTGAAACAAAAGAACACGCCGATATAGCCAAGATTGCTGCATGTAAACACGGGAGTCGCGTGATAATGGGTAAAAACATAAAGTACGTGTTGGTTGTAGGGGATGGAATGGCAGATTACCCACTCCCCGAATTGGGAGGCAGGACTCCGCTTCAGGCAGCACACAAACCAAACATGGATGCCATAGCGGCAAAAGGCAGAAGCGGGCTTCTTAGAACGGTGCCAGAGGGCTTGAATCCTGGTTCAGATGTGGCGATTCTTTCGGTACTGGGTTTTAACCCTCAGGAGTGTTACACAGGCCGAGGCGCGCTTGAGGCGGCTGCACGAGGTATTAAGTTGGCAAAAAATGATGTGGCTTTCAGATGTAATTTAGTAACAGAGAAGGATGGTGTGCTAGTTGATTACTCTGCTGGACACATAACCAGCAAAGACTCGGTGCCGCTCATTGAAGCTGTAAAGAGCACTTGCGAAAAAAAGGGCGAAATAGAGTTTTATCCAGGATTAGATTACAGGCATTTTCTAATTCTGAGAAAGGCGCCGTACGCACTTCAAGTAGAATGTGCACCGCCGCATGATGTGATAGGCACGGAAGTCGCGAAGATTCTGCCCAAAGCCAAGCTACAAGACGCAGAAAGAACAGCTGTCATACTCAGGGAGGCAATACTCAAATCAAAGGCGATACTTGAGGCTCATCCAGTTAATGCTGCGCGAAAGAGAGAAGGGAAAAAGCCGGGGAACATGATTTGGCCTTGGGGAGGCGGGAAAAAACCAAACTTGCCCTCTTTTATGAGTAAGTATAGCTTGAAGGCCGCGGTTATCTCTGCGGTGGACTTGGTGAAGGGTATAGGGATCTACACGGGTATGAAGGTCATTGATGTGCCAGGAGCTACGGGTAGAGAAGACACAAACTATGAGGGCAAAGCAGACGCCGCTCTAAAGGCGCTTAGAGAGCATGACTTTGTTTTGGTTCATGTTGAGGCGCCAGATGAAGCAGGACACGCCGGCGACTATAAGCTGAAGGTGAAAACGATAGAAGACTTGGATAGAAGGCTGCTTGGAAGGATAATCGAAGGCTTGATGGAGCCGTACGCAATCGCTGTGCTACCTGACCATCCGACGCCAATCAATGTTAGAACACACACGCGGGAGCCTGTGCCCTTTGTGATTAAAGCGCCAAACTTGGAGCCTGATGAAGTGCAAAAGTTTGACGAAGAATCAGCGAGAAAGGGCGGCTTCGGCTTGGTTAATCAGGGAGGCATTGTGCCGCTTCTGCTCCAAGCCGCTTCAAGGTAAAGCAGCTCGCTATAAAAAGCACTATTTGAATGTGAAAATATGGCGCGGAAAGAGGCGGAAGCAACATTAGAGCGTTCTTTAGGCTTGTTTGACGCCACAGCAATAAGCTTAGGCGCCATCATAGGCGGCGGCATCTTTGTCGTGATAGGTATCACAGCGGGTTATGCTGGTTCGGCGCTTGTGATCTCCATGATTCTAGCCGCCGTGATTGCAGCGTTCACGGCGCTAAGCTTTGCGGAGCTTGCAGCATGGCAACCTATTGAAGGAAGCGTTTACGAATATTCACGCCAGCTTATTTCGCCCTTCGCAGGATTTCTGGCGGGTTGGATGTGGCTTCTCTCCAACACTTTCACAGGCGCCGCTGTCGCACTTGGCTTTGCATATTACTTAACAGCGGTATTTCCAGTTCTGCCCAGCAGCGCGGTTGCTGCTGTGCTATGTATTGCGTTTACAATGTTAAATTTAGTTGGCGCTCGCCTGTCCGCATTGCTAAACAATATTTTTGTTGCAGCTAAAGTGCTGATACTACTACTCTTCATCATTCTCGGCTCATTCTATACATCGCCAGCTAATTTCACAAACTTTGAACCACTTAACGTTGGTGTACTGTATGGCGCATGCTTCATTTTCTTCGCATACATCGGCTTCGCAAGAGTCGCCGTCTTAGCTGAGGAAATTAAAGATGCCAAACGCAACGTTCCACGCGCAATGCTTCTCTCACTATGCTTATCCACCATAATCTACGTTTTAGTTGGCACGGTAGCTGTTGGGCTGGTGGGCGCTACAAAGCTTGCAGGCTCAAACTCGCCGCTGGCAGATGCCATAAGCGCCACGGGCAGCACAATCGGCGTGCAAATAGTTTCCTTAGGCGGGCTACTTGCCACAGCAAGCGTGCTACTCACGTCAATATTAGGCGTTTCACGCATGACTTATTCCATGGCTAGGCGCGGTGACATACCGCGAACTTTAGCCCGGCTGCACCGCAGATTCTGCACTCCCTACTATGCAATAGCCATTGTAGGCGTGCTAATGACCTTGCTTGTTCTGCTTGTAGACTTGACGAAAGTAGTTGCTTTAAGCACTTTTGCGACCCTTTTCTATTACGCGCTAACAAACATTGCTGCGTTCAAGTTGAAAACTGAACAGCGTCGATACAGCAGACTGGTACCTGCGCTGGGCTTAGGCACATGCCTAGCGCTTTTGGCGTTTACTCTTTTCGCTGCAACGCAAGCATGGGTAATCGGCATCGCCTGCCTAATCGCGGGAGCAATTTACTACGCTACCAAAAACGGGCTTCAAAAGAAATTATGATCTTTCCAAAGGAAAAGTAATTGACAGCAGTGAATCCTTTCATTGCGACAATTATCTTTGAACGCCGATAGCGACGTAACACTTTAGTTTATCCTCATCCATTAGAGAAACAGTCTTCAAGCCAGCATTTTCCAATAACTCTCGGAAAACAGCCAAAGAAAAAGCTTTTTTCAACCCAGTCACCACAACCTGCGCGCCAAGAACAGCGACACGCTTGATTTCCTTTAGCGTTTCCAGTGGTGCAGGCATGTTCTGAAGCACGGTGAAAGCAAAAACTACAGTGAAATAGGTACTCTTGAAGGGCAAGTGGTCAGCGTCAGCACGGACTACGTGAACATTTCTGAAGGACTTCGCACGTTCCTTCGCTTGAAGCAGCAGTTTACCTGAAACATCCACACCAACAACTAGTTCGGCTTCAGCTATATGGCTAAGCAGCAGACCTGTACCGCAGCCTACATCGAGAACGCGGCTGTTTCCGTCTATGCACAGCTTTTCTATGGCGGCGCGGTACTTTAGCGCTTGCTCCTCAGCATAGCGCCTGTCATAAAGCTGCGCTGTCAAATCGTAACGTCGCATAACACTGCGTTTTTTGCGCCATGTACTCATTAACTTTGACCTTCAGAAATTTTATGTACGTAGTAGCCCTCTAAAATACTTGGCTGAAGTAAAAGTGCAAAAAGAAAAATTAACTGTGCTCACAAACCCGAAGCTAGAGGAGGCGGCAGCGGCGATTGAGAAGGCTTTCGCGCAGCGGAAAACGCTTATTGTCGCCGGCAAATGCCGCGTTCGCTATGCGGGCAGGGCAAACTCGACGCTTGAGCCAGGCGAGCGCATACTAATCATCAAGGCAGATGGCTCGCTGCTTGTCCACCGGCCAGTTGGCTACGAACCAGTTAACTGGCAACCATCGGGCAGCGTGTTCCACGTACACGCCAAAGCCGACGCGGTGGAGGTGCATGCGGTCAGGCAGAAGCCGCGAGAAAGCGTCACCGTAACCTTCTCGGAGATTTTCATGGTCGCCGTTTTGAGCCTCGCTGATTCCGGCGAGTTTGCGCTTTACGCCAGCGAAGAGGACATGCACCGCGCCATTCTGCTGCAGCCGTCGCTTCTGGAGGAAGGCTTCACGCCCATAAGCTACGAGAAGAAGGTGGAACCGGGATTCGTGGACGTCTACGGCATGGACAATCATGGCAGGCTCGTGGTGGTTGAGGTTAAGCGGCGAATCGCCGGGAAAGAAGCCGTTTTGCAGCTGGCCAAATACATAGAGGCAATAAAAGGCAAAGCAGACCGAGAAGTCCGAGGAGTACTTGCAGCTCCAGCTCTTGGCAAAGACGGGCGAAGGCTACTGGCGATGCTTGGGTTAGAGTTTAAGGTACTGGATCCGAAAAAATGCGCTGAAATACTAAGGAAGACTGAGGGAAAAAAACTAGAAGAGTTCTTTAAACAATAACATTAAATCATTCAAGCGGCTTCTTGCCTTTTGAAGGTGAAATGTGAAAATGAATCTTTGGAAGAACATTCCAGCAGGAGATAAGCCTCCAGCACATTTGAACATGATTATTGAGGTAACAAGCGCTTCCCGTGACAAGTACGAGTACAGACCAGAATGGGAAGCTTTCGTTTTGGACAGGATAATCCCTTCAGCAGTCATTTTCCCAGTCGAATACGGCTTTGTCCCGCAAACATGGATGGATGACGGGGACCCATTGGATATTATGGCGTTAAGCTTTGAGCCGCTGGAAGTCGGCGCCATAGCGAAGGTACGCGTAATAGGTGCTCTAATAATCGAAGACGAGAATGGCATAGACCCGAAAATTCTCTCAGTTCTCGAAAACGACAGGCGCTTTGAAGGATACAAGGACATAGGGGACATACATAAGCATGAATTGGTGGAGATTCAGGAGTTCTTTGAAACCTACAAGCGCCTAGAGCCGCACAAGTGGGCTAAGGCGAAAGAGTGGAAAAACGCCGCTGAAGCCATGAAAATTGTTGAACAAGCCATGCAGAATTATAAAAAATTACAATAGCTGAATCAAAAAGCCCACTTTACAGTGTGTCTCAGGCGATTTTTTGGCTCAAAGCCTGCTGCTCCTTCTCGGATAGCCAACCCTCCTTCTGTAAGCCCTCTAATCCGCGCTTTATGCCCGCGCGTGCGTCATTCAGTTTCAGCATGTTTACGCTTTCGCATAGCTCTCGCAGTTCCGCTTCAAAAGCCGCATTCTGGTAGGCAAGCACTTGAAGCGTATCCATCAGCGAGGTTACGACTTCAAAGCGCGGCGTAAGCAGCTGTTTGATTTTAGTCTTGCCTAACGCGCCCTTAATTTTGGCGGTTAAACCGAAGGCGTTGGCTTCTGACGGCGGAAAGAACAAGTAGCGTTTCGCAGTTTCCGCTTGATAGCAAGCCACATAGAAGGGAACATAAAACAGTGTAGCTTCTTTAAGAGGCAACTCTTGTTTGATACCAAGCTTCGCGAAATTATCCATGAATGTTTCGATTAACTTGGCAGTTCTGCCAAGCTGCTCAGTTATTACCTTCGTCTGCTCTTCCAGCGTCTCCGCTTCCTTCTTCAAAAGAACAAGTTTCGCGTCGCGTGAAGACTCAAGCTCCAGCAGCGGCTGTCGCGCCTCTTTAACTTTTGACTCCAATTCATTGCGCAGATTAAAGACCTCGAGAGACCTGCGCTCCTCCAAATCCTTAAGCGCCTTTTCCGCCTGCTTTAGCTTCTCTTCGATTTCGGAAAGCTCCTTCTTCATTTCATTCGCTTTTTCCTTCCACTTCTGCTCGCCTACACGGTCATCCTTCTCCGCGCGTGTCCGAGCTTCCAGTTTGTAGCGTTCAATTTTTGCAAGTGCGGCTTCTTTGGACTTTTCAAGCTTAACTTTATCTTTCTGGAGAGAATGCTCCTGCTTCTCGAAATTTTTGGTTATCTCAATTATCTTGTGGTCATAATCCTCCCTAAGCTGGGCAATTTTTGGTTCAATAACCTCCTCCTGTGCTTTAATTTTCACGTCAAACTCATCTTTGACGGCCTTGGCTTTACCATGCAGCAGCTTAACGTAATGGCGAGAAGCCTTGTTCAGGAACTTCATGCACCAATATAACCTGTCGTGATCAATCTTGAAAGAAGAATACAGAGTTTTAAGCTCGTCCAGCACTGCTATAATCGCCGGTTCCTCTAGAAGCGGTGAAAGCAACGCTACATCGCGGTGTTGCTCACTTATTTCAACGGCTTCATGGCGATAAATATTAAACTCCCTCAGAAAATCAGGTTCGCTGATTAAACCGTTTATTTGAAAACTTTTCTCTACGGCTTGCGCCTGAAAATAGTTAAGATTATCAGAAAGAAAAGCAAGAAACGTTTCCCGCGACTTCGCGCTTCTTTTAAGGGTATTCATAAAAAAGCTTACTTCAGGAACTTTTACGTATGGCAGAGTGCATTTGGCCCTATTTAAACCATCAAAAATCAATGGGGTTTCCTGCCATGGGAAAAGCCAGATGGGATAGCCTATTTTGGCGATAAAAACAATATTTTCCTCAGACCGCGGAGAGATAAGGCCACCGCCCTTTACGCGGTCTTCTTCAGCAAGTGCGAAAATGGCAGCTGCTTCTAACTCGGCGGTGAAAGGTTCCTCGCGATTTTCAGAAAGAGACGCAAAAGGCAAAATAAATTCCTTAAGCACCGACCCCAGTCCTGACATATTTTTCCCCATAGTAATTGGGCAGATAGCATTTAAAAATTTGCAACGACGCCTAAGCGCTGCCCGAGAAAAAGTCGGAAAGCTTCTTTTGGAAAAGCGCCTTCTTCAGAAGCTCACTCTGACTTATCCACCGCCGCAGCGGAATCTCAAATCTACCGCTAATGAAAAGCAGCGCTTCACTTAGGCTATTGAAGACACGCGGTTTTTGGCGCATGGCGTTCCGCACGTTCTCGCGCACTTGCCAAACGCCAACGGGCATTATATAGCCCGGCCGGGCCTCGCGAAGCACAATAACGGTGGCTTGGCGACGCTCTTTGACAAGCTGCTCGCATACAGCTAATCGCGCAGCATAGTAGCAGCCACCTATCTGCGCGTATGTTGTTCGTCCATCCCTGCCTTCCCAGTCAGAGAAAATCAGCGTGCTATTCCCATGGGGATTCCAGACTGTTCCTGGATACCAAGCTTCCATGGACTCGTAACTCCAAGCATCGGGGATCATCAAAACCTCAAAGACGTTGTCTAGGTAAACTGATTCGTAAACGCGGTATTCGCTTATCTCAGGGAAAGTCTTTACCTGCTCAATTAAGGCTTTCGAGATTATATCGTCCACAGCGGTGATGCTCCAGCGGGTCGGCACCAAACGCCTGTTTTTCTCGATGCCGAATGCGCCGACGCTAAAGGCACGTTGAATCTTTGTGACCATGACGCCGCGGCTGTAAAGCTCCAAAACCGCGTCGGTGGCCCGCAAGTCAGTGTCATAGTAAGCTTTCTCGATTCTGCTGTCAAACCGCGTATTGCCCACGTGCATATCTTTTATCGGAGCGGAAGGCCCAAATGGCTGAACATCATCATCTATGAAGATTATTCCTTTGGGCTTTTTTGCAAGATTCAATTCTACGTCAACCGTGTTCTCCGCAAGTGCTAACTCGCGAGTCTGCTCAACTATCTTCCCAGCTAACTCAAGTTTCTCTATGTGAACGCGGTGCTTGCCGCGGATAAGCAATGAACGGAAGCCTACGATTTCATCAATTGACCGCCCGAACCACTGCTCCGGCAGATCGTAAAGGCTGGTATCCTCTTGAACAGGCGGCACAAGAGGCCCCACGTAAACGTAGGGGTAGCCAATGCGTCCTATGAATACGCTGGGTGGCGAGGCGCCTGCGATGTCTTCGCTTGCCATAAGCGGCACACTTTTCAGATAATAGTTTACCTTCACCATTATTGGACAGCGGGTTTTCCCGCAGAGAAACCTAGCGCCCTTACAGATTACACATGGACTACTTCTTGAAATGCGTGTGAAAATGCTTTCTTCAGAGTTACCACTTCTCTTTATTACGTCCATTAGCCAGTTGCAGTCGGTATTTGGATGCACGGAGGAGGATATGGGCATACTCATCTTTAAGATGCATCGGCTGCTTCTTATTTTTTCTGTAGCTGAAGCTGGCAAAAAGCAGTGGATCCGAGCTTAAAGATATTGGAAAATTTAAACATCGAAATGATAAAATAAATAGTTTTTATGGAAAAAGGCTAAAAGTTTGCTTAGTGCATGAATTTTGGATGCGAACTATGAAAACGGTTTTGTTTATTTGCACGCACAATTCTGCCCGTTCACAGATGGCTGAGGCATTCTTGAATAAGCTTTGCGGAGACGAGTATGAGGCAAAGAGTGCGGGTGTAACCCCAAGAGGGCTGAATCCTTATGTGGTTAAGGCCATGGCGGAAGTGGGCATCGACCTTTCAACGCATCGCTCTAAAAGCATACAAGAATTTCAAGGGAGAATCTTTGATTACGTAGTTACCGTCTGCGACTCGGCACGCGAGGAATGCCCATATTTCCCCGGAAAAAAGGTTATTCACAAGAGTTTTCCGGATCCTTCAGCGCTGAAAGGCTCTGAGGAAGAGATTATGCAGAAAGTTAGAGAGATAAGAGACCAAATACGCCGATGGATTGAACAAACTTTTTGTCGGGAAACAAAGCCTTAAAAAGGGTTTATTTAGCCATCAAGAATTCGGGTTGGCTATGCCTTTTTCTGGCAAGGAATGATAGCATTGCTGCAATGGCTATTACAGAAGTGACTACGCTATAAGCGGCCGCCGCTGATGAGCCGACGTATGCCCACAAGCTTCCGACTAACGCGTTTGAGACAAAGAAGGCGGAACCGACAATGAAGTAGTAGAGGCCGTAGGCCGTGCCCAGCAAGCTCTTGTCCGCGTATGCAGGGATAAGCGCTCTCTGGATAGTTTCAATTATACCAACGTAGGCACCAAATAATAGGGCAACTAACAGGGCACTAAACCCGTTAACGGGAAGCAGCATAAGCAGCACACAGGCGAGGAAGGTGCTGTAACCTAAGAGCATAACCTTTTCTCGTCCTATCTTGTCGGATAACACGCCAGCCGGAATCGCTATGGTCACATGTGCCACGTTGACAACCGCATAAACCAATGGGAGGAGTGATTCAGCAATTCCTGCCTCCTGAGCATTTAGAAGAATAAAGGAAAAGTTGAAGGCTCCAAGAGAAAAAATTCCTACAATTAAAAGTAGACGAGAAAAATCACCTTTCAACACGGACTTAACGCCGGCAAGCACTTTGACGTCTCCAGCAACCTTGTAAACCCGCTCCTTAACGAAGAATAGTAGAATTAAAAGCGCAATCGTGCCAGGTATCAGCGACAGCCAAAAAACATCCCGCATAGTGAACCCTAGCACCAGCATAACCGCAGAGGCAAGAAGGGGACCAAGGATAGCGCCAGCTTGATCAAGGGTTCTATGCAAGCCGAAGGCGGCGCCGCGGTGCTTCTCGGAAACTGACTCGCTGAGAAGCGCGTCACGAGGCGAGGTGCGAACAGCCTTGCCAACCCTGTCAGAAATGCGAATAGCCATAACGTCGATTGGCGCGCGGGCCAGCGCGAAGAAGGGCTTAACAATATTTGACAAGCTGTAGCCACACAGCACGAGAAGTTTCCTTTTTCTTATCTTATCTGAGATAATTCCCGAAACTGAACGTAAAGCGTAACTCAAAGCTTCAGCCATGCCTTCAATAAAGCCTAATATGGCTACACTAGCACCTGGCAAGCTAAGGAGAAACGCGGGAAGAACGCTGAAAACCATTTCACTAGATATGTCAGTGAAAAAGCTAGCAAATCCTAAAGCGAAAATATTACGGCGTGAGTTACCGCCGCTGTTGTTATCGGATGTCATTTCCATATCACACCGCAACCTAAATTGCTTCCTCACTATTTTATGTCGCTTGCACAAAAGCTTTCCTCCAAGCGCAGCTAAAAAGAAAAGTGAGCTAACGGAACCCGAGCAGGCACTAATGCTTGGGTATAATACCTTTTCCGCCACGTCATTTATTCCAAGGTGAAGCTTATTAAATCGTGAGGGATGCCATAAATTAGGTGCGTTATTTTTATGGGGAAACCTGTTTTGCAATTCAACGT
Source organism: Candidatus Bathyarchaeota archaeon (assembly GCA_026414525.1). GTDB lineage: Archaea > Thermoproteota > Bathyarchaeia > Bathyarchaeales > Bathycorpusculaceae > JAOAIV01. The sequence continues at coordinate 1,035 of JAOAIV010000036.1, read as the reverse complement.
AACAAACTCTATAGTTTGATTCATATTACTGATTACAAGTTTTTTAGCGATTTTGCCCAAATATTTTCGAAATATGTTGAAGCCAATGTAATAAGCGATTTATTGTTTGACCATAGAGCAGGGGATCCCGCTACATCTTTTTCTGGATAGACTATGAAGAAAATTTCCTTCTTATCGTAGATCCCAAAAACTGCTGCAGGAGGATAGAGTATAAATCTTATTTGGCAAGAAGGCTTTTGCTTGCAGTAGTAGATTAATTGTTTTACTGTTTTGTTTTTACAGGGTTTTTCTACAAGAAATCGGCATTTTACATTTTTTGACCACGCCATTTCCATACTTTCCGCAAACACATGAGCTACCCCTGCGCAAACCTTTTCCAAGAGATAATAAGATCCAAACTGAAGTTAGCTTTTTCAATTGCTTTGTTTATTCGTTCAAAAACTTGCTTCCCTTAGGGGATTAAAATAAATTGAGATGTTCCTAAACTGTCTTCAGCACTTGATTTTTTCCACTATAATTTTGTCGAGTAGCATTTGAGTTGCGACTTATTTTTCCGTAGCTGAAAGCGGTAAAATTGTAGTTATGCTTATTGGATTTTTATAAAAGGCATGTTACGAATTTGGCTTTTTTAGAGTTAGCATTACAGCAGCAATTGCTAACAGGCTTACCATTAAAATTGCCATGTCTGGAAACTCAGGAATCGCTACTGTACCTATAATCTCTATTTCGTGGGTGCTATGTTGATAGTTTAGGTCTATGCTGTGATGAGTAGCGTTTGTCGCCAAAGTGTAATTTACGTTTCTTACTAGTGGAGTCTGGTTTATGTAAACATTTAATTCTCCACTCAACAGAGTTTTTGGAAATGTTATGTTCACGAAACCCTTTGTGCCGTTGGGTCCGCTCACGCCAAAAGTTATTTTTTTCGAAGTAGAACTAAATTGGAAATTTGTAATTGTTGAGTTGCTACTAACATGGATTTCGTGACCAAAGGCAGAAAAACTAACTGGAATAACCCTGTCTCTTATACACATCTGA
>JAOAIV010000035.1 GCA_026414525.1 Candidatus Bathyarchaeota archaeon | reverse complement strand
GCCTTGTTGTCGTCTCTTCATTTTTTGAGTCATTGAATCAAGACCTATGTTGACGGTGACGACGTAGAGAAGCTCATCTTGTTGTCGTCTCTTCATTTTTTGAGTCATTGAATCCGAAAACTTTAGATTGCGGTTTTTCATTTTTGGCCATTTTTCTGCACTCTTTTAGACATCTTTTTCGATTATTGGCTGACTGTATAAATCCTTATAAAGATAATCGAAACCCACCGCACCCCCCAGGAAGCATCGTCCTCGACCAATAGCCAATAAGGCAATTCGAGGCTCTGAGCCTTACTGGCCTAAAGCTAACGTTAAATTAGCCTTCTATACCACCTCCCCGTGAATTAACTTATCGATAATTCTCAACTAAAATTTGACCACAACCATGCGGCTTATAATTTCCAATAGCAAGAAACTCCAACGCCGCCAAAGCCAAGGCCAAAACTTCATCTTCACCGCTTTCAAAATGGAAAACCGAGCCAGCTGCTACTGCAGGCTCTAAAGACCGCCTCCGCTGCATCTTTAGCGACCACCCGCAAAACACCTCAGATTCAACCCTAGACGCCCTCAAATTAACCTCAGGCAATTTAGGCTTACCCTCATGGAAAAGAAAACTATACGCGCGTCTACAACCCTCAAGCAAACTACTAGCATCTAAGAACTTACCTTCAAGCAACATCGGGGACAAAAGCCTCACAACGAAACTTCGCGTGTTAATATTCTCAGCCCTTTTTATCATATAATCTTCTGTAATTGCGTCAACCTTAAGTCCCTCAACTGAAACCTTGCCTAAACCACGAGATTTACAGGCACCTAACCCTTCATCAGCCAAACCATTCTGGAAAATAGACTTTAACATATCAATGTAACCGCCGAAACATCCAGAAACAAGAACTTCAAAAGAAAACATAGACCCTTTACCGATTGCTTCAACCGTATGCAAAGTACCTACCCGCTCACCATCCACCGTTACTGTTGCTGCTGCACTAAATCCTCTATCAAGTGCACTACCTGTTACACGAGAAAAGTCGATAGGATGCTGGGTCACTTCCCCGCAATTTCCACATTGGAAACCTATATATCGCTTTAAATCAGAACCACAATCGCAACGCGCTGGAGGATAAAAACTCTTGTAGTGCCTCCTGCATTGCGGATTCTTACACTCGTGCAAGTTCATCGGCGCAGGGAGATAAGAACCCATACACTTAAGATGTGTAGGGTAAGAATAACGAAAGAATACATTTGAAGACCGACCGGATTCTTCACCGAACAACGCTGCATAAGAGCACTCGCCGAAATAACTGCACTCCTCATGATTCACTAAAGGCCGCTCAAGCTTACAAACAGCCTTCATTAACGCTGTTCCAACTGCGCCACGCAGAGCTGAACCCGGAACAAAAGCCCTCGTCCTCTTTATAGTTCCCGTCCGAAATCCAGACCCTATATGTAATGGCGTTTCAGCCCTTAATAAGCCAGTTAACCTATAGCACAACACCGTCATCTAAAGGCATCCCTTCTCAGCAAACCATTTCTCCAAAGCATCCCCAGCGTAAACTTTCTCTTCCTCTTGCCCGAGATAATACTTAGCAGAACGCTCAATCACCGTGTCAATGTTAATCTTCATCTTTCCAAAACCACGAGATGACCCACCGCCTATCGCAGAGTGCTCCACAGACCGTAACGCTGCCCAAAGAACACGAAGCTCCTCATCAGTCAAATTCTCAGCAACTAATTCAAAGCCAAACTTTACACCCGCAGGCACAGCCTCAACAGAGTACAAAGCTCGACTACTAACAGCACCTGTTTGCCTATCAATAGCTATACCGCTACGCTGAATCAACTGCTCAACCTTGCTAAGAGGATAAGCATCCCTAAACTTCACCTTGCTCGCAACAGAATAATTTTTGCCTGCAGTACCGAAAATCCTGCAAGCCAAACAGAACTTTCCAGGCTCAGAAGCCGTAGACCCACACATCGATTTAACATCAGGGGGGTTACAAACTGGATAACCCTCCTTTCGAAGGATGCGCTCCGCTTCCACTCGTGTCCTCCCTTTCAATGTGGAACCAGGAATATATGGCTGATCATTGACATCTTTTAGCACTGGCAAATCTGCCTCTTCAATGTCAAGCTCAGACTTACCTGAACCAATATGCAGCGGCGTTAAAGTCTCAATAGTCCCCTTCAGGATCAACCGTTTCTCAAGCTTCTCAAACATGCCCCTTCACCTCCTATCAGTTGATTGAATCCAAATCTTTCCAGAAAAATCAGGTATCCTATTTATTACTTCGCGCCGAATAGCCCCAGACAACTGAGCAGGATCCCCAAAGTAACCGCTTACTCGAATCCGATACTCCTTCTGATGCCCATCAACAGACGACTCAAAACCAATGTATTTGCAGTTTCTCTGCGCGCACACCTTTCCTGCAACATCGCTAACAACGGCATCCAATTTATTTGTCATCAACTTCTCATAATATGGATAAAGCATATTCGCGTACCACAAAACTCTAAAGAATGATGCTTTATCCTCTGCAAATGCTGAAAGCAAATCAAGTACCGCCTCTAACGCTTTACTCCCAGAAACCCGCGCGATCTGACGCTTAATATGGGCCTCAACCACAGGCAACGGCTTAGTTTTCGTAACCTTATAGAGATCACGCAATTGCTTTGAACCGAGACCGGTTTCCACCGCAAGCTTTGCCAACTCTTCGCCCTTCACTTTTAAACTTGTTTCATCCAACCACACATACCTCCTAAACTTTGAATGCATTGTAAACCATGAAGGCATCCAAAAGGATGCCTGACTTTAAATTATGAAGCAATTCCAACCCATCGCCCCAACTTAGACCCTTATGTTGCTCACCTCTACCCATTAACCTCTTAACAAGAACCTCAGCATCCAAAGGCGACTTGGTATATGTCTCTGCGATCTTGCGAAGCTGCGATGCCGCAACTCCGCTTTCCTGCATGAAACTAGCCAGTCGCAATATTTCCGAAAGTTCCCTCCACTTTCGTGGTTTATGCATTTTTTTATCTTCAATTAATCCGCCACCACATATAAACGCAAAAGCAACTGAATCCTTCCCCTCAGCCTCTTTAGCCAACTTCAAAAGGCGTTCAACGGCTTCCAAGGCGACATAAATAGGCAATTTATAATGGAAAACTGCAACTCCACAAGAAACGGTGCAGCCATCATCCATAGCCTGCTTAAACGCGGCAGCCATTTTTCCAGCTGCCCCCAAAGCCTTCTCACCTGGCACAAGCGCCAGAACATCATCACCACCAGCAACCAAGCACTTTCCACCAGCCTCATGAACGACCCGCGTCATAACGCCTTCGCATGTTTCATTAATAAGACGGCTGATGCTAGATAAGCGTGAAGGGGTAGATGCTTTATTCAGTGCCTTAAACCTATCTCCACTCAATAACCTCCCAACATCATCACCATCCATCTTTATCAATCCAACCCAATTCGCCGCATCTTTAAGATCGTCAATTCTAGCTCCTTCTCCCGCAGAACGCAATCGCCAGCAGGCTTCGCAAAGTTGCTCCGCCCTAGCTGTTGCATCATAAACCAGCAACTTTCCAACATCTAACTTCGATGCAGGTCGTCTATGGCACACATCACAAATTGCAACCTCAAAATCTAAACTCGAAAACATCTCAGCAACCCGCTCATGTTTTTTCAATCGCATTTGCCGCTGGGCTTCCTCCCAAATTTTACCAAATTCACGTTGAATTTCCAAGCCACGACGAAATAGATGATTAACGGTAAACTTAACAAAATCCTGCGTTTCCCTTTCAAAAGCAATTCGTACTAATTCACTTAACTCTGAGGCTTTACAAACAGGCGAAAGCGCAAGTAAGCCACCTCCACCGGCGAAAAGCACACATTCAGGCCCTAGCGCTTCAACGACAACAGCCTTTGCCTTTTCCGTCGCTTGCTTGATAACTTCACTACGTGCATTAAGATCAGGTAACCTAACAGATATATTCACAAACCTCGAAATTTTATCCGCATCACCGCATAATAAGGCAAACTCGTAGTCATCAAGGCTTTCCCCCTTAAATCCTCCATCAAACCACATACAAGTGGCGAAGGCGGCGGTCAGCTTTAAATGATCAAAAAGAGAAACATCATTAATGGGCCTTCGCGTATCCGCTGGAATACGAACAAAAGACGATTTACTCATTATCTCAAAAACTTTAAGGTATCCCTTACGCGGATTATTGTTAAACAAGCCCTTTGACTGTTGCATGACATCAATTAATTCACGAACGCTGTAACTTAAATGAGGGGCATCTAAACTCTCAACTACTTTGTTGGACAATACATGCGTTAACTCTATTGGAGGCGCAGGCAAAGGCGAACCAGACGCAGGCTCATCTCTTCTGTCCGCACCTGAAGATAGGTTATCAGCCAAGCAAATTATCCACTCAGCCTCGCTTTTAGGGTGATAATTATGCGGATAAGCAGCGCCTGTATGATGCCTCATCGCCGCAGAAGCGATGGCATCGCCAAAAACAGGCTGCAAAAGCTTAAAAGTATAATAAGCATGCTCAGACCAACTTCGCCTATTAGCCCAACATTCTGGCTTTCCAACATCATGAAGAAGCGCACATAACCGGAGGAAATTCAACTCCGATGACAACCGCCAAGCGCCCCGCTATCCAATATAACAACTAAGATATAAATATAAAATATTTGGAATATGAATTAATCTGCCCTTTTTTTAAAAAAAGGCGGCTAAAAAAATTATTTAGAACGCACGTGCCCTTTAGCTGGGAAAAGATGCTATGTTTGCAGACTAGAAATTACCAAGAGAAAAACATCAAGAATGACAGCTTATTTCGTGAAATGCGGAGGCGTGGAACTAATCGAAGAATCTACACGCATATTTAGATTTCATATAAACTAAGTGGCGAATAACCGCGTGAATACAGGACGTAAGGTAGAATTATAACAAAATACCCGAGCGCCAATGATGTAGCCAAAATGTGTCCCAATCAAAAGCTAAAATAAGGGACAGTCTAAAGGAAATGAACACCTAACCTAAACAAACTAAAGAAAAAGATCATATGGAAACCGAGAAAGCCATGGCGCGAAAAGAAATTAAGGCAGAAAGAAGGAACAAGCGCTATAAATAAAAAACCGAACCATAAGTTAAAATATTAAGACATCTGGGAATAAGCAATAGCACGAGTGATGTGGATTGTGGGTTTGCGCTATTTGTGGTCACAGGAATTCTGATGATGCTGATGTGTGTGAGGTATGTGGGAGTTATCGTGAGGAAAGCGCCTTTGACGCCATAGCCGATGAGGAGGGCGAATAAGCAACAAGCATGAACTAAAAATCATTAGCTCGCTCAGCAAATGTTCCCTCACAAAGCTGACGACCTGTTGCAACTTCCAACCTGAATATCGTAAAACTGTCACATTGACATATTTTCTGAGGCTGTCTACCACGTAACTTAAGTATCCCGAGGTCAACTCAAGTACTCATTTGCTGTTTTCCCATTATGAAGAGCAGGGCAAATCACATTCTGGGAAAATAATTACAAAAACCCTTTTTGTTGCCGTAAATACCGAAAATGGTTTTAAGGTCATCCGACAAAAAGACTCTTTGTTGTTCTTCCGCAAAAGAATAGCAGCGCCATATAAAAAATATGCGTGGTCACCTGAAAACAATGCGGGCTGCCCTTAGTTTTTAATGCATTTCCCTGCAACCCCCTATTTTTCTGTTAATCGCTGCTAATGGAGGTGCTATAAATTTGTTGTTTGACATTCGTTCTTGAAAATTGAATAAATTTGAACTTATGTTTGGTAAATAAGCAAAAATCCTTATAAATTTGAAACTTAAGACATTTATAGTGGGAAACTCGACTAGAGGCGATTTAGATGGGTAAGAGATGTATGGTTATAGAATGTCCTTATTTTGCTGTAGATGGGACATGTCTGCTTCTTGAGAGCGAATTAAAAGAAAACTGTCCTGCTATAGAACGCGTTGGACACGAAGAAAAAGATGCATGGATGCTTGAGAATACGCTTAAAGTCCCGCAGGGTTCTTGAATAAATAATAGCATAGAATGGTCTCAATATTATTTAATAAAATGTTTTTGGTTTAATTTATTATAGATGCGAGTTACCGCATCTTCTATTGTGTATACATGTTAACAATAGGCATTTTCCATCCTATCCCGAACGCTTTCCGCGTTATCTTGATGCAGGGAGCTGCTTGCCATCTTTTATACTCGGCATTTCTGATGCGCTTCAACACGTCTTCAACGACCTCCTTTTGATAACCCATTTTAATTAATTCTTGCTTGTTTCTTCTATTTTCTATAATTTCATCAACAAGCGGACTCACTATATCAAAATTGAAAGGGTCAAACTGGTCTTCCTTAAGTTCAGGCGAAGGCTTTTTCTTGAAAACATTTTCTGGTATGCATCCTTTGAAAACTTTTTCATTTACATACTTTGCTAATCTGTAAACCTCAAGTTTGCTCACGTCGCCGAGAGCACCAATTCCACCTGCCATGTCTCCATACAAGGTGCAGTAACCAAGTGCAAGCTCAGTTTTATTTCCAGTGTTTATAACCAATATTTTCAAGTCTTTTAACCGATTAGATATATCCATAAGAAGATTACCACGAACTCTTGGCTGTATATTTTCATCTGCAACAGGGTCGTCTTTCTCTTTTGTTAAGCCGAAACATTCTCTGATTTTTTCCAAAGGTTTCTCCATGGTTTTGTGGTAAGCATCGACTATGCTTTGAATAGGGATTTGGACAAAGCAGATCCCCAAGTTTTCAGCTAATTTTTGCGCATCCGTTTTACTGTGCTCGCTCGAGTATTTAGAAGGCATGGAAACGCCGATAACATTTTCCCGGCCTAATGCTTTAACAGCTATACAAGTAGTCAATGATGAGTCGATACCACCGCTCATTCCAACAACAGCTTTTTTGAAACCTGTTTTTCTAAAGTAATCACGTATACCTAAAATTAATGCATTAAACATTTCTTCTTCTCTGCAATAAGGCGGAGACACGACTTTTTTGGCAGTTCCCTTTTTTAGGTCAATGTCCGTTATTACCAAATCTTCTTCAAACTGTTTACCTATGGCTATAAGACTGCCATGACTATCTACTGCTAGACTTTGTCCGTCAAATACAAGTTCGTCTTGACCGCCAACCATATTAACATAGAAAATTGGAATCTTATTTTTACTAGATTTTTCTTTTAACAGTTTTAAACGCTCAAACCTTTTTCCAGCATAGAAAGGCGAGGCAGAAATGCTAACAATGATTTCTGCCCCTCTCGCCTTCAGCAAATCGGTAACTTTAACGTCATAGTTCTTATCCCATAAATCTTCACAAATTTCTACTCCCAACTTGAACTCTGTTCCATTTAAGTTAATTAATACCGGCTTAATTTCTTCCTGGTTTGCAGGCTTAAAGTATCTATCTTCATCGAAAACATCATATGTTGGCAAAAGCGTTTGTAAACGACGCCGAGGAGTTTTTTGTGGCGAAAAACCGCTGCGGCATTGTAAAGATTTTTGCCTTTATAGTCCACAAACCCTATTATCCCGGCTATGTCAACATCGTTTTCTTTAATAAATTCTAAGAGTAGCTTTTTGTTGCTCTCTACGAAGGTCTTTTCAAGCAATAAGTCCTGTGGAGGATACCCTGTTATTGCTAATTCCGGAAAAGCCACCAAATCTGCGTTACTTCTCTTAGCATCAACCGTAAATTTCATAATCTTTTCCATATTTCCCTCAAGATCGCCTACTGCGGGGTTTATCTGAGCCATGGCAACTTTCATGAGTAATCTCCCTCTTTTTTTCCTAATAAAAGACGGGAAAAATTAATCCTTTTATAACCTTTAATCTTGACCATAACTTGATTTAACTAGAGTTAAAAAACAAAAAAAACGTGTAATAGAAAATGGTCGCGTCGATTTTGAATCACTCCGAATGAAATTAAATAAAAAATATAGTTGCAGCATGCCTCTTTTAATTGGCAGTTTAGCCCGTGCTCCATGAGTTTTGGCTTCCAACGATATATTTCCTCCATAGCTGGTTTTTATGATTGCGGGCGACGTCTCCCCCAACAATCGCTGCGCTTGTAGCGGCGAGGCTTGAATTTTGGATGCGAGGTGGTCTAGTAGTTGTAGGGCGGTTTGGCTGTTTGGGAGTTTTGTTATTTGTTGTTTGTAGCGTTGTAGTCGTTGGTGGTAGTCGTAGATTTCGTTTTTCACGTTTTTACCTGTTTGGGTAATTGGGCTGATAATTAAAACGTGAGGGTGTGATTTGCACCCTTTAGAATGGCGGGCCCGGTGGGATTTGAACCCACGACCTCCGGCTCCGAAGGCCGACACCCTAATCCGTGCTAGGCTACGGGCCCACGCTTGCAGAGAAGAATGATGCGCAAGGGTTAAAAGATTTACGAAAATTCTTATTAACTAACATGCATTAAAGTTTGTTCGCTGTGGCATGTGGGCCGATAGCTCAGCTTGGCTGGAGCGTTCGGCTGATAACCGAAAGGTCGCCGGTTCAAATCCGGCTCGGCCCACCATGCATCTCTTTGCCTATTTAGTGTTAGCACGCGTTTTTAGAATTGAATGCCAAGGTTAGCGCGCGAAAATTTAACGGAATTCTGCGCCTTGTTTTTTGGTGTTTATAAAGCCTTATAAGCTGACCGCGACAAACCATTGTTGCAGGGAGGGGATTTGGCTTTGGTTAAAGATGAAGAAATGCTTGAGGAGCTGAAGAAGATTCGTTCTTTGCTTGAGCCTAAACCTGCTCCGCCAGCGCCGAAGGGCTTCTGGAACGAGTTCAAGGCGTTTCTTGAGAGCTATAAGGTTTTAGGGCTTGCAGTTGCTTTCATTATGGGCTTGTATTTGGGTGCGCTTGTGCAGTCTCTTGTTAAAGATTTGCTGTTGCCTGCTATTGGATTGGCGCTTCCAGGCCTTGAAGACTTGGCAACTTATGCTGTTATGGTTGGCGCCCAGACTTTCGGTATTGGCAGCTTCTTGGTGGCGTTGATAACCTTCATAATTGTTGCTCTAGTGATATTCGTTATAGTCAAGGTGACGAAGAAGTGGGGTATTCAATAGCACGACGCAGTTGCCCTGCTGTTTGATAATTCGACGCTGTTCATGGGTGTTACTGGCGCTTTCCGGAGTTTAGCCTCTATTACCTCTTTTTTGTTTATATAAGCGTCTAAGCCTAGCGTTATTGATGCTCGATGAACGTGCTGCGTTTTTCTCTTCGCGTAGGCTTTCTAGATTGTGGAATAGTTTATGGTCATTGTTATGCTTATGTTATGCTTCATTCGTGTAAACCTCATACATTATCTAATTAGTATACAGAAAATCTTCACAAAGTATGCATGAGGCAGGGCATGAAAACCATCTGAATATCAGACGATGCGCACCAAACGCTCACCGCACTGCTAGGCGAAATAACGGCGCAAACTATGAAAATGCAAACCTACACAGACGCAATCGAAAGTTTGCTTTCGCAAAGCGTAATATTGCCATCTGAACTGCTGAATGAAATTCAAAACTTCATAGACGCTAACAAGCAACTTGGCTATTCAACAAAGGAAGAGTTCATCCGAGATGCTATACGCTTCAAACTCGGCTTTTTGAATGGCCGATATGAATGCGTGGAAATTCCTAAGGAAGAATACGAGAAACTTCAGCAGGACATATGTGATCTGGGGTTCCTAAGCGTAGACGACTTCATAGACCAGCAAATACGCAAAGTTATTGAGCGGCATTCAGCGTGGCTTAAGCAGCGAGAAGACTACGAAAAATAAAACTTCGCATAAGCAAGCCATGCCACGAGAGCTAGCGAATTTTGCACTTAAATAGTGAATACCACAAAATATGCGTATAGCAAACAAGGCGATGTTATGAGCTTACGAGTAAACCCTGAATATGAGAAGTTATTGCCTAAAATGTCTGATGAGGAATTCGCTGAGTTGAAAGCTTCAATCCAAGCTGAAGGGCAATATTATCCTATTGTGGTAAACGAAGACTTAGAGATTTTGGATGGGCATCATCGCTTTCGCGCTTGCGTTGAACTGGGGATTGAGCCAGATTTTGAAGTGCGCAAGTTTGAGAATAAGCTGCTTGAACGAAAATTTGTTATTGAGGCAAATTTGCGGCGCCGGCATTTAACCAAGTTTCAGCTTGTCGAGCTTGGTGTTCCACTGCTGGAGATAGAGAAGGAGCTGGCTAGAAATCGGCAAGCGCCAACGCAGACTGGAGTTTCGCTGAATGAGGCTGATTTCACGTTAAAAGACACGCCATTTTTCAAGAAGAAGGAAGCCGTTGCCAAAGTCGCCAAAAAAGTTGGCGTTTCACCCAGCACTTTTAAGCGGGGCAGGAAAATATTGGAGAAGGCAAGCGAAGAGGATAAACAGAAGTTGCGGGAAGGGAAAACCAGCATAAGCAAGGTTTATCGTGAACTAGTCGCTTCTGAGGAGGTAACGGGCGCGGCTGAATCTGCAGTTAGTGACATGCGTATGCGGCAGAATGAAAAGGCGTTGGCTACGTTGCTGAAGAGACTGCTTGATGGGGAGTTGTTTTGCCCTGCGTGCGGTAATGCAATGTTTGAGTGTAGCCGTTGCCATAAAACGCTGGGTGCGTTACTAAGATCGCAAAGCGAAAATGAGTAAGTGGTGTAAGGCTTAATTTTGCGTTTCAAAAGAAATAGCTTTTGTGTTCGCTGGGGGCTTACGCTTCATTATATTTATAGCTTCAGCAACAGTGCAAATTTTTTGTCTGACGTAATGTTAGGTTTATCTGTTGGGGTGTGGTAGTAGCGTTAAAGCCGCATGATCTAAGTGTCTAATTAATATTTTATCTTTTTTTAAACAAATTTAGCAAAAATGATTTAAGATTACAATAGTAGAATTATCCTAGATAAAAAATGAAACCATCGTTTATTTTGGTTTTAGTATTCACAGTTGTTGCTGCTTTTGCTACTATCAACTTGCCGCTTACTTATTGTGCGCCTACTGTTGGCGTAAAGGTGGGATATTGGATTGAATACACCGTTAGCATAACTGGCAAAGGCGCACCTCCCCCAACGCATGATGTTCGATGGTTTAGGATGGAAGTTTTGCAGATTCAAGGCGCTGCATTCTCAGTGAACCTTACTGCCAAGTACACTAATGGCACGGTGGGCAGCGCCATTTGGCAGTTTAACTTTACCGAAGGAAATGTGGAGGGCTGGATGATTATTCCAGCGAACCTCAGCCCCGGCGATACATTCTATGATGCCGCAGTGCATACGGGAAAACCAGTTAACGTGACTATTCAGCGGCAAGAGGAAAAAACGGTGTTGGGCGCACGACGCGTCGTAACCTATGGAAATGACTCTTTCAGACATAAGGAGTGGGATAAAGCCACAGGCGTGTTTGTCGCCTCATCAGAGCGATTTAAAAACGTTACAAACCGTGCAGGCTGGTACATCGAAGACTTGACTGTTACTGTGCAAGCCGTTGCCACCAATATGTGGAGCCCAGAGCTTATTCTTGGGCTAAGGCAAACAGAGTTTTATGCGCTTGTTGCCGTAAGCGTTCTGCTGGTAGCAGTAACTTTAACTGCGCTGCTTGTTACTGCAAAAAGAAAAAGCGCGGCTAAGCCGCTTTTCAGCCCCTCTTGGCAAAAAAGGATATTCCTCCTCACAATTTTTGCCGTCATCGCATTCGAGGTTGGATCAATATTCTTCTTCCCCTTCGCTGCAATCGGCTTAAGCTTCGCCCAGATAAACCTCCTTATGCAAACCATCTGGACCGCGCTGGTTCTATTGAGCATGTGGCTGCGGATGAAGGGCAACTGTTTCGCGCATGAAATTCTAATGCTCATAGTGATGTGCGCGTGGTGGGCTGGCTTCTCCACAGTGCTTCTCATGGATCCCTTCACCGCCTCTACTGAAGCATTCACCAGCACGCCTCTACGCTTACTCATGAATAGCTTACATGGCATCTTTTCAATTCCCGCGTTGATCTTCGGAACATGGCTTGTTGCGCTTTGGCGTCCAGCATCCGCAACATTCCTAGCCAAAAGCAGAAAAATCGCGCAGTTAACAACAATTTTTTGGGTTTCCTCATACATAGTCGGCGTCATAGATTTCATGGTGCTTCATACAACTATCTTCGGATAAACAATCGCGTTACAAGCGAAAAACTTTTCAAAAGCCAGAACGACAACTTCATAACCCACGACACATAGAAAAACAAGAAGCCTATCAAAGCGGCCGAGGTGACGGAAAAGCATGGAAAAGCGGCCGAGGTGAGGTAGCTCACCTTTTTAAAGCTGACTTTCTCCCGCGCCAAACTTCCCCCTTTCTTTTTCTTCTTTAATGTATGCAAATCCAGCTAAGATAAATTTTACGCTGAGAAGGCACATTGGCAATAAAACATCTCGCAGACATTCTTATCTATAATAGATGAGCAGAGTTGTAGAGTTAGCTTTACTTATAGCGATATAAGTTGGGTTTATTTTTTCTTCTATGAAAATAGAAGCAATAGGCTCTGAAATATACTCTGTCCACTGAGCATGGAAAAATTCGCTATAAAAGCGTAATATTTCCCAGCGATATTCATAATAGCATGATAACGGAACATTAGTAATACTTGCATTAATTTTTCGGGATAGACATTGTTCAACAGCTTTGACGAAAGTATC
>JAOAIV010000034.1 GCA_026414525.1 Candidatus Bathyarchaeota archaeon | reverse complement strand
CAGCACCCTAGATAAGGGTATTTGAATCAGTATTTATTTTTGTATTCCGAAATTGGAATATAACAAGAAAAATGTACAAACACTACAAACTTGTGCTTATTGGTTTCACAAGAACCAAAATTATGCGGCAAGAGGGCCGCTTATATTCCCACATACTGAAAGATTTTAAAGGGAAGCACATATAAGTCGAGTGAAGAGGCTATATTTGCCAATGCTAACGCAGAAACAAGTTGTAGACGCATTAATGAATCCGGCAGCCTATGATGAAGACGTGTACAAGGTTGAACTTTTGCAGACACACATATCATTTGTCTTCCTAACGGAAAGGTTTGTCTACAAGGTTAAGAAGGCTGTGAACTTCGGCTTCCTTGACTTCACAACGCTAGAGAAGAGGCGATTCTTCTGCCAGAAAGAATTGGAGCTTAACAGACGATTATGCGGCGACTTGTACCTTGAAGTCGTGCCCATAAACAAAGCTGATGGGGTCAAGATCAAGGGCGTAGGGGAAACAGTGGAGTACGCGGTGAAAATGAAGCGGTTGCCGCAGGAGAAAATAATGAGCAGGCTCCTCGAAGAGAACAAAGTAGACGCGAAGCTTGTGGACAGAATAGCGAAGCGCATCGCAGATTTCCATGCAAAGGCAGAGACAAACCAGCAGATAAGTAGGTTCGGATCTATAGCCACGATTGAGGCTAACTGGAAAGAGAATCTTGATCAGACTGCAGACTTCATCGACAAAACAATAGCCAGAGAAGACTTCGAGCTGATTAGGACCAGTGTTAGTGGCTTCATGAGTCAAAGAGAGGCGGTTTTTAAGAACCGCGCAGCATCGGGCAAAATCAAAGACTGCCACGGGGACATACACTCTGGCAACATCTTCATAACAAACGGGATCTACATTTTCGACGCCATAGAATTCAATGACAGATTCAGATATTCTGATGTCGCCGCTGACGTGGCGTTTCTCGCCATGGATCTAGACTTCAAAGGGCGCATGGATCTTGCAGACATATTTATTGAAAAGTACATGGAATATTCAGGAGATAGAGAATTGACGGCAGTATTGCCTTTCTACAAGTGCTACAGAGCCTACGTACGCGGCAAAGTTGCAAGCTTCAAACTAAACGACCCAAATGTACGTAGTGAAGAAAAGGATGCGGCGAAAAGGGAAGCAACAGCCTACTTTAAACTAGCCGCCACTTACGCGAAAAACCTTTAGCGAGTTTACTTAAATTGCTCAGCAACGTAGTCAGGGATTTTTAGTGTCCCCATTACTATGGGTTTCTGGTGGCAGTCGCTTCCGCCAGTAATAATTAATCCATGCTCCTTTGCGAATCGCAGGTAATGCGCAGTGGTTTCCGCGTCGTTTCGGATGTGCCAACATTCCACGCCATCAATATACGGCAGCATTGCCTCCTCGATAATTTGTGTTTGCTCAGGCAGCAGCTTGGTGAATGCCACAAGCGATGTACCATGCGGGTCATTAGGATGTGCCAGAACGATTTTTCCGCCAGCGTTCCTCACAAGCTGCGAGGCTTCCTCAAGATAAAGCGGATACTTTGGCACGTCGCACTTCACGAGGTAGCGGTCAAAGGCTTCCTGCCGGCTCCGAACAATTCCCTTCCGCACAAGGTAATCCGCAATGTGCGGCCTGCCGAGGGTGCCGTCAACGGTGGCTTGGATCTCGTCGAAATCACGTTTCGTCAGCTTGCTGATTCCTTCCTTTTCAAATTCCGCGTTTAGATTGCTTAGGATTTTGGCGGCTCTTTCCTCACGATAACGCGCTATCTGCTCAAGTTTGGCTTTTAGTGCTTTATCTTCTGCGTTAAATTGGTAGCCCAGAAAATCCAATGATATTGGCTTGCCTTCGAGATATTTGGGATGAGAAAAGGTTACGTTTAACTCGACACCTGAAACATACTGAATGCCATATCTTGCGGTTGCTTTGATGGCGGCTGGCTGGCATTCGATGGAGTCATGATCAGTAATTGATATGAAACTTATGTTTCGCCGTTTAGCTTCCTTGAAGATTTCCTCAACGGTTAAAGCGCCATCAGATTGTTTTGAATGAATATGTAGATCTATTATCATTGAAAAGCCTATCTACCTTTTCACCACATTTATTATGTACCAATCTTCTGGTGCGTCTTGCTCAGTGTCCACTGTAAAATGCATGATGTTAAGCTGGGGAAAACGCTTCTTCAAATCATCCACGTCAACAGGTTCAAATTTGCTCTTGTTATTGTAATAGGCTTCTTTTGTCAGCGCGTTTGATTCGTAATTCTCCTTTGTTCGTCTTAGAATCCGCTTTATTGAGGCTTCCTCGGAGCAGTGAGTTTCAAGAATAACAAAGGTCATACCATGCTTTGCAGCGATTTCGGCGGCGCGTCTACGAAGATCTTGCGTTACGAAAGTGGCGTCTAAAATTAAGCCTTGCTTGCTCTTATCTGCATAGGCCTCGGCTCTTCGGAACATCTCATCATAAACCGATAAACGCTTGTTCATGTTCCCTGCAACTTTCGGGTCAAAAACATCCTCGTTCTTGAGAACTTCCAATCTAATTAAATCACTCCTAAGAATTGGATATCCCTTAATCTTCGAGATTTCCTCAGAAGTCTCAGTTTTCCAAGTTCCGGGCAAACCGCAGGTTATTAGCAAAACATTGGAGCCTAATTCTTTCTTAACGAATTCAGCAAAAGGTTCCCTCAATATTCATCCTCTCGAAAAGAAGTTGACGTGAAAACATAATTAAACTTTTCCAGCATAAAAACACGAAGAGAAAACCGCAAATACACCGCCAATCGCTGCAGCATAAAGACAAAGCTAAATAGTTAGGCGGCAATTCTTTTCTGAAAAAGAAGGAACATGCCATGAAGGAATTTCAAGTTAAAGACGAAAAGTTGGCGCCGCAGGGCCATCTGCAAATCGAATGGGCTTCAGCGCACATGCCCGTGCTTAACCAAATAAAGCGCAGATTTAGCAGGGAACAGCCGCTGAAAGGTTTGACGCTTGGCGCATGCTTGCATGTAACTAAGGAGACGGCGGTTTTAGTTGACACTTTGATGGCTGGAGGCGCAGAGATTGCCTTGTGCGGTTCAAATCCACTCTCCACACAGGATGATGTCGCCGCGGCGCTAGCGGAGAAAGGCGTCCATGTTTTTGCACAGCGTGGACAGACAACTGAAGATTACTACTGGTGCATAAACAAGGTGCTAGATTATAAGCCTGTGATAACTCTCGATGACGGCGCCGACCTCGTCGGCACGCTACATAGCAAACGAACAGGAGAATTGGCGAATGTTAAGGGCGGAACAGAGGAAACAACCACGGGTGTGCTGCGGCTTCGAGCAATGGAGAAAACTGGAAGCCTCAGGTACGCGATTATAGCCGTGAATGATGCATACACGAAATACCTTTTTGACAATCGATATGGAACAGGCCAGAGCACCATAGACGGAATTCTGAGAGCTACAAACACGCTTTTGGCTGGCAAGACCTTCGTTGTCTGCGGCTACGGATGGTGTTCAAGAGGCATCGCCATGCGTGCACAAGGGATGGGAGCAAACGTTGTGGTAACAGAAACGAATCCGCTTAGAGCATTGGAGGCTGCAATGAATGGGCTACGTGTTATGCCAATATCGGAGGCAGCAGAGATAGGCGACATCTTTGTTACCGCCACAGGCGATATTAACGTGATAAGGAAAGAACACATGCAGAAAATGAAAGATGGCGCCATCATCGCTAACAGCGGGCACTTCAATGTAGAAATAAACTTAAAAGATTTAGAGGAACTCTCAACGGCGAAACGGACAGTGAGACCTAACTTACAGGAATATACGCTACAAAATGGAAGAAAACTGTACCTTTTAGCCGAAGGCAGACTGGTAAACTTGGCTGCGGCTGAAGGGCATCCAGCTGAGGTTATGGACATGTCATTTGCGAATCAAGCCCTATGCGTGGAACACATAGCCAAAACCGCGCGGATGCCGCCGAAAGTTTACACCGTTCCAAAGGAAATAGACGAAACAGTTGCGGAACTGAAGCTGAAAGCTATGGGAATAAAGATCGATGAACTCACGCTTGAGCAGAAGAGATACTTAGCGACTTGGGAAATGGGAACCACATAATAGAAGTATATCAACGGTTATGGTAAACTTTAAATGGGTTAAACATATAAACATGCACCATAAGTGGTGAAAAGCTTTGAGTAAAGATCAAGCAATAGGTGGAGCAATATTGGTTGTCTGCTTACTTGTCGCTGTAGGCTACACACTTTCGCTGTTTGTGCCATGCTGGCCACAATGGATCGGAATTAATTACGAGTTTCCACAATTATGGGTAGTTGCAATACCTGTTTTCATAGCATTCATTGCAATACTCCTCATAGGCGCCTGGATAGGCTGGACAATGGCTACGACGCCGCCGCCGAAACCAATCGAAGAAATTACGGCTGAGATGGAAGAGAAGAAACCAGAGGAAACAAAGACGACAGAAAATTCCGAAGAGAAAAAGAAAAAAGCGTAGCTCCAAAAATTAACAATAAAGCATATCTATATTCTACTAGTTTTTTAATTTTTTTATATTTTTTTAAAAAAAAAGAAAAATAAACGTGCTACACGCCAAGAGCTTTAAAAACAAAATATAGCACGGCATTAATAGAGGCGGAGATGATAAGGACGGTTAAAATAAGTTTCGGTGAAAACGAAAAAGCATTTTCTTCGCTCTTAGGCTGAACGTCATACTCTTTAATTTCACGAGCACCCGCATCAATCCGGACAACAGCAGTGAAGCGTTTTGTTTCAATTTCAACTGTGTAAATTTCACCTTCCAAAGCAACGCGCTTAGGCTTCAAGCTACCCTTGTGCCCAAGTCTCTTAAGAAAAGCAGTGCTTAACGTTGTGACTACTTCGGCATTCAATTTTTTCGGCTGCTCCACCGCAGAGGTGACAACTGCGTTTGGAACTGTTTCTTGTGAAGGTACCGCCAACAACAGTGTCTCCTAACTATTCTTTACAAAAATGATTAACTGCTTAAAAGAAAGTGTGTGTATCACGATAAGACATACCTACTTCGCTTTCTTCAACATGCATTCCAATATATCCTTGCAGATCATGCATTCCTCAGGAATCTTGTCTTTAGTAGACCTTTCACTTAAATAACCCAAATAGTAATTGCAGGTAGAAGATTTACCTGTAGTTTCAACAAGCTCTGCGGTTTCCGGCTTAGCAAATGTTGCTTGGGATTCATCAACTTGAACTGAAACTTCGGGTTCAATTGATATTTCGCTAAAACAGAAGGGGCACGCGGCATACGGCTCTTGGGAGGGCTCTTGCAAATTTAAAACTTTAATGGGTTTAGAGAAAACCCTACCGCAGGAAAGGTTAGGGCAAGTATATAGGCTACTTCTGCGTGGTTTCTCTTCAAGCTTGGAGATAGATAATCCTCCCAAATAAAAAAATGCGAACTACATACTTATAGTATTAATGATTTTGAAATATGTATTAGAATTATTCAAGATTGCACGCTTGCTCAGGCGAAGCAAGTTTCTTAAGGTCCTCAACACCTTCTGCATAGCCTGAAGCAAGCAAAATATCGCCTAATTGAATAACGGTGTCAGGCTTAGGTCGCAAACTTTTCCCACCGCGTCTTATAACGAGAATCCACATGCCAGTCGCCTCATGCACCCTTGCCTCCCTAAGTGTTCGATTAACAAGCGGCGAACCCTCGGTTACGCAAACTTGAGTGACAGTTTCCTCTGCCTCACGGATAGTTAATTTCAATATAGGATGAGGCTCAATGCCTCTTAGTACAACTTCAGCTATTTCGGCAGCAGCATCTGCTATTTTTTCAGCAGCCACTCCCAGCCTAATAAGCCCTAAAAAGCCAGAAGCCTCTTCTTTTTTAAAATCGCTGGTTAAAGCCAGCAGTTCAAAATCAGTATGTAACTGATCCACATATTCTTCGAGGCGCTGCACTTCCTCAGCCAAATCTTTGCTATTCAACATAAGCGAGGAATAAGCCAAATCAATCATAAGCTCGGAAGTATTCTTTAGCTCGACAAACCGCTCCACAATTTCTTCGAAACGTTTCAGCTCAGTCATGGCGAAACCTCCACAGTTGATCTCCCCTCAATGAGCTTCTTAAATTCGCTGATTCCAAGCGGGGCGCCTCGCGTTATCAGAACATCCCCAAGGAAAATGCGCTCAGTTTTGCTAGGGTTTATTATCCAATCTTTGCTTCGGCGAATAGCGATTACGTCAACACTCATTTTTATCGAAGACTTGAGTTCACCTATCTTCTTACCAATTATCACGGAGCCTTCTTTAACTGTTGCCTTCATGAGGCGCTCTTCAACTTTTTCAAAAATCTCGCCGACTATTGGGTGAACACCGATTTTACGCGTGACTATAGCGGCAATATCAGCAGCAGCATCAGAGATTTTATCTGCTGCTGCCGCCACAGTAGAAACACCTATTAGGCTTTCGGCATCCTTTGCGTCCCTAGCCGCAATCATAATCTCGATGTCTAACAGGTAAGCCAAAGTGTCAATACGGCTTTCCAACTCTAAAACATCCTCGGCTAGATCACGATCATTAAACAGAGCAGCGGAATAAGCCAAGTCAATCATAAGCTCAGAGAGGTTTTTCATCTCTAATAAAAGCTCGCGGACAGGGATAGGCTTGTATTCTATTTTTTCAAATTGCGGCATGACTTAAAGAGACGCCCCCCGGTATATTATTGGCTCATGCAATATTTTAATTATACTTTCACGCAACCGCTCCTGTTATAAGCAGGGCTATTAGCAAGGCGATTGTGGTTAAGCTGTCGGCAAGGGAGCTCTCAAGCGGAATAACGAAGTTGTCTGGATCTAGCCCTTTACTGAAAGTCAATATCGAAACCGCGTAAGACACAACCGTTATTGCAGCAACAGCAATGGCGTTTGCGACCAGCAGGATCAGAAGCAGACTTAGAAAGGAAGATAAGGAAAACGTTCCAAGCATTGTGAGAGACAAAAATGCCAAGATGATAAACATCATAATCGAGGCAGCCCAAGCGCTGAAAATATTCTTCGCATGGTATCGCATCGAATAGAAAGAGGGAGAAAGCAATCCTAAGGCAAGTTTGGTTGTAGCGGTGGAACCAACCACAGAACCAACATCACCAACCATGTCAATCAAAGCAGGATACACTGTATAAACTTCTTTGCGATTCTCTACGAAAGTGCTTATGCCCTTAAGAACAGTGCCGGTGACATTCACGATAAAGGCTACAAACAGCAACGTAAACATGGATTCTCGGATGGTTTTGACAAATTCGAGTTGGCGTAAATTCCTAGGCAAGATGTAAAATGCAAGGAAAACGTGAACAAGAGCTATCGCGGCGATTACCCATGAGCCTAGAAAACCAAAGAAGAATATGTTGAGCACTGCAATGTAAAATAGCGTTATGATGATGTCTGCGGTGGTGGACATTATTGGGTAAACCACGATGTCAGGGTCTAAGCCTCGCGAAAAGGAGATAAAAGCCACCTTAATCGTCAGCAAGGTGATAATCAGGCCTAGAGCCATAGTTGCAACAACAACCGACAAAATAGATGGAAACTCGGCGAAGGTTATTCCCCAGAAAGCGTAACCGAAAACTAAAGAAACACAGCTCATTGCGACGCTTGTGACCAAAGTTATAACGACCATAGCTTGAAGCAATTCGTAAAAGCTTTTTGTATTCTTGAAAAATCGAGGAAAAATTGTTCCTAAGTGTAAGGCCGTACCTAAACGGCCACTCAGCAAACCGCCGATGACGCCTTTTGCGCTTACAACTGCGGGATAAAGGGCTATAGCCCATGGCGAAAGCTGAAAAACTTCCAGTTGCGAGGCAATCAGGAGACCTGCAAATATTCCGCCTATATCAAAAAAGTAAGCTAATGATGTTTCTTTGAACATTCCCGAGAAACTTTTCGACATACCCGCGTGCGCCACGTCTCAAGTCTCCTCAAAGTTAAGACAAAGATTGAGTAAGGAAAAAACGTGCAGAACAAGAAAATTATGCGATATTAAATTGATTGAATTAATAAAGGGCGCCATAGTCTTGTGGAGCGCTATCGCTTCTGAAAAATCGAAATCGCAGCAGACAAAGTGATACCCGTCCATCCTTCTCTCCTTCTAGTCGGCGTTCTTTTTCAGCCATCCACAGGCACCCTGCATGGGACAAGAGCGCTTGCGGGCTGCCAAGATCCACGTTGAAGTGCACTCCTAAACTTTTATTGTGGTGCATTATACTGCTTAAATAAGTTTCTGCGCGAGACGCATTCATATGCTTTACAAATTTGACATATCCATTTTCTCAAGACTTTTTGGTTGATAGATGCACCATGGATCTTCAGCGAGATAATCGCCCTTAACATCGGCGGGCTCATGCAAGTCACCGCAGTAGTCTATGAAGTCGCTTGAGAGCCCATATGCACGTGCACGGCAACCGCCGCATAAAACCTTATATTCGCAGATACCGCATTTGCCTTTCAAAGCGTTGAAGTCCCGCAGAGCCTTGAACAAGTCTGAGCCAAACCATATTTCCTTAAAGGACTTTTCACGTATATTGCCAAGTTTGATTGGGAGATATGGGCAGGGTGTGATGTCACCATTTGCGTAAACACGACAGTAGTAAAGCCCAGCAATGCAGCCTCGAATCCACTGCCGCATGTCCAAACCCAGGCCCAATGCAATACGCATAAACTGGGGTGCGCATGAAGGCCGCACATTAAGCTTATGCCGCGCTGCTTTGGCGAACACAGTTGTAATCATGCCTTCATACTTAGAAGGCGATATATCAGCAATTTTAGCTCCTCTGCCAGTGGGCACTAGAAAGAACAGGTGAAAGTTTTCCACGCCTAGCGACTCAGCAAGCGACATAATATCATCTATCTGTCGGTAATTCTGCTGCGTTACCGTCGTGTTCACTTGGACGAGCACACCGTTTTCTCGCAGAGCTTTGATGGCGCCAACAGCCTTAGCCCATGAGCCAGCTACACCGCGGAATTCGTCATGCTGCTCTGGAATATGCGAGTCCAAGCTGATTGAAACAGTCGTTATACCCGCCTCTTTAAGCCGCTTTGCCACGGCATCGTCGATGAGGCTGCCATTGCTGCCTAAACCCATTTTTAACCCTTTAGAAGCGCCGTAGCGAATGATCTCGTAAACGTCAGAACGCAAAAGAGGCTCGCCACCGCTTAAAATGAGCAACGGCCGGCTAACTTCGCAGATTTGGTCTATCAGCTGCTTTGACTCCTCCGTGGTTAATTCATTATCAAGCTCCTGCGTAGTGGCGTTTATGTAACAATGGGCGCATTTCAAGTTACATTTTCTCGTAAAGTTCCAAGATAGAACCAGCGGCACATGTTTTGCAGTTGCTGAGGCTACAGGCGAGTAGGCAAGTTTAAGATAAAACTCGCAAATCCCATCAACAGCCATACGCTGAGGCTGCCACAACTCAAACGTGAAGGGTAGAACTGTGCTTAGCATGGATTTTGCATGAGCAAAGCAGAAATGAGTACAGAATAGAGATGCAACTTCTTCGCTTATGCCCAGTTCCTCTGCGATGCGCTTGTGGCTGCCGAAGATCGGGCAGTTCAAGAACTGCATGCGGCCATCCAGCTGATCCATGTTCATCGTATAATTGATGAAGTGGTCGCTTAACATGACAGATTGAAGCTTTTCTCTGCGCATGCCAACCTTCAGCGACACGTTTAAAGCGATGCGCACGGTTTCTTCACCGAACCTTTCTTGAACTTCACCATGGCATCTTTGAGACGCCTTGTACCCACAGCCTTTGCCAGCGCAACGGTGATTAGGAAGCCCTTAATGGTTTCATATTCCTGCCGCAAACGCATCTCGGCAACATGCCGCGCCCAATTGGAGAACAAGCCCTCAAGATGCTTACATACTTCAGCCTGCTTGCTGGCAAGCATCGCCTCCAGCGTTTTGGTTTCTTTGTTTAATTTGGTAAATAAGTCGATTTTTTCCTCGCTGCTTAAACCTGCTTTAGCGGCAACGTCGTGCGGATCAAAATTTAATGGCACAGATGCTTTTGCAAGCTCATACATGTCAGAAACAAAATCCTCAGTGAAACGCAATAGATCAGCCGCAACATCGGGTTGCGGTAGGCGTAGTTCGTTTAGAAGTAAACGTGTCTCTGTTTCCATCTTCGTGACCATAGCCATATGATACAAAAGAGAACCTGCCATACCAGGATCAGCATGCTTTCCAGAAACACCATAAAAAATTTCGGAAAACAAACGCCGTGCGGTTTCAAAATCTTCTCGGGCTATGGCAGCCAATGCGTTATCCAGTTTTTTGCGTCTTAAACGTAACAGTAAAGCCCATTTGTGGCAGTGCCTTTCGTCAAATTTCGCCAAGAGATGCACCCAGCCTTAAGTTATCACCACAATTAATAGTAAAAAAAGTTAATGGTTCGCAAGCGTTTCCAACTGAAAAGCCACTGCCACGCAGATAAGCTATTAAGCATGGGAAGCTAAAGCATTAGCCAACATCATGAGGTGAAAATTTGCTTTATACACTAATAGGCTTTTTAATAATGTTCGGCGCACTCGCTGGTATCGGCATAACAAAGCCGAGGGGTACAAGCATCAAAATGTGGTGCTACGGCTACTTGGCAATCGCCATAATCTTTGACATCCTCGTCATAATCGCATTGCTAAACCAATATTCGTGGCTTACTGAAACACTGCTTGGGCTGGCAGCTGGCGCAGCAACCGGTTTAGCCATTCATGTAGCACATCACATACTCGAAGAAAATGATAATCAAGAGCACAACAATAAAACAGAGACGAAAACAATATTCGGCTTTTAAAATGGTAATATCCACTTAAACGGTAAATAACAACGCATTACTTAGATAAAAAGCCATCTACAACAAAAAAGGATCTTGAACTGAAGAAGTTAGATGAGAAAAATTTATTTTTTAATTTTCAACTAATCTCTTTTTGCGGAGGCAAACTGACCAGAAAATGGACCAACACAATCTGAGAAGCATATGCATCTTACCTGAAAGGAGAAATGCATATGCAGAAAGAAACTCTGCTGCCATTAATTGCAGTAGGCACACTCAGCTCTTTAGGAGTGGGATTGCTAGGTCCAGTCTACCCCATATTTGTTGTTAACCGCTTCTCCGCATCACTAATAGATGTAGGCCTTTTATACATGCTTGTTCTTTTGACGGCAGCGCTTGTTAAGGCGCCGGCCGGCAGGCTTGTTGACTTATATGGCAAAGAAAAAATTTTCTTTTCCGGGCTTATGCTTGGCGCCGCATGCACCCTTGCCTACACCGTTGTAACAAGTATAGTCCAACTATATTTTGTGGAATTCTTCTTTGCAACCGCCTATGCCCTTCAACGCCCCGCACTTCTAGCTTTTATCGTAGATGCCAGCGACAAGGATAAGCGCGGATTACTTTTAGGCACCTTCGAATCAGCCTACGACATCGCCGAAGCCATAGCAGCGATAGCATCAACGATAATAGTTAGCCAGATTGGTTTCGAGACTTTATTCCTTATAAGCTCAAGCTGCCAAGCAACCACAGGAATTTTTGTCCTAAAAGCATCAACAAAACCATGAAAAATAAAGTCTTCTCCAAGGAAGAAAACATTTTTAGGACAAACCCTTCTTCGCTTCATACACACCCGGAAGTAGGAGAATCAGCAATCTCATTATCTTATAAACTAGTCCAATAGCTATTTTTGCAGACCACATCAAACAACAAAAAAATCTATAGAATCAGAATTTATGCAACAATAGGTTTGCTGGGACTTTGGGAACCAACTAAAGGAGAATAGAAGAATGAAATGCAAGTTGAATTTAATCCCAAAGCCCATTCAGCCCATCCGAGCCTAAATCATTATGCGGCACAAAAAAGGAGGAAAGGGAAAGATTTAATCAATCTTGACACACTCACCGTTTCCGCAATATCAGTAAGCCTACTATGGCTATTGCGAAGATTATGACGATGCCAAAGCCAGTAATGTACGCCTCAGTCATTGATGTAGGAGTCGGTGACGACACTGGAGACGCAGGCGGTGCCTCTTCAACATATATGGCAGTTTCCGCATACGAAGGCCAGTAAGACTCGGAACCGGCGAAACGGGCAATAACAGTGTACTCGCCGGGAACAGCTGGCTCGAAAGTCGCCTTAAAGAAGCCATTGGAATCACTTGTAGTTCGCGCAACCTCATAGTAATTGCCATTTGGATCATGTACTTCGATGATTACTTCTACGCCTTTGACGTTTGCTGGTCGTGGTTTCTGCATGTAAACATACTCCATCCATGCACCCATGCTTTCATCGCTAACAGCGGGAACACCATTCGGGAATCTTGCCGCCTGCTCCGCTTGCTTCGTTCCAGCAGAAATATCAGTTACTGTACCTTTAACTAGAACCTTTTGGCCATATGGCACAACATCATCAGCAATTGATATTGTCATTTCGCTTGGGCCTTTGCCAACTGCGTAGACTTTATGGTCATAGTTGTTCCAGTAGATTAGAACGCCATCTGCTATAGCCATTGTTCCTGGATGAGCCCAGCCTAGCATGGTCCAAACTTCTTTTCCAGTATCCACATCAAGACAACGGACTTTAGCGCCTTTTAAGAGGGGTGTGTCTGCCGAATGCTCATGTGTTCCGATATAGATTTTTCTATCGGCGGTTACACCGTGAAAGAGTGTGTAATACTTGAAGATTTCTCCGCCGGTTGGCGCGTCGTATCTCCACAGGAG
>JAOAIV010000033.1 GCA_026414525.1 Candidatus Bathyarchaeota archaeon | reverse complement strand
ATGTTGTGCCGATTATGATGCCTGCGGTTAAGCCGACGAGTGCGGCGCCCCAAAGCTGCAGAGGATAATTAAGGTAGTATACAGCGGCAAACGTCATTGCCAAAAAAAGTATGCATGTGATGTAGGTTCCCATGTTAAGCGCTTTTCCTGGATTACCTTTCTCGCTGATGCGAAGCGTAAGCGCACCGATTATGGAGGCGAGTATGCCTATGCCCGTGAAAATTAATGCAATCTCAGTTTTTCCTAATGCAACCCCCAGAATCATTGTGGCTACTGTGCTGGCTATATAGGAATCAGCTAAGTCCGCGCCCATGCCTGCGCAGTCACCCACGTTATCGCCTACGTTGTCAGCTATTACTGCAGGGTTTCTCGGGTCATCCTCGGGTATGCCAAGCTCAACTTTTCCCACGAGGTCAGCGCTTATGTCCGCGGTTTTCGTGTAGATGCCGCCGCCGGCTTTCGCGAAAAGCGCCAGCGCACTTGCGCCGAAGCTGAAGGCTAAAACCGGCGGGACTTCCATGTCTTCAGGCATGCCTGTGACCGCGTAAACTAGGCTTATGCCAAGCAGTGAGAAGCCCACTACAGCGAGTCCCATGACTGCGCCGCCGCGGAAGCCCACGGGGAAAGCCTTGTTTAGGCCGTTGCGTGCTGCGTAGGCTGCTTTTGCGTTTGCTTTTGTTGCGACTTCCATTCCGAAGTAGCCTGCTAGCGCTGAGCAGAAGGCGCCGAACATGTAAGCTAAAGTTAAACTCAAGTTCTGTATGGGATGGGTGTTCGTCCAAACTGGCTGTGGTAGGAAAATGCCGATGAGCGAGCCTACTATTACAACGAAGATTGCCAGTATTTTGTATTCGCGGCGTAGGAAGGCCCTAGCGCCTTCTCTGATAGCTCCGCAGATTTCACACATTTTTTCTGTTCCTGAATCTTGCTTGTTGATGTAATGGTAGAAGTATAGTCCAACTAGAATCGACAGTGCTGCAGATATTGGTGCTATAAGCCATGGTTCAAACATTTTTCTAACTCTCCCAGCTTCTTCCTTTCTATTTTGATGGATTGTTTGATGAACTCTATGCAAACTTGTTTATTAGCCTTTGTTTATTGCGGTGCAAAGGGAAAAAGTTAAAACGCCGCTGTGCAGAAATACTGGGACTCAATAGCAAACTAATCCAAGGGGCGTGCAGAAACGTCTAACGCTTGGCACTCAAAAGAAATTGCTGATGTAACGCGCGAGTTGGCTGTTACCCCAAAAGGTTTAACTTCTCAGGAAGCGCAAGAAAGACTGAAAAAATATGGTTATAACGAGTTAATAGCAAAGAAGCGCAAGTCTGCGCTTAGCATGTTTCTTGACGAGTTCAAAGATATCTTTATCCTTCTTCTCATAGCCGCCACAATTCTATCGGGCATAATAGGTTATTACGAGGTTATGACCGGCGAAGCAGAAGGCTTCATGGAAGCCATGGCTGACGCCATAATCATCGGTGCCATCGTCATCATGGTTGCAGTTACTGGTTTTGTCCAAGAATATCGCGCCGAAAAAGCGATAGAGGCTATGAAGAAACTAACAGCACCAAAGGCACGTGTCCTGCGCGACGGCGAAGAAAAAATTGTACCCGCCAAAGAAATAGTTCCCGGTGACATTCTCATTTTGGAAGCAGGAGACCGTGTGCCAGCAGACGCCAGAATTATCGAGGCAGTAGAGCTAAAGGCAAACGAAGCTATCTTAACCGGAGAATCCGCACCTGTAAACAAGAGCACCACACCTGTTAAAGATGACGCGCCAATCTCTGATAGGCATAACATGCTTTTCACGGCAACACATGTTGTTTATGGCCGTGGGAAAGCTGTGGTCACAACCACAGGTATGAACACCGAATTTGGAAAAATCGCGGAAATGGTTCAAACAGCCGAGGAAGAGGAAACGCCGCTGCAGAGGAAATTGGACAGGTTTGCAAGCAAAATTGCCAAGGTTGTGGTGGCTGTTTGTGCCCTCATTTTTGCTTTGGAAGCGTTTGAGGTTGTTGCTTCGGGAGTTTTAAACCTTGAAGGCTTAATTCAAGCATTCATGTCATCTATTTCGTTGGCGATATCCGCGGTTCCAGAAGGCTTGCCTGCCATAGTCACTGTAACGTTGGCGCTTGGTGCACGTGAGTTTGCAAGACGAAACGCCCTTGTTCGGAAACTGTCTTCCGCAGAGAGCTTAGGTGCTGTAACTGTTATCTGCTCTGATAAGACTGGCACGATAACTAAGGGAGAGATGACCGTACGCCAGTTGTATGTTGATGGAAAATTTTTGGAGGTCACAGGCGTAGGCTACGAGCCTAAAGGCGTATGCAAACTAGATGATGAACCATTGAAAATTGAAGGCGACGCGGAGCTTCTACTTAGAATAGGCGCTTTATGCAATAACTCACAGCTTCGGAAGAAAGATAACAACTGTTGGGAAGTTCTCGGCGACCCAACCGAAGGCGCCTTAATTGTTGTTGCTGAGAAAGCCGGGTTAAACAGAGAAAAATTAGCCGAAGTTTACCCGCGCATACGAGAAATACCTTTCACTTCCGAGCGAAAACGCATGACAACCGTCCATAAAACACCAGAAAACGCGGTTGTTGCATATGTGAAAGGTGCGCCTGAAACTATTCTTGAAAGGTGCGCGTATATTCTTGAGAATGGTAGAGAAACTAAGCTAACCAGAGAGAGGCGCACCAAGATTATGCAGGTAAACGAGCAGTTAGCTGAGAAAGCCTTGCGTGTCCTCGCAATGGCGTATAAGCGATTAACTAATGATGTAGAGAAATTAGATGACGACGCGATTGAAACCGATTTGGTTTTTGTAGGTTTGCAAGGCATGATTGACCCGCCACGCGAAGAGGCGATTCAAGCCAATAAAACATGCCAAAGAGCAGGAATTAAAGCTGTGATGATAACGGGCGACCACAAATTAACCGCTGTGGCAGTAGCCAAAGAGGTCGGAATCTTCAAGGAAGGCGATTTAGTGCTGACAGGCCCTGAGTTGGCGCAGCTAAGCGACGCTGAGTTTGAGCAGCAAGTGGAAAAAGTCAGCGTTTACGCGCGCGTTTTGCCCGAGCAAAAACTTAGAATTGTTAATGCTTGGAAGAAGAAAGGCCACATCGTAGCCATGACAGGCGACGGCGTTAATGACGCGCCGGCGGTAAAAGCTGCTGATGTAGGCGTCGCGATGGGTATCACGGGAACCGACGTTACCAAAGAAGCTTCTGACGTAATTCTCACCGATGACAACTTCGCTACGATAGTTAAAGCTGTAGAGCAAGGCCGCGTCATCTATGACAACATCCGCAAATACGCGCGCTTCTTGATAGCCTGCAACTTTGACGAACTACTAGTCATAGGCACATTCGCCATACTTGGCGGCATATTCGGCTCTGAACTCTTTCCGCTGCCGCTGTTACCCGCAATGATTCTCTGGATAAACTTGGTTACGGATGGTGCGCCTGCGGTTGCGCTTGCCACTGACCCGCCTGATGTGGATGTTATGGATAGGCCGCCTAGAAAACCAGGCGAAAGCATACTGCATGGCATGGGGCGATTCATTGTCCTATCCTTTCTGCTTCAAGCACTAGGAACATTCCTTGTGTTCTGCCTAGAGTACTATGTGTGGCCGTCACATCCATGGATGTTACCCGATGGCACCATTGATGAAGTTGCACGTGAACTTACTTATCGAGAGGCTACAACGACAGCGTTTGTACAAGCAGCCATGTTTGAGTTGCTTGTAGTGTGGAACTGCCGTTCAGAGAAACGCAGCGTATGGAGAATGGGCAAAGATGCGTTCAAAAACAAGTTCTTTGTAATAGCAGAAATAGTATCAATAGCTTTGACGCTTGGGATTACATACATACCCATAACGCAGCAACTGTTCCACTTGACGGCG
The DNA here is from genome assembly GCA_026414525.1 of Candidatus Bathyarchaeota archaeon. Classification (GTDB taxonomy): domain Archaea; phylum Thermoproteota; class Bathyarchaeia; order Bathyarchaeales; family Bathycorpusculaceae; genus JAOAIV01. Next base: position 9,512 of record JAOAIV010000033.1, on the reverse strand, counting down.
CTGAACCTGACAGATTTAGCTTACGTCATAGGCGTAGCCGCTTTAGCTCTGCTGGTGCTGCCTGAATTCACAATGAACCGGAAACTCTGGAAGTGGGAGTAGCCAAATAAACTTAAACAGCACTGCCTTCAAAACAAGACCTGCAAAACACTGGGCGATAGTTGATTGGGCCAAAGCTGCTCTGCTTAGTTTTTGTTTATCCATTGCTCTGATTAGGCTTAAACGCCGATTTGCTGCTGGATATGATGATTCTCAATGGGTAATGCTTAGGCCGATTTAACAGGTTATCCTGGACGTAATTAAGGCGAGGCCCCTTTTACCGGGCAAATAGTGTGTGATTTGGCGCATTTACGCTTAACATTTTACTCGGCGTTTGCTATTTTGGTTAAACCGACATCTGCGCTGCAATAGCCAAGATGCTGAACGAAACCTATGGGAAGAGTGTAACCCCCACATTATGTTTAATAAACTATTTTCATTTTTTAATTTTTAATCAGGTAGCTAAGTTAATTAACTTTATATGTATAATTAATTTTTTAATTTCTGAAATAAACCTGCTGAGACGATAATGCATGTCTGATGTTACTTTGCCCTTTGGCGAAAAATTTTGTCCAAAAAGCGCACCTGTATCTTCTGGAGAAAAACTTCAAAAAGAACAGGAAAAAGCACTGCGGAATCCACGGGGATTCTGGGCTGAAAAAGCCAAAGCAATAGACTGGTTTAAACCATGGGATAAAGTGCTTGACGACACAAACCCGCCATTCTACAAATGGTTTGTTGGCGGAGTATTAAACGTATCCTACAACACGTTAGATAGGCACGTGAAAACAGCGCGAAGGCATAAGCTTGCATACATCTGGGAAAGCGAATTCGGCGAAATTAGAGCCTACACTTATTATCAGCTTTATAGAGAAGTGAACAGGCTTGCTGCGGCGCTTAAGAGTTTCGGCCTAAAAAAAGGCGACCGCGTAGCCGTGTATTTGCCCGTAATCCCTGAACTTCCTATAGCCTTACTCGCCATAGCCCGCTTAGGTGGAATTCATACGGTTGTCTTCTCTGGCTTCAGCGCTGAAGCACTTGCCGACCGCATTAATGATTGCGAAGCGAAAATTCTCATAACCTCTGACGGCTCCTACAGGCGCGGAAAGGTAGTTCCAATAAAAGACAATGCTGATCGCGCCTTGCAGAATACGCCGATGGTGGGAAAAGTGATAGTTGTAAAACGGACAGGACAAAATGTGAACATGAAAGCTGGACGAGATGTTTGGTATCATGATGCGCTTGCAGGTGTAAGCGCCAACGCTTACGTTCCACCTGAGCCGATGCAAGCGACGGATCCGCTGTTCATACTTTACACTTCGGGCACAACGGGCAAACCCAAGGGCGTCCAGCATGGCACAGGCGGATATTTGGTGTGGGCGTACTGGACACTTAAATGGGCTTTCAACCCCACCGATGAGGATCTATGGTGGTGCACCGCAGACATCGGCTGGATTACTGGGCACACTTACAACGTTTACGCGCCACTATCGTTAGGCATATCCTCTCTGCTTTTTGAGGGCACGCCCGATTATCCCGCGCAAGACCGCTGGTGGGACATCATCGAAAGGCACGGCGTCACAATCCTTTACAGCACGCCAACAGCAGTCAGGATGTTCATGAAGTTCGGTGAAGAATGGGTAAACAAGCACGACCTAAGCACGCTGAGGCTGCTGGGCACAGTTGGCGAACCCATAAATCCTGAAGCATGGCGATGGTATTACCGCGTAATCGGGAAAGAACGCTTAGCCATAATCGACACGTGGTGGCAGACCGAGACAGGCGGATTCATGATTTCGCCGCTCGCCGGCATCGAGCTGGGGCCGCTTAAACCCGGCTCAGCCACATATCCGTTGCCCGGCATTCAAGCAGAAGTTTACGACGAGAAAGGGCAGCCTACAAAAGTGGGAAACAAGGGATTTCTCGTCATAAAAACTCCATGGCCAGGCATGCTTCAAACACTATGGAGGGATCCAGAGCGGTTCAAGCAAACTTACTTTGGAAGATGGCAGGGCGTTTACTACACTGGAGACTACGCTGTCCAAGACCCGGAGGGCTACTTCTGGCTTCTCGGCAGAGCAGACGAAGTCCTCAAGGTGGCGGGGCACCGCATTGGCACGGTGGAGCTTGAAAGCGCTTTAGTCGCGCACCCTGCAGTTTCAGAAGCTGCAGTTATGGGCAAAGAAGATCCAGTGAAGGGCGAAGTCCCCGTGGCATTTGTAGTTTTACGCAGTGGCTTCACGCCATCGGAGGGGCTTCGCGCAGAACTAGTTCAGCATATCCGAACCACTATTGGCCCGATAGCCACGCCAGAAGCAATCGTAATCACGAGCAAGCTGCCGAAGACACGGAGCGGGAAAATCATGCGCCGCCTCCTCAAAGCGTTGCTTGCCGGAGCACCACTTGGCGATACCTCCACGTTGGAGGATGAGGCTTCAGTGGAAGACATCAAAGTCACATATGAAGAATTGCGCAGGCAACTGGCAAAGTAGCCTCTTTTTCTACCATATTCTTACCGTATTTGTAGCGGTAATTGATGATGCTTAGTTCTATGCGTGTTTCTGGTTAAGATTCTTGCTTCACAAATTCTTTATTCAAAAATGGGCTATCCGTTGAAGATGCAGAGCGTGCAAAGATGCGCAAGTCAAAACTTGAACTCTACGAGGACATACTAGCCGCATTGGCCGATAGACACTTGACAGTTGACGGCATCGCTTACACCTGCAACATGGACTGTCTTGCTCTCCGCCAACGACTTGATTTTCTCTTGAAATGTGGCTTAGTGGAAGAAAGGCATTATAAAAATAAGACACGGTATGCCCTGTCACCGCGGGGTTTAGCAATATACAAAACGCTTGTCCTCACGAGGCGGCTTGAGAAACTGCAAACAATGGTTGAAGACGTGAACGACGCTTTGAGGATATTGCCGGCGCTATCAGATTCCAGCGAAGAAGCTTCAAAAAACACGGGTGAAAGCGAAAACTGTTAATTAAACATCCGATTTTTTCTTTGTAGCGAGCCTCCATGCCACCGATTTCTCCAGAAACGCTTTGGCACATAAGCAAACAAGACCTTTTACGTATTCTAGAGCGCCGCATACTAGCTCAAGAGCCAAGGTCAATTCATTTTTACGCGCCCGGTTTTATTCATTATAAAACGCGTTATTATAATGCCTCACCAAGCCTTTTTCCAACAGTCTCTGTAACTGGCGGCGGATGCGCGTTGAACTGCAAACACTGCGGCGGCAAAATCCTGCAAACCATGCATCCAGCCAGCACACCTGAAACTCTCTTTCAGGTAGCCACTAAGCTTAAGCAAGATGGCGCGGCAGGTTGCCTTATCAGCGGCGGCTGCATGCCCGACGGCTCAGTTCCTCTTAGGTATTTCATTCCTACCATTGCAGCAATCAAGCGCAAGTTAGGTTTAACAGTGTTCGTTCACACAGGCATAATTGACGCCTCCACTGCCCTAGCGCTTAAAACGGCAGGTGTTGACGCGGCGCTAATAGACATAATCGGCTCCGACGAAACCATAAAAAAAATATGCAATCTAAACGTGAGCGCCCAAGATTATGCAAGTTCGCTGCTTGCCTTACACGAGGCGGGCCTAAATTTTGTGCCTCACGTCATCGTCGGTCTTGACGATGGAAAATTAAAGGGCGAATACAACGCGCTTAATCTAATCGCGGCAGTAAAGCCGTCCGCCATAGTCATTATAGCCTTCATGCCCATACCCGGCACCTCTATGGCCGAGACGAATCCGCCTGCGCCCATTGACATCGCGCGAGTCGTTGCGACTGCCCGCGTAATGTTTCCGGAAACGCCGCTTGTGCTGGGCTGCATGAGGCCAAAGGTGAAGAACCGCGCGGAAACCGATGTGTTGGCGCTTAAGGCGGGGGTTGATGCAATGGCGTTTCCAAGCGAAGAAGCTGTTGAATATGCTGAGGCGCAAGGTTACGTTGTTAGCTTTTCCTCATACTGCTGCGCCCAAATCTACATGGACGCGGCGTCTCGAAGTATTTCGAAGTAGCACAAAAACAGGGTATTTTCACGAAGGCAACAATCGGCACTATGAGGTTTTCTCGTGTGAAGTCAGCTGCAGCATCTTGAAGCCGAAAACTGCTGCCCACACTCCACCTGCGACAGCCGCTACAAACTCGGGGATAGCTACGCCTGAAACGTAACGGATCGCAAATAGCAGTAGCCAAGGTGCCGCGGCAGCTGCATCCAGCAACAGCGTGAACGCCGCCCATGTTTTCTGTCTAAACTGCCAAAGTGCACTGCTTAAGCCCAGTAAAGCACAGATTAACAGCACAAAGAACGCCACTGAAGCGATGAAATGCATAGGTCGGACGTCCTCGGGAAAAACTCCGATGGCGGTAAGCGCTATGCATGCCGACAAGAAGAGCAGCGCACCTACACGTCCTCTATTGGAAGAATGACGTAATTCGCCCTTAGCAGACACGGTCTCCAAAAGCCTTAGTGCGTTAGACAAGCCTGTCGCGAAGGTAGCACCTAAAATGCCGCTGGTTATTAATCCATAGTTGAAAATGGCGGCGGTTACGCCGGGCATTACGCTTAAATCGCTTAAGGCATTATTTACCCAGCTGAATTCTGGAGCAGAATAAATTGCTAAGAAAATACATGCGAATGCGGTGATAGGTGTTATGATGCCGCATGCACCGGCTATTTTAAGCCACGTTACACTTCTTGATTTTGACAAATCTATAGCCCCCTGCAATCATTTTAAGCATTTACGTTTAAGAATTTATGTTTTCGGAAATAAGACGTCGTAGTCGCTGCAGCGATTGCATTTTCTCTTTGTCTCCAATTTTCGCGGCTTCCACTGCTTGCCGTAGCACTTGAACCGATTCATCCATTGCCCTGCGGTTCACCGGAAACGGTACACCATCCTTGCCGCCATAAGCGAAGCTAAACTTGACAGGGTCTTCCCAGCTTGGTTTCACGCCATAGATTAGTTCCGCCACCAAGGCTAAGCCACGCACCGCCGCTGGCCCGACGCCTTTCACGCTTAAAAGTTCCTCATAATTTCTTGGTTGAAACTCATAGAGGCGGCTCATTGTTTCCCAATTTATGCTTCTTGGCATGCTAAGGATTTCAAGCGGTTGATGAAGCCTGTAATTTTCTGCTTCTGGAAGCCACTCCTGAAGAGACCGCTGGTGCAACGGCCTTGCTTCCTCAATCAACCGCATAACCTTAGAGGGGCGCTCCTTAGCTATGTCCACAGAGGCTTTGCGTGCGCCTTCGCTAGCTTTTGCGGTCATATCTAAAACCTTTTGCCGCCTAGTTTCGCCAACTACAGCGTTATGAGGCTCAACAACTAAGCTTGTAACGTTGTCGGACAGCCAGTGGTAGCGGCGTGCAGTGCGGTCTTCCGTGCTCATGCCCTGCTGGATAACCGCCCACTTCTCATCCGCAGTTATGATGAAGGCGTGATGGTAAAGCGGGTAACCCGCTTGAATCGCCGCGTTATCCACTTTGGCTGTCATTCTACTCATGTACGTAAGCGCCTCAATGGTTTCTTCTGAAAAACCGAATTTCTCGCCTACCTCCGCAATTTCCATAGGCGTCTTCCGCGAAGTTCTGCCTTTTCCGCCGCAAACAGCCACACCATGCGTTTCAGGCGATAATGCTTGCTTAAGAACACCTGTTAGCACGGTGGTTACGCCTGAGCTGTGCCAGTCATAGCCTAAAACGCAGCCGAGTGCTTGAAACCAGCAGGGATCTGAAATACGGTTAAGAAAGACATTAACCCCGTGTTCATCAATAATGATTCGGGCTATTTCTCTTGCAAGTTTGCACATGCGGCTTGTGAGCCAAGCAGGTGCCTTGCCTCCGTGAAGTGGTAGATTAGCAACGCCCGTTCGCAGCATTCCTATCCAACATGACTAAGTAAATCGGGTTATTTGGATTTTCTTCACATTTTCATGTAAAAATATAAAGAATAAAATTTTATGAAATTAGCAGATGCAAGTTTGCACAATGGGTAGATAAAAAGCTGAAAGCCTTTAACCATATAAGGCTAAAGTGCATCTATTACTGATAGATACTGGAGCTCCAACCGCATGAGTAGAAGGCTATTCCAATCCTTGATAAGCATGTTACTAACCTTTTTGCTGTTGGCTATAGTGCAGTTTCCTTTTGTTGGCGCAATCGAAAACGAATGGGCGATAAAGACGCCTATGCCTACGGCAAGAGGTGGACTTGGAGTTGTAGCAGTAGGCGGAAAAATATATGCAATCGGCGGCATACGCAATAGCACGCAACTAGCAATTAATGAAGAGTATAATCCTGCCACAAATATGTGGATCCCTAAAAAGCCGATGCCTACTGCACGTAGTGGCTTTGCTATAGCAGTTTACAAAAACAAAATCTACTGCATAGGCGGAACCATAGGCGATAGTAATAATGTTGTTTCGGGGTTTACTGGAAGAAATGAAGTGTACGATCCCGCAACGGACACGTGGGAAATAAAAGCAGCCATGCCCACGCCACGGGCAGACTTGTCTGCATGTGTTGTCGATGGCAAAATATATCTTATAGGCGGAAAAGCATACTGGGGAACTGAACCGTATTATCGTGAACTTAATGTGACTGAAGTTTACGATCCAGAAACAGATACATGGACAACTGCGTCGGCAATGCCTATTCCCGTATTTGGTTATGCTGCTGCCGTTGTTGACGCTAAAATATACATTATGGGCGGCGCCAGGCAATTTCAAGAAGGTTTGGCAAACGTAACTATCGTTTCTTTTACTCAAGTTTATGATGCAAGAAGCGATACTTGGATTAGCCGCGCTGATTTGCCGTTGGCTTTAAGCCATGGAGCCGCATGCGTGACCAGCGGTGGAACGGCGCCGAGGAGGATTTATTTGGTAGGCGGCTTTGATAGAAGCAATTACAGTAATGCAACTTTCGCTTATGATCTTGAGCGCGGTGAATGGAGTTCAGGTGCCTTAATGCCGACGGCGCGTGCATATTTGGGACTTGCAGTTGTGGATGATGTAATATATGCCATAGGCGGTTTCAACGGGCTGAACATGCTTGCTACAAATGAGCGATACGCGCCAATTGGGTATGGAACTGTGCCGCCTCAGCTGCAGATTTTGTCGCCAGAAAATAAAACCTATCCATCCAAAAGAGTTCCTTTGGTGCTTTCAGTAAATAGGCCAGTAACTTGGATAGTATACAGTATAGACGATAAGCCAAATGTTACAATTACCGGTGACATAATTTTATCGGATTTGACTGATGGTGGGCATAAACTTGCGGTTTCTGTTAACGACACTTTTGGAAACATCGTTTCTTCCGAGCCTATTTATTTTTCAGTCGACACTATTCCGCCGAGGATTACAATACTATCACCTGAAAACAGAACCTACGGAGAAACCGACATTAACGCTGTTTTCATAGTGGATGAACCCGTTTCATGGATAGGCTATAGCCTTGATGGTAAAGAGAACGTAACCGTAACTGGAAACGTTACTTTAGCTGTGCTTTCGGAAGGCTCCCATAGTTTTACTGTTTACGCCACAGACCTTGTGGGAAACACAGGTGCATCCGAAATAGTCTACTTCTTTGTGGCTCCTTTTCCCACAGTTTTAGTTGTAGCCGCTGCGTCAACATTAACAATAATAATAGTTGCAGGATACCTACTGATTAGAAAACGGCGGCAGGGTAAATTAAAATAATCTCTAACAGCAAAAATTTTTGAAGCCACTCTGCGTAACAGAATTCTGGCCGTAAAGCCAGTACACTGACTCGTCATTTTTACCGTTACATTTTAACTTGGTAAGCACAAGAATTTTAAGCTGCAACGTTGCCAAAAATCATCCACGAAGGCTTGAAATATGGAGACTTGGCGTTTAATTCCGCTCCAAACATATGACGCATTCATGAATATGGCTATCGACGAAGCCATACTGATTTCTCGCTCGGAACATTTTGTTCCCAACACGCTTAGGCTTTATCAATGGAAACCCAGCGCCGTAAGCATAGGCAAAAACCAGAACCCGTCCGAAGTAGTCTATATGGATGCCCTTAAGAAACTCGGTGTTGATCTTGTTCGCAGAAGCAGCGGTGGCGGTGCCGTCTACCATGACACACAAGGTGAGATAACTTACAGCGTTACAGCTCAGGCATGTGACCTTAGTAGAACAGGCGATACTGTGGGTGCATACGTGACGGTTTATTCTGCTGTTACCGATGCATTAAGACTTTTAGGTGTAACAGCTGATTATGATGCCGGCGACTCAAAAAATTGTCCTAACCTTACCGTGAGAGGCCGCAAGATCAGCGGTAGCGCGCAAACCTTAAGACGTAATGTCATCCAGCAACATGGCACGCTTCTGCTTTGTGTGGATCTGCCGCAGATGTTCCAGCTGCTCCGTGTTCAATTCACTGATAACTGTGCTAAAGCCGCAGCGATTGCTGAGAAAAAGATTACGTCCATCCAAAATGAACTGCGACACTGGGTTTCAGCGGAAACTGTTGCTAATGCTCTTATTCAAGGTTTCAGAGCCAAATTGAAGATTCATCTGGTTGCTGGTGCTTTGACGCACTATGAGATGGCTCTTGCAAGGAAACTTTACAAGGAGAAATATGCCACTGCCAATTGGAATCTAAATGCGCAGGCTACGTCTTCTTTGCCAGCCGCCACTTGACGCCTTGCGGTGTATCCTCAATTATTACACCCATCTCCCGTAGTTTAAGCCTTATAGCGTCTGCGCGCTGCCAGTCTTTTGCTTTCCGCGCTTCTTCACGCTCTTTAATCAATGCTTCGGCTTCTTTCGGCAATTTTTCTTTTATTTCTACCTTGCCGATTACACCTAGAACCTCGTCTAAGCGCTGAATGAATCTGACTACTTCTGCCGCTTCGCTCCGACTTACCAACTCTGCATCGAGCAACGCGTTTACTTCGCGGACGAAATCAAACAGCGCACTTAAGGCTACGCTTATATTTAGGTCATCATCCATTGCTTCGGTGAAGCGTTTCTGTGCATCGCTTATTAGCTGGAGAATTTTCCCTCCGCTGTCTTTCCCTTCCGCATCCTGTAAGCGCCTCATGAAGTTTCGTAGTCGCTCAACTGCCGCATGGGCAGCGTTCAGCCCTTCAAAAGTGAAGTTAAGCTGCGCGCGATAATGGGTAGACATCAGTAAAAACCTGATTGCGATCGGATCGAAACCGCGATTAAGCAGGTCGCGTAGCGTGTAAAAGTTGCCGAGTTTCTTTGACATTTTTCTGCCGTCGACCAGCAAGTGCTCGTTATGGAGCCAGTAATTAACGAATTTTTTGCCTGTTGCCGCTTCACTTTGTGCAATTTCATTTTCATGATGTGGGAAAATGTTGTCAACACCGCCGCAGTGAATATCAAAGGTTTCTCCTAAATACCGCATGGACATGGCAGAACACTCGATATGCCAACCTGGTCTGCCTTTCCCAAGAGGTGTTTC
>JAOAIV010000032.1 GCA_026414525.1 Candidatus Bathyarchaeota archaeon | reverse complement strand
GGTTATGCACTTTTATTTTCTATGGAAGAAAGTTATAGAAGATTGTTCTATTCCTCAATGTTTAAGCCAAAACGTCCAGTAGGCGCCCTTGCTCACGGGCTTCCTTCAGCTCCAGCGCGATGCGCCGTCCCATATACATGTTTGCGCCATACCGCAGATAAGCATAGGGCGACGTGCCAATGCCAACGTTTGTTCCCGCCACGATACGCGCGGAAATCTCGAAGGTATAAATCTTCAAGTCCTCCGTTACAACAGTTTCAAGACAGAAGGGTCCGATGATGCCGGGAGGCGCAAGCTCCTTAGCTTTTCTATGCACGTTTTCGCCCATGCGTAAAAATTCAGGCAGCAGCGACTCGCGGAGAACTATTGGAAAGTTGCCAACTATGGTATACGTGGGATTCACTTCGATTTCAAGCTGCTCGCAGGCGGGAATCTTGCCTATCGCGTCAACCGCTGACTCGTATCGCCTATCCACTGCCAGCAGCTCCACGTCCCCCCTAATTATCGAGCTGAAGTAGCTCGGGTAAACATTAACGCCCAAGGCATATTCCTGCAAATGAATTTTGTCAACGTCTTCTTTACTGAGCAAGCCACGCTTCAACATCTCGCCAAACTTCTTGTAGAATGACTTAGGCGAGTTAGCTAAGAAGTAGCCTCGGCCGCCCTTCGCTCCGGGTAGCTTAGCTATCACCAGACGGTCAATGTCATCTGGCGATTTGAATGTCGCGGGTAGCCGAAGCCCCGCTTGGCGCAGCCATTCCTCCTGTGACTTGCGGTTGGCTTCCCAGTGAAGTAGCTGACGATTCCCGAACATGGGCACATAAAGGCTGTTGGTCAACTGCTCGGTGCTCAAGTAAGCCGTGAACGAACCGTGTGGGATTAGCACAACATTTAATCGTCGGAGTTTCTCCTGAAGCGCGGGGTTTAGCAGTTCCGTGAAGTCCTTGACGATGATTAACTCGTCTGCTAAGGGAAATTTCTTATAGAGTATGGCATCCTGCTCTTTGCAGATGCAGACAGTGCGGAAACCCTCTTCCTTGGCGCCCTTGAAAATGTTCAGAGAAGAATGCGAGCCTAAAGTGCCAATAGCCAACTTATCCAAGTCATATTTGCTGAGGATTTCAGCTATGGCTTTGCCTGTTATCACGTCACCACTTCCTCAAGGCGCCCTTCCTTAATAGCGTGCTTTATCTCCATGGCTATGCGTCTACCCGGCCCAACCTCGAAGCCATACTTGTACTTCATGTAAGGCGAAGTAGGCTCGACACAGGGGCAGCCGGGCACACGCGGGCTTACATCGAAAACATAAAATTCCAACTCCTTGGTCACAGCGCCCTGCAAAGCGAACAGCCCGATCATGCCAGGCGGATACTCTTTTTTGCATACTTCCACAAAACGCTCTGCGGCGGTGAAAACCTTCTCCAGCTGGCTTTCCCGCATAGTCGCGCCCATGTGGCCGATCTCGATGTTCTGTGTAGGAATTTTCAACTCCAGCTGCTCGCTGGCTGGAAGGTCAAGCACGCCGTCAAGGTCTGTTTGCACTCGGCGGTCGAACCCTAAAAGGTCTATCTCATCGGTTAAGGGCGACCAGAAAAAGTTAGCGTTGAACTTAGCGCCTATAACATACTCTTCTATAACCGCGTGCCGTAAAGCTTCTTGGCTGATTATTCCCTTGCTTATGCGCTCCGCTGCGGTTCGCTCAAACTCTTCAGGCGATGAGGCGTAAAAGAAGGCACGTTCTATGGCGCGCTTCTTCTCTGGAACCTTAACGATTGCTAGGCGGTCAATCTCGCTGGGCGACTTGAAAATCTTGGGCGTAGCTATGCCTGCCTTCTGAAGCAGATAATGCTGGTTACGGGGCGTGTTGCGCTCTTCGGTTCGTAGCATGTACCTGTTTCCCATAAGGGGGACAGCGAATTTTTCTTCTATGGCCTCGTAGCCTGCATAAACCGAAAAAGAACGGTTCGGCACGAAAATAGTGCATAGGTCGATTAATTTTTTCACGTTATCTTCTCGGGTTATATCTGGAAACTTTTCTAGGAGTATTATATGGTCGAAAAGATTGCGGTAATACTTAGTGTAGGTTTTATCCCTGCCCTTTTGGCAGACAACAACAGTCTCGAAGCCTTCCTGCTTGGCGCCAGAAGCTATCTCGAGCGCCGAATGCGAACCTAAAACGCCAATGCGAATTCGATGAGGATCATAGCCCCGTATTACTTCCTTTATCTTCCAGCCAATCATTTCTTATCGCCTATATACTCGCGGTATTCTCTTATCACCTCTGCAAGCCGCGGAGCGTCAAATAACTTGCGGTCGGTCAACTCGTTAGCCGCAGCCATATACATCTCGCTGATGATCGTCTTAAGCCGCACATCCAGCTTCGGCGGCTGCGACTTACATAGAGATTTCCAATCCTTCACACCTTGCTTTTCCGCGGCGCGCTTTGCCTCTTCAACATCGCTGTACCAGCTTGTTTTCTTGTAGAATTGCCTTGCAACTTCCTTGCTCACGTGTATGCCATCATATGTGAAGCGACACTCATCAAGCGTGCCAACAACATCAACAACCATCAGGCGCCTTTCACTATCAAAGGCTAACTCGATTTTGCCATCCTCATTTTCCAGCCCAGCATGAGACGCGATGCGACTTATCGCGTCGTTCACTTTTGAGAGAACCTCCTTAACCGCGTTTACTTCCTGATCATTTAAGCCCGCAATTTTCTTGGCTTCTTTCCATGTTACATAGCGATCGGTCTCCTCGAGCTTAGTGCTGACGTCAAAAATGGGCTTTGCAAGCCTCTCGCCGGGTCGCGGGTAGTGATCTAGTCCTAAATCTGCGATGGTAATTTTTCCCTGCTCAAGGCGCTTGAAAACCGAGGAGCCTTCAGGCAGCCCGTTTCGGTAAATTATTTCAAGCGGTATCAAAAAGTTTCTCAGAGTTGGCGTGTAAAAGCTGTAGTCATACTCTAGCTTTCCGTTCACGACACGTGCTTCCGGCCTGTAAACATTAACTAAGTTAACCTCCATAGTGCTAGTAGGTTCAGCAAGTTCCTCGAAGGTAACGATTTTCCCATTTTTATCAACTAAGCCTCTATAGTGTGTCTCGACGCCTTCGCTTTCCAGCCACTCGAAGCAGTATGCGCCCATCAAACATAGCGCTGCGCCTTTTCTATCTATGTGGTCAGGCATTTCGCCCCAATCGAATACTGAATAGCGATCTGAAAAGTGAAATCTTCCAATGCCCATCATATCGCGTGTCGGTTTCTGCAGGACTTCTAGGTCTTTTACACTGCCCATGATCCTAACCGCCTTATTTCACATTCTTTTGAGTAATATTTTCTTCTAGGTTTTATATTGCTTTTTTTAGCCAAGACAGCTTCGCAGTTTGGCAGCTTCAATAATAGCCTTCTTGGCTTCCTCATTCTGGTGCTCCAAGTAGGAGATTAGAAAGTTATTTGTAAAGTTTTCATGTTTACGCTGCGATAGCGTTCTTGGCCCAAGCTTAATTCCTAAGGTCCCCTCGACACTTTGGAGATCTTCAGTGACTTTTGACAGGGCTGCCTTCAATTGCCCAGGATTCATGCTTGCTTTTTCAGCAGTTTTCTCAAGCATATCCATTAGCATGTTTATGTTTTCCCAGGAAACATAGCCGCCTACAAAGCTCAGATCATGGGCCATATTGACGTAATACTTCTTTAGTAGCGGCAATTCTTCATCATCGAGCAAAGTCAGAGCATTCATTCCTACGAACTCCGGTGGCAATCCAATGCTGTAAAGCGCCGCAGCGAAAGTGATGGCTCTGGGCAAGCACACGCCCGCCACACATCGGCTATAGCCAAAAAGACCTATGTGGAGCTTTCTTGCTCTTCTAGGCGGAACATAAGCTGCTACGCTGTTCACAAAAGGCGCCAAACATTCAATTGTACTCTCATATTGCCGCCTAAATTTCTGGAGGACACCTCGCAGAATTTCTTCTTCATGCGGCTCGATGACGTCAGCTTCGCCGTTTGGAAGCTTCTCGTTGAGATTTTTTATGCATTTCGTTACTTCGTCAAGCGGATAATCATATCTCAAGGCAGATTGAATTGTAACCGTTGCTAAGCCTCTGTATTCATTTAAGAAATTATCAACATTCTCGGGAGACAGATGTCCGCGGAAAGGCTTAGAACCCACACCGATAATTGGATTAATTTTAGCGCCCAGCTCTTGCTCGGTCTTTCTCAGCTTTGAAAGCGCTATCTTTGACAGTAAAACGGCACATACAAGCCCATAGTTTAGTGCGGGATCGGATCGAGCAATGAAAACTCTGAAACGGCGGGGCTTTACAGCCCGTATGTAGGGCTTAACTATGCGGTCGATGGCTAAGAGGCTATCGAAATCCTCTATGAGTGGAATCACGTTTATGCTTTTAGGCCTAAATGTGCCTATCCAATCTTCCACCTTCGTGGAGTCATCAAGCATTATATCTCCGTCGGCAGCGATTGACTTTTTATAATAATTACAAAGCATTAGGAGTTCTTTGCTGTCTGTTGTTAGGGGAAGAATCACCTCGAATATCGGAGCCACGTCTCTATTATAGAAGGATGAGGCTACATCGTAGGCTACGGCTATGTTCTGTAATGTTTCAACGACAATTTTTCTTTCAACCACTTCAAGTTTTGGGTTGGGAATTCGGTAAGTTAGAAAAACATCTTCACCTAAGGTATGCTCGCGGAAAAAAGCCATGTTTCTATTTAACAGCTTGCGCACAACACGAGTGTCTACATCTTTACCTTCAGAGTCCCACATCACTTCTTGGCAACCTAGCGTTGCATAAGCGAAATATGCTTCGTAAATCTCCGCGTCGCCATCAATTACTTCACCATCACACCATGCAGGAACCCTTGCGTTGTCTGGGTGCTGTGTCGCCATGGTGCGGGGTATCTTTTTTTCTTCAAAGTCTACGCTCATAAAATACCTCTCCAAACATGATTAGCAATGTCACCATGCAGTTTTGTTTATACTCATCTGAGAAGTCTAATTTTTTCGTCGGCCTTCTCAAGTTCTTTCTTCTTATCCAGCTGATAGCTTGAGACTTGCTTCTGCACATCTTTGTCAGTAAGCGCAAAAATTTTTGCGGCTGCAATCGCCGCGCCTTCAGCCTCAACTGTCACAAGCGAACCGATGCCGCTTGGAACACGGAGCGATGAGAAAATATCGGCTCCACCAAACTTTTCCGAGTACGGAGGGCAGGCTATAACGGGCTTTGATGTGTGCGCATCAACAAAGGCGCTTAATGCATTAGAGCGGCCGGCAACAGTGATGTAAACAACATTTTCTTTTTCATACTCTCGGAGAATCTCAAGCACTCTCTCAGGGATTTTATGGGCTGAAGCAACTCGAAATTCATAATCTACTTTCAAAATCTTTAGAAACTTGGCTATTTCACGGCAAAAATCTAAATCTTTCTCTGAGCCCATAAGGATTATGGCTTTTCCCGACATTAGTTCACCCGCAAAGGATTCGAGAGACAAACTAATAAGTTTTTTTAGAAAACTAAAATAGAAAACCAAAAGGCTATGAAGGAAACTCAGGACATTTCACAGTAAAAATGAATTTAAACCAATAATCCGCATTTAGAAGAAAGGTGGTTAACATGAATCAGAGAAAGTTTGCGACGGTAATTAACTGTATGGATGGCAGAGTGCAAATACCAGTGCTTGAATACTTGAAAGGTAAATATGGCGTTGATTACGTGGATAATATTACTGAAGCCGCCCCGGTAAAGGTTCTTGCAGAATGCGAAAATGAAGTACAGTTAGAATCCATTCGAGCGCGCCTAAAGATTTCAATAGAAAAGCATGGGTCAGAACAGTTGGGGATAGTAGCGCATCATGACTGCGCCGGCAATCCGGTAGGTAAAGAAATACAGATTAGGCAGTTGCGAAAAGCAGTAGAAACCATCCGTTCATGGAAATTTAGAGGCGAGATTGCATGCTTGTGGGTTGATGAAAATTGGCGCGTTCATGAAGTAGAAAATCAATGGCAAACTGAATAGTCACGCCAAGCTAAGCAGCACATGTCAAATTTACAAATAATTGATCTTCATTATCAAGTGCATGGTGCAACTTACATAGTTTACATCTCATGTTTTCTTTTTCATTTTTGTAAGAATAATTACGGCAGCAATATGAGAGCATTGGCCCTTTCTCAAGAATCCGACACAGTTGCAACTGAGCTTGCCCGAGGCATCTTCAGCTACCGTGTAGGTGCCATGGTCGCCAACAACATTGTAAACGCCCAACCCTAAAGATTCAACTCTGCGGCTTTCTACAAGTTTTTTAGCCTTCTCATAGAGCTTATCCACCGGCATTTAACCATGCACCCAAATTAACGGAAACAAGATGCCTAACAAACACTAATGGCAAAACCACTTAATTAAGCGGTGCATTCGACTTTAATAAAATATTGTGGCAGCAGCGGCTACTTGGGAGATTTATACTTCTCTAGGTACCGTTCAACGGTGGGGAAAAGTTCGCTTACGCGCTTTAAGCGTTTCTTCGCGTTAATCTTATCTGCGAGCTTCACAACATCCCTTGGCTTACTGAATCTCTCGATGGTGCCGTCTTCCCGTTTTCGCTCAACTTTTATGCAGTCGTCAACCATACAGCTGAGCACGCATGCGCCACAGTAAACACAAAGGGCATCCACGATGCCGACTTCGCCAGCCTTCCAATATAACGCGTTGGTTGGACATGCATTGATGCAGAGCTTGCATTCTAAACCCCAACAAGTTCGCTTGTCAACGCTGATGCTACCCTCAGGGAAGAACTCTTGGACGCCTAATGAGACCAACAATTCCTTCCGCTGCTTCTTTTTAGCTTTTTCATCATTTTCGGATAAGAGAAGGAATATATCAAAATTGGAAGAGCTTTTTTCAGGCATTTGGAGTCAACATCAGATCGACTTAATTTAAAGTGTAATAGTGTTCTTGCATTATAATTATTTATCTGGTTTAAAAGCAAAAAATGAAGTTCTAACTGTGGCTGAAACGAAGAGCTTATAACCAAGCGGAGCGCTTCCACATTCTGGGTAATAAAAATGTGCGAATTTAAAGTCATATTCAACGGGAAAACTCTTTTTAAAGATGTGGTCTACGCGAAAGCGGAGGGCACTACTGTTACTACGCGAAGCGTTTTAGGCGAGGCTAAGGAATTCAAAAACTGCAAGATCGTCGAAGTTGACGTGAACTCGGCGAGGCTAGTTCTGGAATCGCGGAAGCCATAAGCGAAAATAACGCAGAGGGTGCTGTTTTTTCTCGTCTAATTCATTAAATGAGTAACCGAGAAAATCGGTAAATAGCGAATGTGTTAAATTGATTTCCCGCAGTTATTACCAGTTTGGGCACGCGGTTATGCTTGGCTAAGTGATTTGATATGCAGAGCCGCTTAAAATTATGCGTTGCCATAGGCGGTTTTCTAATAGTTACCGGCCTAATTCTTACAGGCAACTTTTTTCTCATCTTGTCAAATGTAATAGACATAAGCATTTTTACAGATAAAGTAGTCCGTGCATTGTTGACACTAATGTTCCTGGCAATAGGCGTAGCAAGCATAATCGCAGGAATAATCCTCCTACTAAAGAGGTAAGCATTAAATGATCGGCAAGAAAATCTCGAAAACAGTTGGTTTGATGCAGGCGGTTATAGGCGGAGCATCAATGTTTTTCGCTTTCTTCTTATTCTACAACGTTTTTAGTCTGCAGGAAATCTTGGGTGCTTCGGATGGGCATATCTGGTTTTACTTGTGGATTCTCATAATTTTCGGCTTATTATCCGTCATAAGCGGTTTGCTTCTTTTTTTTATGAGCAATAAAAGGTGGTGTCTCGCATAACTGAGCAGCATTTGAAAAGGAACCTTGGGCTAATCCGCACAACAATGCTGGGTGTAGGCGGCTCGCTTAGCGCAGCTAACTTTGTGATAATCGGCGAGGCCGCTGGAATGGCAGGCTACGCGATCGTGCCAATAGTCATTGTCTGCGGTTTCCTAAGCCTCTTAACAATGTTCAGCTACGCTGAGCTTGGCACAGCAATTCCTCTGGCAGGCGGCGAATACACATTTTCCAAAGTAGCCTACGGCGGCTTCACCAGTTTCCTCACAGGTTGGTTCGAGTGGCTCAGCAACATGTTTTACACTGCACTCTCAGCAATAGGCTTCGCTTACGTGATATCGTACCTTGTTCCGCAAATTAATATACCGTTAACTGCCGTGGTAGTGGTGGCAGTGTTTGCCATCATTAACTTGATGGGGTCAAAAGAAACCGCAACCACAGAAACCATAATAACAATTATAGTACTCGCCGTATTAGGCATATTCGTGGTAGGCGGCTGGTCATTTATTCAGAACGCGCCCCCAGAGCAACCAGCCTCGCCAGTAGGTATACTCGGCATCTTCGCCGCCACAGCATACTTATTCGAGCTTTACTTGGGCGCGGAGGCGGTCGCGGCAGCGCAAGCGGAAGTGAAAAATCCCGAAAAAAATATTCCACGCGCAATAATGCTGTCAGCATTGATTTTAATCGCGCTCTACACAAGCGTTGTAGTTGTCGCCGTAGGCGTTGCACCGCCAGAAGTTCTTAGCCATCAAGCATCGCCAATAGCGTACGTTGCAGAGCAAACGATGGGCCCCGCAGGCGCTGTTCTTGTTACAATAGGCTTGGCAATTACAGGTTTAGCGGCAACCAACGAGGCGATTATGGCGCAATCGCGTGTGCTCTACGCCATGAGCAGAGACGGCTATCTACCCAAAGGACTCTGCAAAGTTCATAAGCGCTATTGTACGCCACATGTTGCCATAATTGTAGGCGCAGTTTTCACCGCGATTTTCGCTGCAACCGGGCTGGTGAACTTTGTGGTTTACGCTGTTAACCTTGGCTTCATAATAGGCTTTTCCATCGTGAATTTGGCGGTGATTAGGCTTAGGAAACTTGCGCCGCACTTGAAAAGACCGTTTAAGACGCCGCTTTATCCGCTAACGCCTATTGCGGGAATAGCGGCTTCCATTTTTCTGATGCTCTTCATAGATCCTTCCGTTCTAATTTTAGGCTTCGAACTCATCATTGTCGCCTTGCTTATTTACTACATCAGAATGGTAGGGAGTTATCGCATTCGAGTAGCCTTCGGCGGGATAAGCTTAGGCTTAGGCGCGTTTGTATGTTCCACGGCTTATTTAGTGGTAGCAAACATCATTGTACTACATGGTGCCTCACAAGGATTGGCTACTCTTGCCTTCTGGGTGCTTATATTCGTCGGCGCGATTCAAATTTTGGCGGGCATACTAAACTTGCTTGCATCTGATCGGTGAAAACTTTAGGCACCGAAGCGCGGAAATTTCTTTAGTTAGCAAACTTTAATATAACTAAGCGAACCTACTGCTTTTTGGGTTGTATGAGGCGCAAACGCAAGAAATCTTGCCTTAACTGTGAATCCCTACCAGTCGACGTGGACAACTTGGTTATTGACACGACTCGCAGAGAGCGTTTTCAAATTTTTGAAGCATTGGCGTCTATCCGAAAATACCTTATAGGTCTACTCTTTTTATCAGGGATGCTCTCAACATTCCTTTGTATACCGCTGCTGATGGGAATTCAGTTATTTTCCTCTCCACAGAGTCTTATTGCGCTGGTGGCCACTGGCGCCTTAGGTGTGGTTAACATTGTTTGTGGCTTACTTTTGCTTGGTTCAGAATAGTCTTTGTCGAGAAAGCAGCAGAGTACTATTAAAAGGCAAAATTACATAATTGTCGAAAAAATAGTGCTGCAGTGGGTCTAAGCCTGAACGCATTAGCATTGCCCAGCTGGTTTCAACTAACCGCCTAATCCTTCCCATTTGATGCTATCGCTTGGAAAGGGAAGATGCAGCTAGTTAATGCTCCAGCTGTTCTTTGCTGGTGCGTTCCAGCATGCTTCCCACTTAGCAGGTATAATTACTATTTTATCGCATATAAAGTTGTTTGCACATCAACATACTAAAATGAAAGATTTTTAAAATAGGTTTTTACAAAAAACAGAAAATATGGGGATGATAATTAAAATTAGACACTAAAAATAATGGATGCTATTTAAACCAAAGTGCAACGCAGTAAATCGTGCCGCTTGTTGCGCTATGTACTTTTGCGTTTATATATTGTAACAGCTAAACATATTGTTTATACTCTGAGGTTGTGTTCACTGCAAGTGGTAAGGAAGTGAGTGATGAACAACAAGGAAAGATTTGAGCAGGACTTGACGGCTTTATTGTCGCGGCTCACAAGGGATGTTGATGATAATGTTGCAAATAGACTGAGGGCGCTTAAGGACTGGCTAGTAAAGCTCCAAATGGAGAATCTTGTTAAGATTAACCACTCAGTGATGGAGCTTGTCTGCGCGAAGCATCTCATCCTAAGAGGCTATGATGTTCAGCTTGAATATCGACTTAGCAACATCTTAACATGTGACTTGTACTCTGTGAAAGGCTACGGCAACCTTATAGTGGAGATAGAAACAGGATTTATTCCGCCGGAATATGCACTGTGTCCCTTAACATACACTTCAGCGCGCTTAGCCAGTAAGATAATTAGGTACAGTAGTTTTGCAGGCAAGTTTGCGTTGGGCATGCCGCCTCACTACATTTTGCCATTTCCACGGGCATTAGCTAAGCCGCCACGGGAGAGAAAAAAGGAAGAAATATCCCAGATAAAAAGTCTCTGTGACATATTCTATCAGAATCCGCCGGTTACAGAGGAAGAAATTCGGAATGCGCGCATACAGGAAATTTACATTGTTGATGTTGATCAGGCAGAAGTTTACGAGATCGACCCGCAAGAGTATATGCGTCGTGCAATAAGCAAGGGACTTATTTTTGATTACTCACAGCCTTAGCCGCACAGGATGGTAACATGATGCCGTTTTACGTTTATATTATTCTATGTGCTGGCGGCAGCTTCTATACTGGGTATACTAAAAACATAGACAGGCGCTTGAAGCTGCATTTGGCAGGAAGGGGGGCGCGATATACGAGGATAAATAAGCCTGAAAGGGTTGTTTACATTGAACTTTTTGATTCGCGTGCCAAAGCCATGAAACGTGAAAGGGAGATAAAGAGGATGACACACAAGCAGAAGCGAGACTTGATTAACTCGCAGAATGGTGTTGCAGATCGTGCAGAAGTTGGATTGTATTAATGTTATTGATTAGGTTTGGGGGCAGGTAATGTATTTGTGTTAAACGGGTAAACAATAACATTTATTAATACGCAATATTCCAGATGAAGTTGAAAGAGCGCCGCTTGTAATAGCATACAACCACAAAACAATCACCACTAAGTAAATAAACAATAAAGGTGATTAAAATGGTGGAGTACGTGAGGGGAAGCCAAAGGGACAAATGGCACTGGTGCAAAAACTGCACACAATACCCCATGTACATTTATCAGAAAACAACCAAGGAACCACCCTCCAACCTATGCGAACAATGCAAAATGAAAGAATATAATAAAATATGCAAATGTTAAAGATCACTCTCCAGACAAATTGTCCCTTAGAAAAATACACCCTCAGTTTTAAATCGACGCAATCAGCATCAACACTAATCCCGTGTATAGCGGAATTGAGATATTATCATTTACTGGAGAAGGCAAACTCTCTACAGCCATAGCAACGAAGGCACCAACAAAAGCCAACAGCGGCGTGACAAAGACGCAGCCCGCGAGAAAAGCGAAAAACAGCCCGAAAAGCGAGCCTTCCAACGTTTTACTTTTATTATACGCTAAAGGCTTTTTCGCAAGGAAGCTCCCGAACAATGAGGCGGTGCTGTCGCCTAACGCGAATATGGCGATGGCAGCGCTGCTTACTTGAAGCGGAAACAGCAGCAAAGTTAACAGTATACCCATGGCAAAATACAAGGGTGCAGCGGCGAACTCGTGTAATTCCACTTCCGAAGCCGCATTTTGCGTTATTGCCCCCACAATAGGCAGACTTTTACCGTTCAACCTTACAAACTCGGAAAATAAGTAAAACGCGCTCACAGTACAAATTAGTAATATCATGGAAAAAACGCCGATTAAACCTGTGAGAAGTGGAACAAAAAAGCCGCAAGCGTGTATAGTCTCTCGGAGTATATCGTTTTTTGAGGGTGAAGCCCGTGGTCTCGGCCTGCCCTCGATGATGGACAGAACACTTGTCAGGCTACCGTTCACAACTTCATCAGCCCTTAAGCGTAATGGGAAGTCAGGGTTATAGCCTATCTTCAGCATTTCAGGCAGAAACATTGGCAAGTTGTTCCTGTCATCTGCGATTACAACGCAATCTTTTGGCGATAGCGCTTCAGCGACAAGTATCTGGGATAACACTTTACGTTTGCCATCAGCCTCTATAACATCACCATAGATTTCACCCGTCAACTTGCCGTCGTTAACGCCGACTTCAATGCCGAACGCGTAATCGGCACCGAGGTCTCCAGCTAATTTTTCAACGAGAAACATGGGCAGACCTGAGCTTATCAGCGCGATTTTGAAGCCGCGCATCTTGAGCTGAGCAATTACATGGGCAGCACGAGGCTTTAAGGGAATTTCGTCAAAAATTTCCGCAAGCACTTCCACCTTTAGGCCTCGGATAATGTGGAATATACGCTGCAAAGTAGATTTCAACGTTGCTATGCCTATCTCATAGAGGACACCGATAAAAAGCACTTTCAGCAGTTGCGAAGCGCCCAAGCATTTGGCGGCATTAAAAATGAAGCGGTATTTTGGGATAAGTACGCCTTCAACATCGAAAATAACAAGGCGCGGCTTATTCTTGGGTAAATGCAACAGTGTTTGCTCCTATTCTTGAGGATTATTTGTTTGATGGACTGCATAGAATAAGGGTTATGCCCTAAAATTATTTGCTATAACCAGCACTTAAAACTATACTATGTTGCTCCCCAAATAGTTTATTAGCATTCGCGCGGGACTATTAACTAATTTTTCCGGCGAATATTTTCCTAAAAACGCTTTTATTTAGAAACACGCGAATAAGCTCAGAGAGGGCGAGACCCATAGGCCTACTGCTTAAAAGACGCGAAATCGCTGCCTTGGCTACACTGCTTTTTCTCGCATTCATGGTTAGGTTTGCATTTTTTTCAAATCAGGGATACGCATCGGTGGACACACGGGATTTTATGGTTTGGTTTCAAACCGCAGCCGATTATGGCCCTCGAACCTTTTACGCTAGAACATGGTGTGATTATCCACCGTTAAACATTTACATTTTCTGGGTCTTCGGCTTACTTGCCAAGAGCCTAGCGCTTTACGGAACAGCAACCTTCACTTACGTAATGAAGTTGCCGCCTAACCTTTTCGATATGGCAACCGCCTGCCTCATCTACGTTTTCGTTCGGAAGCGCTCGTATTTCAAGATGGCGCTTTCAGCCGCTGGGCTTTACGCGTTTAATCCCGCAGTGGTCTTTAACGCGGCTGTTTGGGGCCAATTTGACGCCATTTACACTTTCTTCCTTGTTCTCTCGCTTATGCTGGCTCTGACCGCAAAGCCAGAGGCGTCTTCTGTAGCTTACTTTCTTGGCGTATTGACGAAGCCGCAGAGCATAGCCCTCTTGCCGCTCATCGCCTACCTTATTTTCAAGAAACACGGCTTAAGGCGATTTTTAACCTCAATTGCCGCTTCAGCTGCCACCGTCTTTATAGTGATACTTCCTTTTGAGTGGAGTAACCCCGTGACTTTCTTGAGCAACATTTACTTCGGAGCCTACGGCGGCTA
>JAOAIV010000031.1 GCA_026414525.1 Candidatus Bathyarchaeota archaeon | reverse complement strand
GCTCTAAGCTCAATGTTGTTCAGCCTTCGATACTACGATGTGTGCTTACACAAACTTAAATCGATTTACTTACTATCAGCCAAGGCGCAGTTGCACCGCAGGTTTAGGTTAAGCTATGAGAAGGAGAAGCGCGTGTCAACTTCGGTGCGTCAGAGATTTCTCAGTTTAACGATAAAAGGAGCATTCTTCTTTGAGCCTATGGCGCCACATGCTATCTCGTACTATTTGGCTCGGCGGCTTCGGGAAATGGTGCAAGAAGGGTGGATTTCGGATTTTCATACCAGAACGCGGCGGCTCGGCAAATTTCACTACAAAATGGAAATTGATTTGGATCTTACCTCTAAGCAAGCGGCACGTGTGGTTGATGATTTATCGCTTAAAGAATAGGCGAGGGGAGGTGATTTAGTGTCTGAGAAAAGAAGGGTCGAGTAAAGGCCACGATAGAGATGGAAGTTAACGAGACGCTGAGGGATATGATGAAGGAAGCAATGTCTAACACGCAAAGGAAGATGCCTAAGGTTATGAAGCGCCATGAAGAAGAATAACGCTTGAGAAGGTAAAACGTATGAGTGGACATATGCGTTGTGGTGAAGGCGCGCTGCGAAGGTGGCATCGTCTGAAGCTGAATCTAAAGAGCATAGGCTTATGCGCGGGCATGGTGTTTATGGATATAGGCTGCGGCGACGGCTTCTTCACGTTACCAACTGCTAAAATAGTGGGTGAAACAGGCAGAGTTTACGCTGTGGATGTGGATGCCGCAGCGGTTGAACGCTTAAAACGTAAAGCCGAAGAAGAAGGCTTTAAGAACATTTACGCAGTTGTTGGCGCGGCGGAAGAAACTGTTTTCTGCGAGAAATGCGCCGACATTGTTTTTTTTACAGCATAGTGCTTCATGATTTTAATGATCCAGCGAAGGTTTTACGCAACGCCAAACAGATGCTTAAGCACGGCAGCGAGCTTGTTAATGTGGACTGGAAGAAAAAGCCAACAGTGTTTGGCCCGTCGGTGCAGATAAGGTTTAGCGAAGAGCAAGCTGCAAGCCTCATAAAGGCGGCAGGCTTCAGAATTGAAAGCATACGGAACGTTGGACGCGATTACTATATTATCACAGCGCAAGCATGAGAAAACCGAAGTTGGCTTTGGCTATTACATTTGTGCCTTAATAAAGTACTCCTGCAAACGCATGTTGTGAATGTTTTATGAGCAAAAATTTTAACGTACATACATGTTTTAGACTTTGAAGTGTGCAAAAAGAAATATACCTTTAACCTTAATAATGCAGGTCAGAGGCTATTATAATGACTTATTGTGTAAAATGCGGAAGTGCGCTTCCTGAAGAAGCAAGGTACTGCCCGGTTTGTGGAGCTATGGTGGTAGCGGAAACCATTGCGGTGCCAGCAGCGAAGCCGAAAGCTATCGCGGCTGGGTTGAAATTGGCGTTTTGGGGAGAGCGCTTCGTTGCATGGTTAATAGACGTTATCATCATAGGCGTAACAATAGGTATATTGAACTTATTCAACTTGCTTGCCAGCTTTTCGCTGGCAGGCTGGCCTAATTGGATTCCTTTCTTTAACGCAAGCGGAGTCCTATACTTCCTGTACTGGATGTTCATGGAAGGCATTTATGGGCAATCGCTGGGCAAAATGATTATGCAGATAAAAGTTGTGCGCTTAGATGGTAGCAAAATCGAGTTTGGCAATGCTGCCTTAGAGAGCGTGGGCAAATCTTTCCTGCTGCCGCTGGACTGCATTTTAGGCTGGGCACTTTACCCTAAAAGTCGACAGCGAGCTTTCAATTATCTCTCCCAGACCATAGTGGTAAAAGTAGCCTGAAACTGGACAGCATATAGCGTCATAATTAAGTAATAGTTTTTACATCTCATTGCACGTTTGAACTGGATCATATTGGAGGGTGCCGTTAAATTAGGAAAAGTTCTAGTAACATCCGCTTGGCCCTACATTAACGTGATACCCCATCTGGGTAATCTTGTAGGCTCAGTTTTATCCGCCGATGTTGCCGCACGATATTATAGGCTACGAGGAGACGACGTGCTGTTAGTAAGCGGCTCAGACGAGCATGGCACACCAATCGAAGTTGAAGCGCTTAGGCAAGGAATAACACCTAAAGAGTTAACTGATAGGAACCATACGCGTGTAGCTGAACTATTCAAGAAATGGGCTATTTCCTTTGATAACTATACGCGAACCGAAAGCCCTGTGCACCGAGAGTTCGTGCAAGAGACACTTATGAAAATTTACCGGAACGGCTACATCTTTAGCCAAGAAACACAAATGCTTTACTGTGAGAATGACCAGAGATTCCTGCCCGACCGGTTCGTGGAGGGCAAATGCCCCTACTGCGGCTACGAACGCGCCCGCGGTGACCAATGCGACATGTGCGGCCGGCTTCTGGAAACTACTTTACTAATAGAACCGCGCTGCGTCATCTGCGGAAATTCTCCTGCAATCAAGACCACTCGACACTGGTATATTGATTTATCAAGGTTCGCGGAGCCGCTTACCAATTATATCAAGAATAATCAGCAGCTTCCGTTAAACGCCAAAAACTTTAGCTTAAACTGGATAAAGGAAGGCTTGAAGCCGCGTGCGGTCACGCGGGATGTGGCGTGGGGGATACCAGCGCCTTTCCCCGGGGCAGAAGGCAAAACCATTTACGTGTGGGTTGAAGCAGTCTTAGGCTACGTGTCCGCTACCATAGAGTACTGCCGCCGCATTGGCAAGCCTGAGAAGTGGCGTGAATTCTGGTTTGACAAGTCGGCGATAACCTTGTATTTCGTTGGCAAGGACAATATTCCCTTTCACACCATAATCCTTCCAGCGTTGCTACTAGCTACTGGAGAGGACTATAACCTTCCGTGGAATGTTTCCGCCACCGAGTTTCTACAGTTCAAAGGCGCGAAAGCTTCCAAAAGCCAGCGAATTGGGATATGGATAGATGAGGCGTTAGAGCTATTTCCAGCTGATTACTGGCGCTTCTTTCTGATGGCTACGCGCCCTGAAACAAAAGACACTAACTTCTCATGGGCTTTCTTTATTGAAAAGATAAATGCTGATTTAAATGATACACTCGGCAACTTTATTCACAGAACTCTAAGTTTCATAAACACCCGATTTAATAGCGAAATTCCGCAACCACAGAAACTAACTTCAGAAGACGAGGCCGTGATTCAGTCTATTCAAGATAAAGTTAAAGAATTAATCCATGAATTTGACGCTGCACGGCTGCAATCTGCTGCCAACACGCTAATAAGTATGGGTCGCGTTGGAAATCAGTACCTAAACGAAAAGGAACCATGGAACCTGATTAAAAGTGATCAGGAAAGAGCCGCGTCTATTCTCTATGTGGCGGCTCAAATTGTTAAAGCCATCGCTGTAGCCTCCGCGCCGTTGATGCCCTCAATAGCCGAGCAGCTCTGGCAAACTCTGAAGTTGCCTGGTAGCGTTCACACGAGTAAGTGGGATGAAGCGTTAACGCCTTTGACTGTTGGTCACAAAATAGCTAAAGCAGCGCCGCTTTTCCGCAAAATAGAAACTGATGAAAAGAAACTTGATGAAACTTTAACTAAATTGCGTGACACGATGACAAAACATGCCTAGCTTGGTAGTGGTTAGCAAGCATGCAGGTAAAAGCTGACCTTCATGTTCATACAGTATACTCCAATGATTCGGTAATCACCCCAAAGGAACTTGTTTTCTATGCTAAAAAACAGGGATTGACCGCTGTGGCTATAACTGACCACAACCAAGTTGAAGGCGCTCTGAAAATAGCTAAAGAAACCGATTTCGTAATAATTCCAGGAATAGAAATCTCCAGTATGCATGGGCATATCGTGGGTTTGAACGTAGGCGAGCGTATTCCAAGAGGTTTAAGCGTAGCTGAAACCGTTGACAGAATACATGAGGCTGGAGGCGTTGCTGTCGCTTGCCACCCTTTTGCCCTGCTTAAAGGAAGCGTAGGGAAACATATTTCAAGCAAATTCGACGCTGTGGAAACCATAAACGCCTCTGCTTTCCCATTTAATAGAGCCACTCGTAAAGCCACTCAACTAGCGGAACAGTTAAAATTGCCTAAAGTCGCAGGCACAGATGCGCATTATGGTCCTGTAATAGGAAAGGCCTACACACTGATTCGCTCTGAAGAAAGTGTTGATGCTATAGTTAAGGCTATAGCAAAAGGTCTATGTGAACCATATGGCAATCCCATACCTTTGCTGACGAGAATAGAGAACCAAGGACGTTTTCTCTGGAAGTATTTTAAAAGAAGCCACTGAAACTTTTAAGCACTGCTCAATATATTTATTGGTTGCTTTATAATCAAAGTGGTTCCATTTCAGAAAACAAATAAGCTTGTTTAGTTTGCTAAAATAATGGACGATGAGGAAATCGAGGTACGAAGACGCGTTTGCGGATGAAAGCTTTTTCCGCTTCTGAGTCCACAAAATCCGATGCTTTGCTTTAATTGCACTCTTATTTTGCTAATTATAGATGGGAAATTAACTTAATGCGCTCATTAACTACTGGCTTTTTATGTGAACAAAAGAAAGAGACTGGGAGGCCTCTGTTTACCTTTCTTTTCTCGTCATATACGCCCATGCAGTAATCAGCACAAGTGTTAAGCAAGCACCGGCAAACCCTGAAACAACCCACTTAATGTTGATGAGCGCTGGCAAGACTGTTAGAAGCCATGGAATCACGTAGTCCGCTGTCAGCTGCGCTATTACTCCCGCCATGAATCCTAAGAGCGCTATTACCACGAATACTTTTAATCTTTCACCCATTCATTTCACCTTTTTTGCTTAAGCATTAGTTTAAGCCTCTTTTTAGTCTAACTTACATTTTTTTGTCTATTCTTGTCATAGTAGTTACCTTGCCTTTTAATTTTCCAATTAAAGCCAAAAACATGTTTTGCCCTTATGTATACTCCTACGTATATACCTACATATTTTCAACATATTAACAATGTATAAGATTTTCAAAATCTCCTTCTGGTTGTCGGAGGTATCAATTTGTCAGAGAGATTCGCGAAAAAATGGGAGGCAAAACGGGATACACAACCGTTCACGGAGCGCATAAAAGATGCTGTGTCGCCGCCGGGTCCATTAAAGCCAAGACTTGACTTCGCCGTTAGACGCATTGAACTCCAAGTGCAGAAGCTTGATCAAGCCGCTGAAAGATTCTCGCAACGCGATAAGGCCATCTTTGCAAGAATAGTTGACGCTTACACTAAGCATGATACTGCCCGCGCTAACGTTTTCGCCAACGAGCTAGCCGAAGTACGCAAAATGGAGAAACTAATCATTAACGCCAGACTTGCCCTTGAACAAATAGTATTAAGATTACGCACAGTATCCGAACTAGGCGATGTAGTATCCACTTTGGGGCCAGCAGTAGGTGTTCTACGCAGCGTCCGCGCAGGGCTAGTAAGCATTTTCCCCGAAGCAGAAACCGAATTAGGCGAAATAGGCAACTTGCTAAGCGGCATCATGATCGAGGCAGGCCAAAGCTCAGGCATGACCCTGAACTTCGACACTGTAAACGAAGACGCCCAGAAGATTCTTGCAGAAGCCGCAACAGTCGCGGAGCAGAAAGTCAAAGACAAGTTCCCAGAGCTACCGCCAGGCATGCCTTCAATTTCCACGTCGCAGACAGAGAAAACTTCAGAGAGCTTCTAAACTAAAGGAGGAAAACTATGACGAACGAATCCAACCTTTTTCTTTCTATTGGTAAACCAATAAAAGATGAATACGGCCGAGCAGTAGGAAGAATAGCTTCTTTTGCGCTCACGCCAAGTGGCAAATTCGACAGCGTATTCATTGAATATGCAGACGGGAAATTCTCGAAAGTTCCTCTGGAATATCTACAATTTAATGGCGCAGAAATCACATTCCTCTCAAACATAAAGTCACAATCAAGCGTTCTTTGCGACCAGATTCCGCTTATATGGCGCAAAGACCAAGCTCTCAAAGATTTAGCTGAAAAACGAAAGATTTCCCCTGACCTTTACCAAGAGCTTCATAACAACTTTGACAGTGTACTAAACCAACTAAAGAAAGACGCACAAGCGCTTATTGAAACCGCGACGAAGGAAATTGTGCGCTGCGATCAAGAGATCAAAACATTGAGCTATGCAGTAGTCAACTTAGAACTGGAGCACGAAATAGGACAAGTTGATGATGAAACATACAAATCAGCTTTCAACATGCTACAAGAAAACCTGAAGCGCGTGCACAAAGAAAAAAGTGACCTCGAACTTATCAAGAGCAAGCTTTCAAACATACTCTTAGGCGATACTAAACAGATAGAGCCTAGGCCAACTGTAACTCATACAGAGGCATCCATCNAAAAAACTGCTAGCGACGCTACTATAATAACGACCGAGTTGCCAGAACCGCCGGTAGTTGTCTACGTGAAAGAAGTTGGAAAGGCAGGTATATAGTCTTCATGAGGTAGCGGGCGGAGGGCAAGCTGCATCATGGGTTTAATCCATTCAACCCCTCCACCTATACGGGAAGTTGCTACCAAGTCAATACTCACTCTTCGCATTCAACAGAATAAGTTAGAGCAGGCAAGTTGCAGGTTAAAGGAACGAGACCGTATACTTTTTGAGTCCTGCATGAACGCGTTAAAGAAAAATAATAAAGAGAGGGCAGCAATCTGCGCTAACGAGATTGCTGAAATTAGGAAACTAATCAAGTTTCTTTATAATGTGCAGTTAGCAATTGAACGTGTAATTCTCCGTCTTGAGACAATAAAGGAACTGAGTGAGATTGTTGTTGACTTAAAGCCAGCTTTGAAGCTTCTACAAACTGTTTCATCAGAGCTATTCCAGATTTTACCTGACGTTTCGAAGGAGCTTAATAGTGTAAATGAAACAATACACGAAACGCTTTACGCAACAAAGATTACGGCTGATGAGTCGCTTATACCCGTAGGTAAAAAAACCGAGGCAGGCGAGGAAATACTAGGCGAGGTATCAAGTTTTCTGGAGCGCAAGATCTCCGAGACTTTGCCCGAGCCGCCCACCACAGCCGTCCCCACCGAAGAGAAGTCAGCACCAATAAAAGAGATGGTTGCACTTTCAGCAACTTCCTCGCAGATAATCGGGCGTAAAGCTACAGACGAGCTTGGCTTCAATTCTTCAGAAACCCTAATTTCTTATAAGAAATCCGAGATTAAAGAAATCTCGTTGAAAGTTGAGAAGCCTTCCCTTGAAGATGCGCTTCTCGAGTACGTGCGAAAGAGCAATGGCGAGATAGATTTAACCCGTTGTTCAATCGACTTAAAAACTTCATATGAAGAAATTGAAAAAGCTCTTGAAAACTTGGGCAATAAAGGGAAAATAAAAATTGAAATAAAATCTCCTGAGTAGGAAGGTGAAAATGCATGAGTGCTTCACATGAGCTGGAAAAAGCGGCAACGGCGTATGCGATGGATGCTGTTCGCTTGGACAAGCAGGGTGCAAAAGGCAGAGCTATAACAATGTATCAAAAAGCAATAGAGAGTCTTCTACAACTTGTGCAGCTCTATCCTGATTACAGTCTAAACAAAGTTTATGTACAGAGAGCCATCGCGTATCAGGAGCGAATCAAAGTCTTGCAAGGTTCGGTTTCGCCTAGCGAACTGCGTGCTGAATCAAACAATGGCGGAGAAGGCGGAGAAACAACCGCTGAGGGCGGAAGCGGCGGGGGCGGTGGTAAGCAAGCTGAGGAACTTGTTGTCACTGAAAAACCGAAAGTTAGCTGGTCTGAAGTCGTGGGTTTAGACATGGCTAAAAAAGCTGTTAAAGAGGCTATCGTCTATCCCGTGCAAAGGCCTGATCTGTTTCCGCTGGGTTGGCCGCGGGGAATCCTGCTCTTTGGGCCGCCTGGTTGCGGTAAGACGTTGCTTGCCGCTGCAGTCGCCACAGAGATAGACGCCAACTTCTATTCCATTGATGCCGCGTCGATTATGTCTAAATGGCTTGGCGAAGCTGAGCAGAACGTTGCTAAACTTTTCAATTCAGCACGTAAATCCGCAAACGAAGGCAAACCGGCAATAGTCTTCGTTGATGAGTTGGACTCGCTGATGGGGCAGCATCAAAACGAGGTTGGCGGCGAAATCCGTGTCCGCAACCAGTTCCTCAAGGAAATGGACGGCATTGTAGATAAGGGCAAAAACCTGCACGTTTACGTTATCGGCGCCACCAACAAGCCCTGGGACTTGGACTGGGCGTTTATACGGCGCTTCCAGAAGAGAATTCTCGTTCCACTACCCGACCACCACACCAGATTAATGATGCTTAAGCTCTACACTGCAAATCTTCAGATAGCGTCAGATGTGGATCTACATGAGTTGGCACGGCTTTCCGAGGGTTTTTCAGGCAGCGACATACGTGATGTTTGCCAATCAGCTCAGCTGAAGATAATAGGCGAATTCTTCGAGTCAGGCAAAGCCCTAGACAAATCCGCTAAGCCGCGACCTATTACAATGAATGACTTTAAGCAGATATTGGAAGAGCGGAAGCCTAGTGTTTCGCTGGATATGCTAGCAATGTACAATCGATGGTTCGAAGCCTTCAAAGCATTATAAAAAAAGAATGAAGGGAGGGTAAAACACAAAACTGCAAAGTTGGGTGGAAAGGTTTGGAGGCAACCTAATTTTTGCACGCTCTCCCTTCTCCCCCTCAAACCTTATCTCCAAACCCCACAACCCAACAAATCTTATTTTTTTAAGAAGAGTAAGTTGTGTTGCGGATTACATTAGAAATTAATTGCAGAGTCTTCGGAGACACATGACATCTCGTTTATGATAATCACAAACCCTAATGGGCTATGTGCCGAGAAAAGTATTTTATATTTTTTAGATATTAACTCATGAATTTCTTAACGGTTTCATAAAGTATGCTTGCTCCAAAAACTAGATTTTCTATGCTGATGCGTTCATCGATACCATGTTCCAGTTTAACTACTTTGCCAGAAATTACTTCTGGTTTCATGGGGTGGAATCCGTAGCATATGCTGCCCCTTTTTCTGAAGAAACGTGAATCAGTCCCCCCAGTCATAAGAATCGGTGTTATGCCGCAATTCGACTCGAACTCGCGAAGCACAGACGCAATTGTATTGTAAAGCGGTGTTTCAGCCGTTGATTCCGAAGGTTCCTGCGCTTGCAGAACTTCGAACTCAAGTTTTTCTGAGTCAATGTCGTTAAGCAATTTTTTAATCAAAGCGATTGTTTTTGCTGTATCTTGTCCAGGCAATATTCTACAGTCGAATATTGCTTCGCATTCGGATGGAATAACATTTTCCTTAAAGCCGCCGTGAATAATTGTGGGTGTAATGGTCATTTTCAAACGCGGTAGAATTTCTTCAGCCAAGTGTGGTGCAATTTTCGCTAGCTCATCCAATATCTTGTCGCTTAATTCTGGGTTAGCCAGCAGACGTGTAAAGGGCTCCTGCAAAGCCGGTTCTTCCCTTGCCATCACGGCAAGAAAATGCTTTACGGTGGAAGTTAGCATAACTTGTGGTTGGTAATTTGCCATTTTATCTATCACCTTATTCATGCGCAGAATTGCATTATCCGCCAGATTAGGCAATGAACTGTGTCCAGCTGTGCCCTTTGCTTTAACCCTAAACCATAGAAGCCCTTTTTCCGCGGTTTGCACCGTAAACACGTTTCTGCTCCGAGTGGGAATGGCTAATCCGCCGCCTTCATTTAGAACGTAAGGCGCTAAAATTTTTTCAGGGTAATTCCGCAGAAGATAATCTACACCTAACAAACCTCCTCGTTCTTCATCAGCTGTCGCTGCAAAAATCACGTCTCCCTTTAGCTTTACATTGTTTTTCTTCAATAGTTTCATAACCATAATCTCTATCGCGGTCATGCCCTTCATGTCTACTGCGCCACGACCCCAAACAAACCCGTCTTTAACCACGCCGCTGAATGGATCAACACTCCACTCCTTTGGGTCTGCTGCAACTACGTCTAAATGAGAAAGGAGAAGCAAACTCGGTTTTTCTCCTGTTCCTTTCAGGCGTGTAACAATGTTACCTCTTTTCGGCGCACTCTCGAGGAGTTCGCATTTAAAGCCGTCTCTTTTGAATTGTTTGGAGATGTATTTAGCGGCTGTGGATTCATTTCCAGGCGGATTCGTAGTGTTTATGCGGATTAAATTGCTTAGTAGATCAGTGATTTCTTCTTCAATTTCCTTGAGTAACTGTGCATGCATCTTATTGATCACTTGCCTGATTTAGCGCGCCTATTTCTCTTAAAAGTTTCCCATGGCGGCGCCTATATTTAGGTTGAACCTTTAGAAAATGATGCAATAATTGTTTTATGGTAACAAGAAGTTTATATATGAAAGCTAAAAATGCTTAATGGTCAATAGGGTTGATTACACATGAAGGAACTTAAACAAATAGACTACAGGCTTCTGTTTGAGCTTATGAAGGATTCCCATAGAAGTGACAGACAATTAGCGAAGGCTTTAGGAGTCTCTCAGCCCACTGTAACCCGAAGAAGATCAATGCTTGAAAAGAACTACATTGAAGGATACACGATTATCCCGAAGTTTGGACAAATCGGGTTTGAACTTATAGCATTCACTTTCTTGAAAAGCAAGCATAAACAGGGAACAGACGAAAAAGAGGCCCTAGACAAAATGAGGGAATGGTATATGACCCAGCCAAATGTCATCTTAGTTCAAAGTGGACAAGGCATGGGTTGGGATACTGTCTGCGTTTCTTTGCATAGAAGTTACACGGAATTCGCCGAATTTACAAGAGCTCAAAACGCCGCATTAGCAGAGTGGATAGTTGACAGCCAAGCATTCATAGCGGACTTGAAGCCAGGCTTAGCAGTTAAGCCGTTCCATCTGAAGTATCTAGCAAACCACAAATAGACAGCGCTTAACCGGCGCATTGTTAAAGGCATTGGCTAATTTTCCTTGTTTCATATTTTTATTTAATCTGAAACACTGAAAGTTGTATTTTCTCCTTCTGCCTTTCATATTTTGTTGATGCTCACATAAATAGCTCTTATTGTTTGGTCAGGTTCAGTGTGAACATTTATTATCTTTAACCCATCTACTATACAGAATGCAGTTTCACTTAAAAGAGGCCTTAGATAATGACCAGTGAGCAAGCCACGATTCCACATGAGGTTGCAAATTTTAGGACGTCTAAGACTGTGGGTTTAATATCAGATACCCATGTGCCAACTCGCGCAAAATGTATTCCTAAAATGGTTTTCAAAATTTTTGAAAACGTGGATTATATCGTGCACGCCGGCGATCTTGTGCAGTTGGCTGTGATTGACGAGTTAGAGCAGCTTGCTCCAGTTTTGGCGGTTCATGGCAACATGGACTGGCCAGAAGTCAGCGGTGCCTTGCCGAAGCTTAATTCTCTGAAAATTTTTGATTGGAAAATTGGTGTTATGCATGATCCGCGAACCTTGCTTGGCATGAGTAGAATGCGGGAAATCGCTAAGCAGAATAACTTTAACGTTTTTGTTTATGGCCACACGCATAACTCGAGTATAAAATGGGAAGGGAAAACACTGTATATTAATCCTGGAAGCGCTACGAACCCGACGCCTTTCGCTAATAAGCCGTCTGTGGCACTTTTAAAAATAACAAAGGAAACAATCACTCCAGAGATAGTTCCGATCTAAAACATGCCAAAAATAATTTTGTCCCACCTAAAGTATCTTGATAATTTTTAGGTATAAGACGAAGCCGAGAAGCAGCGCTATCAGCCATAAAACTGTTGTTACGCGCATCACGCGTTTTTTAGCGAAGCATGCTTGCATATCCTCCCGTGGTCGCCAAGAAGCAACAAGCCAAATGCCTAAGGCGTCAGCTACGGCTCCTGTGAATGCATGCGCCAGAATAGCCACTACAAATATGTCGATGAGATTTGTGGGGCTTATGAAAAGCGCAGTGAAAGACGGAACCATCCACGCTAATATGAGACCTGTATGCATCGTGACCGCGGCAAGCATGGTGAGGCCGTGTTGGCGAAGCCTTTTTTGCCGTTTAAAGGCTAGGCCCGCGAACATTACGCATAAAGTGGCTATCTGGAGAATTAAGCTGGCTGTGGCAACCGTTTGATAATAATCCATCTTTAAGCTTCACTACAAACAGATTTTACGCGCTGCATGTATAAAAGGTTCACTTTAACTCACCTCTCTCCCAGGAAGCGGAATGTCGTTTCGCAGCGAGTTTTAAAAGCAATTTCCGCCAGAACCAACCGTCAGATTAAGCACTGGAGGTAAGCGATGTTGGAGCATTGTCAAAATCCTTGGAATGATAAATGCAAAAGCGAGAACATAACGCTCTACATTCTCTTTAAAGGAGAAAAACTGCCCATCTGTAAGCACTGCTGGAGCAGCATAGCTGAACGCGAAAACTGGAGTGATTAAGTCTATGGAAAATTTCTCCTTAAACAGCGCCAAATCCTTCATCGGGAAGCATGTGAATCTACACCTGAAGGATGGCACAGTAATAATCAACGTACAGCTAACAGGGATAAGAAAAAGCGATTTGGGAAAAGAAAGCCTTGTTGAATACGTTCCCTACCGCAGCTGCAAAAGCAGCCAGATACCCCTAAAACGTATTGCATGGGCGGAAATGCTGAATCTGACACTACTGCAGACGGCAGACTGAAATATCCGAGAAGCCAAAAACAACACTTATGCAGTGCCTACGCTGCGGCGCATGCTGCAAAGAAACAGAGATGCTGCTTGCCAACTCGGATATTAAACGCTTAGAGAAAAAAGGCTACAGTAAAACCTTTTTTGTGCAGTTTGACAGCGAAGGCTATGCTAAACTGCGCAATCACCGCGGATACTGCGTCTTCTACGACAACGGAAAAAAGCGCTGCAGAGTCTACAGGGAACGACCCTTAGGCTGCCGCCTTTACCCACTAATATACTTCGAAGAAAAGGGCATAGACGTGGACACCCTATGCCCAGCAAGAAACAAATGGAGCAAGGAACAAATAGCGAAAAAAGGCAAAAAAGCCATCAAACTTATAGAAAAAATAGACAATGAAGCGAAACAAAGAAGAACAACTACCTTTCTCTAGCGATACTAACATACCAAAATCAACTCACAGTAATTAATTTATGAAAAATCACATCAATGGTTTGCGATGTTTATGTTATTACATGAAAGAATCACGTAACGGCCGGAAAAGAAACTTCCAAATAATAATTATGCAAATTGCAAACCAACCGCTAATAAAACCAAAAATAACAGTTTCCCATGACAGCAAGCTCCATCTGTCGCTTCGATAATTGCTTGTCACATCTATTATCGATGACCCATCGAAAGCCAAGGCAAGTATTGGCGGTGTTCCCCATCGTTCTTCATAAACCCAGGGGTACCTTACGTTATTGCTTATTTGTGCTCCTGTAGGTGATGGATCGACACGTGTCCACGTGTCATTTAATTTAATTTCTGCCCACGCATGGTCTCCAAATATGTTGACCACCATTCGGGCTTCATATCCTTGGGAAAGACAAAGCGCAACATACAATATAGCATACCCACCGCAGCGAGCCTGCCCATATTCATAAATCTTTATAGGATCTGTATATACTTGCATGCTTGACGAGCTATTCCATTTTATGTTTGCGTGTTCCCATTGAATTAGTTCGGTATAATTGTAATTTTTACCAAACAATTTTTTGAAAAACTCTATATTTTTGCTCGTTGCAAGACTTTGAGCGATGTTATGATTATCCAATACTTGCACTAAAGAAAAAAGAAGAAACAAAATAAAAAACAAGCCAGAACGATAATTGTCGATTTCTGAAAACATTTCTTCCTCCGTTTATAGC
>JAOAIV010000030.1 GCA_026414525.1 Candidatus Bathyarchaeota archaeon | reverse complement strand
CTATAGGTTTCTGCAATGAACCTCTAATAGGCGCCAAATATGAGTTGGGGATGATAAATTTCATATACAAGTCGCCTAATCTACAATGCGGGTGCAGGTTAATGTGCGCATCATATTTCAATAGGAAATTAGAGCCGATAAAGGTTAAGGAGAAGAGCGTTTCGCAGCTTCTGGCGGAGATGAGCAGAACTGCCTATCAGGGGCGTAAGCTGGGTGAAGCCGTGGAAATTTGGGAGAGAATGCTTCAGGAGAAGGATTTGACTATTGTTATGGGTTTAGCGGGTTCGATGAGCACGGCTGGCCAGTGGACTATTGTGAATTGGCTTATGGAGAACCGATTCATTGACGTGCTGGTTTCAACTGGCGCCAACGTTTCCGAGGACATCGTGGACGCCATGGGCTTCGGCTACTGGCAAGGCAGCCACATGGTAAACGACGAGGAACTGCTGAAGGCAGATATCAACAGGTATTATGATGTTTTCGGAAAGGAAACAGACTACCGCAAAATGGAAGAGTTAATTACGGATTTTGTTATGACCTTGAAAACAGATTACCCATACTCATCTGCAGAATTTTTCTACCTATTAGGCAAATATCTCAGCAAGAAGAAAATTCCCGCCATAGCCGCGGTTGCCTACGAAAACGGCGTCCCAATCTTCAGCCCCGCGATGGTTGACAGCGCGTACGGAGAAACATTCCTCATGGCCAAAAACAGGGGCCACAACGTAATTCTTGACAGCGTAAAAGAATTTGACCAGTTCGTCACCATCGGCACCAAGACACAAGACATCGGCGTGGTCTACATAGGCGGCGGAGTGCCCAAAGACTTTACACAGCTCATCGCCATCTCGGTTTCGCCGAAAACAAACGACCAAGGCGTCAAAAACAGGAAAGGCGGATTACGCAAAAGCCTACAGGAATACTATTACCCACACAAATACGCCATACAAATAACTACAGACTCGCCTCAATGGGGCGGCTTAAGCGGCTGCACGCTGGAAGAGGCCATTAGCTGGGGAAAAATCAACAGTCAAAGCGGTACACGCGTTGTCTGCTACTGCGATGCCACCATCGCAATGCCTCTGATAACGCACGCGCTTTGCGAGCGGGTTAAGGCTAAGCGCAAAGGCCCAGACATGTCATGGCTCTTCAAAGATCTAATTTAAACCTTGCTTAAGCGGGTTAACAGCGCGCTTATCATGAGGGGCAGTATTAATGAAGCATCGCCTTCAATCATTATGCGCTTTGCTTGCGCACTTATTTTCCCCCATGAAACCGCCTCGCGCGGTCGGGCGCCGCTGAGACTGCCGTCCCACTCATCTGCTGTGCTCACGTACACGACGTAGTCTAAGCCATCTTTAAACTGGTTCCACCATATAGTGTGATGCTTGGAGATGCCGCCGCCGACGATTAGCGCGCCTGTTTTCTTAGCTGAGAAAATTATGTCGTTTAGCTCACCTTCATCCTTCAGCAAATTAAGCCTAAAATCGTGATCTTGGCTGAAAAGCCATGTTTGATAGCCAACGGCGCCATCGGTTATGCCTGGCACGTAAACAGGGATGCCGTTTTTCGCCGCCCAGTAAAGTATCGAAGACTCATTACAGCACCGCAAGCCTATTTCGCGGCATAACTGGCTGGCGGAGACCTCGCGTATTCCATCTTTCCAGAGGCTTTCCAGCAGCATCTGCATCTTCTTTTCGATTATAGTTCCGTAGCTGTCGTTTGGAACCAGCACGTTGCCCAAGCGGTTTATGCCCATCTCATGCAGCTTCGCATCGTTCATGACGAAGGAACCCTTGTAATAGTTTCGCCAGCACCTCGCCATATCATGATCCAGCGTCCCACAAGTTGTGATGATGACGTCGACGAGTTTCCTTTTTGCGAGTTCTCTAAAGACGCCGCGCGAGCCCGTGGCTACAAGGTTGCCTGTGAAAGAAAGAAACTTGACACAACCAGCCGTGCGAGCCATGCGTTCAAGAATGTCTACGCCAACGGCGACTTTGCCGGCTGTGAAACCCCAAGCCTCTTTCATCTGGTTAACAAAATCATTGATAGGCATGTTTTCTTTAAATTCATAATCTCTAACAATGTCTTTCAGCATTAGCGATGTCTCCACGTAAACCCCTTTTTTCGCTTAAATAGATAAATTATATGCTTTTATGAAGCCTCTATTGGGCTAGGTAGGCAATAATTTTTCCGTACAAGTCCTTGTCTCTTTGGTCTTCGTAGCCAGCGTAAATGCTAGGGTTATCATTAACCTCGACCACGACATAGTCACCGTCAACTTCCTTGATGTCCACGCCGTAAAGACCTTTCCCAACGACGCGGCAAGCTTTCAACGCTACTTCTTTCAGCCTTTCAGGCGCGTTTTCCTTCTTAACCGCCACTGTTCTGCCCCAGATAAAAGTGGGCTTACCGCGGAGTTTTGCACCGTGTTTCCAGCGACCCTTCGGAATCATGTACTTACACACGTACAAAACCTCATCGTTTAAAACGCCGACGCGCCAATCAAAGGCTGTTGGCACAAATCTTTGCACTGCTATTACATCGGATTTTCTGAAGAAACGCTTGGCGACTTCCCTGAAGTTGGTTTCGCAAGCAGCTTTTTCCACGTAACGCGAGAAGCTGGTGTATGGCGCTTTTATCACAACGGGCTTACCTAAAGCGTCAAATATATCCAGAATTTTCTTGTGATTAAGCTCGTACTTGCTGAGGAACAACGTTGGAATGCGCGGTATATTGAATTTCTCGAATAAGGCGTATTGATGGATCTTGTTCGCACAGACTTTTATGGATTCTGGGTCGTCGATGACCTTCAGCCCAAGCGTCCAAGCAGTTTTGGAAACCACGTACGCCGTGTTAAGCGGGTCGGTGGTTGCCCTAATAAAGACAGCGTTGTATTCTGGTATTTCGGGTATGTCTTCTTTAAATAGAAACTTGAATTCTTGTCCCATGTCTTCGGCGGCGCGTTTAAAGTTTTGAAGCGCAGCTTCTTCCGCTGGATCAGAGAAATTATATTTTTCTACGAAACAAGCGATTTTAGTCATTCACACAATCATCCTGCTTGGAGAGCAGCAAAACTTCTTGAGATATTTGCTCTACATCATTAGGGGAAAGCTCAATTCTTTTTAAGGGCTGAAAACCGCATAAATATGCTTTACCTTCAACCTTCTGGATGTGCAGTTTACAAACTGGGATCTTAAAAACTTCATAGACTTTTGCAAGGATTTTTCTTACTTCCGCGTCATCTGCCTCGCTGCATTTGCCGAAGATCGATTTAAACGAAAGCATTTCACCTTTAAGTGGTTGAGCGCAAACAGCAAACTTGTAGTTCATACTTAGACTTTTTACTGCACGATACAATGCGCTCTTGTTATGTGCTTTTTTATAGCCGCTATAAATGAAGGGGTTAACTGCAAAAACTGTTACTGGAAAGCCAAGTTCGAGAGCTATTTTCTTTACTGAATCTGTTACAAGAAAGGGAATAGTTGGAACACCTGACTTAGCCGCTCTGAGAAGCAAAATTGGGATGCGGTTAGCGTCTATTATGTCTTCACTCGAGGGGATTACTGGATTGCCCATTACTTCGGCATATAACGACACGTAGTATCCAATTTTCAAATAGCGGTAATCACTGTTAACGTTGAAAATGAAGTCTTTAATTGTTGACTCAAGAAACTTCGAAGGACGCATTACGCGCACGCCAACACTTAGGTCAAGGTCCGAGACGACCAACACCCATAGGACACCAGACAATTGGAAGGTCGTTATCATTTCAGCCATATTTAAAATTAACTATCCATCATTCAATATCACTTAAAAAGTACACGTAAATGCCAACACTGAAACAGTAAGTAGGGCGTTCCTATATTTGGTTCTGCATAGCAGCGAAGAGGGGAAAGCATTATGTTGTAGGAGCGGTTGGTTGAGCCTCGCTTTTCGGTGCGGGCGCCGCTTGTGTTGAGGTAACAGCAGCCGCAGGCTGTACTGGTTGGCCAGAGGCTTGTTGAGAAGGAGCTTGGGCATTTTCAGATTTTTGTGTTGTTGGTAGTATCTGAATTTTTTCAGCCATTGGGTGCAGTAAATCAGGCGGTGGATAAGGCGTGTTTAATATGGATGCGAGAATGTAAATCGAATTGAAAACATGCTGGTAGACGGTGAATAGGATTTGAGGGATATTTGTTTTTGGATTTGCTTCTAACTTTTTCTTTATATCTGCAGGTGCACCTTCTAAAGTTACTACGCCAGTAGTGGAGTATTTCACAACATTTGGTTTGGTGGTTATGAATAAATTGAAGTTTAGATCAACTTGGTTAGTGCTTCGCTTTTGCTCCTCAAGCTTGGCGCTTACATCGAAAAATAGGTCATCTGTAGGTAAATATTGGCTAGTTCTTTCAGCATGAAGACTATCAATACGGATGGAAACGATGACGCCTGTAACAGAATATTTTGGGCAGATTACTGATTCCCCTAACTTAATTCATCTATTTAATATTTAACTTTTGTAGCTTCTGAAATCACCGACCTCTATAGATAAAGAAAAGTGTGAGTAACTATTTATTAGCAAAATCTGTGAAGGCAGCAGGAACAGAGAGTTCTGTGGAAAATTTGAAAACGTCATCGGCAAGTGAACCGCTTTTTGCTCGTAGTACTATTTTTTGTGGGATGTCATCTTCAATGTAAACCATGTAGGTAACGTTTTTTCCTAAACCAAGCCGCTCGAACTGCTGAACTGCGCCACGGAACTTTTCGATATTTTGGATTTTTTCGCCGATTTTTTCAATAGCTTCAAATAGCATCTCTGCTTGGCCCTGCTCGGTTGAAGATAACAATATTTCTCCTGATTGAATCCAAACTGATGGTTCCGCCTTTCCTTTTCCACTTTTTTTGTTGGCAGCCTTTTTTTCAGTTGTTTTCTTTGGTGGACCTCGCATGTTTTTCTGCAGCGCCGCTAACTTTTGATACCACTCAGCATTTTTGTGGTTTTCTTCGCAACTTCTCAGTAGCGCGCCTAGCCATTGGCTGTAGTCTTCGTATAACAGTTTATACTGGTCTAATTGCTCACTTATATATTCATTCATCTCTTTTAGTGTTGTAAATGTTCGGATTTCGGTTCCCACCTCGCATCTCCCTCGTCAATTAATAGTTGGTGGTCATCAAACTGCGGTTAGGCGCTATTTTGTTGTAGCTAAATTGAGTGTTGCTATTGTATCGGAAACTCTTTGAATTTCCTTTGTTACTGTTGATAGGAATTGAATTCTGTTTTCGATTTTGTTTTTCTGTTCGCTAGTAAGTGTTTTGAATTTAGGAAGTACATCTTGAATTCCCTGTATCATGAGATCGCGATTTTGTTCGTCGGCGAGATTTCGTAATTCCATATTCCCATCTTCGTGTATCAATGCGATGTGACCTGTAGGGTCGACATAAGCCTGTTTGATGTTGCCGGCTTCCGCGGGTAAAGCAGCTGTTGACACCGGTATTGATTTGGCTAAGGGTTGCATTAGCTTGAGGAAGGACTTGAAGAATTCAGCGACTAGGAGTTTTTCTTCCGAGGACATTTCGCTTATTTGACCAATATCCTCTGCTAGGCTTCTTATTGTTTCAGCAAATTCTTGGAGGGTCATCTGTGTTGGTTGAGCGGTTTTTCTTTCTCCCGTTGGGTAGGTTTGTTCAATGATTTGGCTCAAGGTTGATCGATATGGCTTATGCGGTTCGTTGAAAAAAGTGCTTGTATGTTTTAAAAATTACGCACATTGAAATTTATTTCTGAGGACTTGTCGAAGTGGTTTGTCTGGTTTGTAAACAAGAGAGCATATAACAAGTCGTAATACACAATATTTATATTCGTTTTTCAAAACAATAAATAACGTCTCCGGAGGCTACTCCTCAATGAGTTATGGACATCAAGGTCTAAGAGAAGAGCACACAATCAGCAGAATAGAAGAAGTCTCCTCTCTTAGGCAAGACAAATTCAGAGTAACGGTGTCCATAAACAAGGAGCGCCCAATGTCAAAATCGCCTCTATACGAAAAATATAACATCCAAAAATACGATCTTCACCCAAACTATAGTTTTGCTCACCTTGAAAATATGATACCGAAAAACACACCCGAGTATATCGACAACGGTCAACACTATGTAGAACGCATAGTACGTGCACTCTACTACTTTAAGCAGTGCGCCTTAATCGGGCCCTCAGGAACGGGTAAAACTCACGTAGTCTATCTTGTAGCAGAACTATGCGGTTTGCCTCTCTGGGAAGTAAACTGTGGATTACAAACATCGTCCTATGACTTAATTGGTCGCTTCATCGGATTAGGAAAAGAAAACTGGGTGGATGGATTACTAACACAATGGCTTAGGCTAGGCGGAATAATGTATCTTGATGAAGCCAACATGATGAAACAAGACGTTGCTACAAGATTAAACCCGGTTTTAGACACTAGAGGTCATCTTGTGCTTAACGAAAAAGACAACGAAGTAATAGAGCGGCACAAGTATGGCTACCTCATCATTAGCATGAACCCCTACTCAGCAGAGTTCGCAGGAACGAAACCACTAAACGCGGCGATGAGAAGACGTATGGCTGTGTGGATAAACTTCGACTACCCCAGTGTCGGCGAAAGAATCGCGCAAAGCGAAGTAGAAATGCTACAGAAACGGACAAAAATAGATTATGATACAGCCTACAAGGTCATACAAGTAGGCGCCGAACTTCGGCGTCAATATAAAGTTGGCGATTTGCCCTATGGGCCGTCCCTGGGAGACCTAATAAACTGGGCCACGTTGATATACGATGGCAACACGCCACTACAGGCAGCGGAAGAAACAATCATAGCCTTAACCAGCGATAACCCCGACATACAAGACGATGTCAGACGCGTTATAGAAACAGTATTCGGCACATCAAGGTAACTCCCATATTGCAAGGTTCACCTCCTATGGGATTCATCGATTACGCTTGGAACATTTCACTTCAAAGAGATTCTTTAAAACTTAAAATGATTATGGACTCTTCCATCCACCAACCTACACTTGAACCGGATGCCTTTGGCTTCACCATAAAGCTGCCGACCACACGGCAGCATGATCAAGAAAAGATTTCTTACCTTTGTTACAATTTCTTATACAATAGAGATGGGAAAGTAAGAATTGGACGATTGTTCCGCGCGGCTGTTTTACATCTAACAACACATACGATGCTCCCTTTACCGAAAGAGAAAATTGCCCCAAAATTCGCATCAAACTCAATTATTCAGGTTTTTGCTAAAACTTTGGCTATCGACTCATGCGTGAACGCTTACCTCCAAGTAGCGCACAGCGACAAACTCGCTGATATAGCATATGCCAACGCGCTGTTTTTCATGAAACTCAAG
Source organism: Candidatus Bathyarchaeota archaeon (assembly GCA_026414525.1). GTDB lineage: Archaea > Thermoproteota > Bathyarchaeia > Bathyarchaeales > Bathycorpusculaceae > JAOAIV01. The sequence continues at coordinate 6,589 of JAOAIV010000030.1, read as the reverse complement.
CCATGCGAAAGGATCATAACGCCCTCAACACGAATAATGGCGGCCTTACTCTCAAAAGTTAATACTGGACTCATTAAAGGCAAGCTTGATACAGAATTGGAGAAGACGGTAAACGAATTAAATGATAAATTGATGACTCTGAAAAGCGCTGTTGTATCGTCATTATCCGGAAATTCAAGTAACATTGAGGGATTATTCGATGAAACCGTTAACACTATAATCGCAGAACTGGAGCCCTTTGGTCCTTTTTTAGAAACTCCTTCTTTGCCGCATACAGAAAATATAGGGCCATGCAGTATCTTGAATCAAATAGACGTGCAACAAGATCAAGAGTTTTGCTGGGTCTTTCATAAAGTTGCCCAAATCTTAGGCGCATCAATTTCAGAAAAATCAGATTTTGACTCAATTTGGCGTAAAGAGCAAGAAATAGAGGCGCTACAGGCATTTGACGCTGAACAGCACCAAAAAGCTAAAAAAGAAAAAATTCTGGCGAGAATTAAACAGTATACTGCGTGGACGAGATTTAAGCAAGTTTGCTTTCCAGAAGAAGATTATACACAATACCTGCGAGCTAGAACACTTATCCAAGGAAGCAGCAAACGGTTGCTTGACAGCTTACGAGTAGCGCAAAACACTTTAGATGATGATTATGGCAAAGATATAGGTCAACTTGATTTACCTTCCGTAATCCAAGCTATTGCAAGCAAGAAACCGGCGACAGATGTTTTCTTTAAAGAAGAATATCTTAAGCAAAGTTTCGCTTGGTCGATAGTATTTGATACAAGCGCTAGCATGCAAGTGAAAGGTGAGTATGCGCGAGCTTTGCTTATCTGCGTTGCTGAAGCAGCGAAAGAGTTATTGATGGATCCAGGTTCTTGGTCTCTTTATGGTTTTAATGACAAATTTTATATACTAAAGGACAGTAGCGAGGCCTATAATCGGCAAGTTCGCGCTAGAATCGGCGGGTTGAAATTTGAAGGATTATCTTTCTTGCCTGATGCTGTGCGTGTTGCAGGGCAAGTTTTGACTAAACGTTTTGAAGAGCAACGAGTGCTGGTAGTAATTTCCGACGGTTACCCATACGGTTACGCGAATATACATCCTGCATTGGCATCTACGGTTAATCGGTTACAGAAGCAAGGAGTAATAGTGATCGGGATAGGTGTTGAAACCGAAAAAATGAGCACACTATTTAAACTGAACGCTGCAATTAACACTCAGAAAGACTTAATCAAGCGTTTCGCTAAAATATATACCGAGGCTTCTGCTGCTTTACTTGAAACATAACGTGATATCTTTTGCATTTTTATCTCCAGTTTAGGCAAGAGCAACTGCAATATGTTGTAAATATGAATTTGTAATTCAGATTTGTAGGTCATAATTATAAAATATATAACCAGTCAGATTAGTCGCTTAAAATTCAGAAACAGAATCAGAAGGTGAACTTGCTGCATGGAGCTTGCAATGGAAACCCACAGCGACATGATGAAAATCTACAGCGAAAAAACTCAAACATGGAAATACGTAAAAAAAGACAAAAACTACACTAAACAATTATCTGCCATCGAGGAAACGCTCTCACGCTTCGGTCTTCTAAAAAACGAGATCAGAGTATACTTATATCTTGCAAGATCAGGTGAAAAAAAGGCAAGCGAAATTGCCGAAGCAATCGCTTTACATAGAACTGAAACTTACCGGATACTGCGAGATCTTGAAAAAAAAGGAATAGTTTTCTCAGTTTTTGCAAAGCCACTAAAATTCACTGCTGTGCCGCTGGACAAAGCCATAGACTTGCTTGTAGAAGCACAGAAAATGAAGATTAAGTTGTTGGAGAAAGAAAAAGAAAATCTTGTGGAACTCTGGTTATCTATACCGCAGACTAAACTAGAAAAAACTGCAAAAGAACTTTTCCAAATGTTGCAAGGTGAACAGCAAGTTGTTTTGAAGGCAGAAGAACTTCTAGGAAAAACTGAGAAGGAATTGCAGCTATTTATACCAGCAGAGTACCTATCGCAACTTTATTACAGCGACTTTACTGATAAACTACGAAAGAAACTTGAAGAAATAAACATAATTCTGCTGGTAGAGAACTCGCCTAAGAGTGTATTCTTCATTGAACAGATGCAATGGCCTAAGCACAAGTACAAACTGGTAAATGCGCAAAAGTTGCCATTCTTCATGATTGCGGACAAAAAAGAACTTCTGATTGCCTTTCAAGAAAATGATGCTGAGGAAGACAAGCGGAAAGACAGGACCGCGGCAATTTGGACAAACTACAGCGCGTTCATATGGACTTTACAGATGCTATTCCTTAAACTTATGGAGACGCAAGTGCACTAAACTCACGGTTTTTTAAGACACGTTTCCGTTTTAGCAGCACAAGAATTACAGCAAAAGGCAAGATTACTACAAGACATGCCACTACGTAGAGTAGCCATGGATCTTCGCTATTCGCTACATTAACTTTTACTATGTAAAAGTCATAAGCTCCTTGGCCAATCGAGTTTGTCCAACCAGCCATTATAAACGCGTTGTCTGCAACTTCTATGATTCCATAGGCCTCATCATAGCCGCCTTTACCGGTTGTTGCCTGCCATAAAATGTTGCCTTCATCGTTTATTTTGAATAACCAAAAATCTCGATATCCTTCTCCAAAAGAAAAAGTGAAACCGCCGACCACGTAGTCGCCCGTTTTCAAGATAGAGATGCATGTTGGCACATCAAAATTTGAGCCTCCGATTGTTCTATCCCAAATTGGGTTGCCCTCAGAGTTTACTTTTATTATCCATGCGTCGCTATCGCCTTTACCTTTTGAGCGCGTATCACCAACAAGTAAGAAACCGTTGTGTGCATTAACTATTAAATAAGCCTTATCACTCTGGACACCGCCATAAGTTCTGTTCCACAGCAAGTTGCCTTCAACGTCAATTTTCAATAACAAAAAATCATAGTCCCCATTTCCCGCCGAATTCGTGTAACCAGCTACAAAATATTGGCTATCAGCCGAAATTGCTACGGCCCTGCCTGCATCATCCATCTCCCAGCCATAAGTTTTACTCCAGATCAAATGGCCTCCTTCAGTTATTTTTATAATCCATACATCGAACCCATGATCAACAATAGCGTTTGTTAAGCCCACAAGTAAGAAGCCATCTTGAGTTTTTGCCGCAGAGAATAGTTTATCCACTCCACCATTGTTCAGGGAGAATTCCCATATTGGCTCACCCTTCTCATCGGTCTTGACGACGTAGCCATCTGTGTCGCCTGAAGCGTGAAACTTGTTGCCTATGAACAGAAAGCCATCATGCAACAATAGCACGTAACGAAATTCGCTGTTTTCTTGATCATTAAACGTTCGATTCCAGAGCATGTTTCCTTCATTATCAATTTTTAGAGCCCATGCCATGGTCGTATTAGGTTGAAGCGATGTAGTTGAACCAACTACTAAAAAACCCTCGGGCATTCCGATCGCGGAAAAAGCGCGGTCGTCACCTTTGCCCCCATACGTTTTCTCCCAGACCGTTTTTGCTTTACGAACGCTCTCCGCCTTTGCATCATGAATATTTGCGCTCGTAGTCGCCCAAAAAATTAACAGCAGGAAGCAGAACACGCCAATTTGCTTTTTTATTATCATATCGCGTGCCTTTATTCAGTAATTAGGTCTTATTTGTTTTTGACGCGAAAAGTCTTTTTAATCTTACCTAATCTATATACCGAGTTATGTGTTTGCAACGAGCTATGTTTTTAGCAATTTATTCAGAAGTATAAGCTGACGAGGAATTTAAGAAATAGAAGCGGCATAAAAAGCAAAAAGCGTGGCTAAACTATGCTACTTTAGACTATGTAAGAGACTGCATGTGAGGTGCTGAGCATGTCTTCTCTTGCGTGTTTCAGTAGCCAATTCGAAAGTCTCACACAAGAGTTTGGACTGCAGGAAAAACTTTTTGTTTCGTTATTCCAAGATAAGCACTTGGCGCATGGAATAGTTTCTTCGCTTTCCATATTCATCGATATTTAATGGATCAAAAATTAATTTATCACTTGTGAACCTATAATCATGATTTGAAATACAGGTTTATCACGGGGCTGTAACAGCATGTTTGCAACTTAAAGTCTTGTGCATGTTACGTTCGCCTTAATTAATATCCCACGTAAATCATGGCAATGCAGTGAAACTATCAATGGGCCATCAGGATTTATTGTTTCTGCAGTAAACGTAATAGAGTAAGTTCCGTTACCGTGATCTATTACACTTGGAGATTCAGCTTGTATCCATTCTTCCTGTATGAGTGAGCCGTCTTTTTCAAAATAGATAGTAAAGTTTTGTGCCAATGCGGGTTTTCCCTCGTTAAGAACGGTGCAAGTTACAGTTGCCACTTTTAAGTTGTTCTGCTGCGTCCATGCACCGCTTATATAAACCTCTGAAGTCACATTAACCGAATATACTTCACTATAGTCTATCGAAAGCCCCGAGGCATTTATGCGGAAGTTTACATAGGCGCTTGAAATCCCCTTTCCGTTTGCTGTCCAATTTATCCAGAAACCATTCTGGTATGGGGTAGTATCGGCTGGAGCCGATTCCATGCTGAATATAACATTATACAAGTATCTTTGTGCTGCGCTCGCAAAGCGATTTAGATTTGTGACTAATATATTCGCATGGCCTCCGTTAGAAACATTAGCTAAGGCACTCGTGATCGTGTGTCTTAGTCCCAGATGATAAGCTGAAAATGCGGCGTTAGCATCTTTGAAATTGTAAATTAAGTGATTTTCTTCGGTTTTGATAACGAACGTGGCTGTGGAAAGTATTAGCAGCGTTATTATTAGCGATACAATGATAAGCACCTGCCCAGACTTGTGATAATGAAAACCGCAATGTCTCATTAGGTTATTCCACCTTGGCTACTTGTAAATTAATTAGGTATATTGCGTAGTCCTTTGTTGGTGTAGCGCATAGGTAATTTACTGAGACTATATTATCGGCGACAGCGCTTCCGCTGCAGATCTGCACGTCATTAAGGCGTGTCATGTTTTCGTCGAAAACTGTGAGATTAAACCATACTGTAGGCGCAATTAAAGATTGCATTACACTTTTCAAATCTGACCAGTTTTTATTCGCTGCTGCGCTAGCCAAGTAGCCATTGCTGTCCAAGTTTATTAGAAGGTTATATGCCATTATGGTGAGATTATCTGATGAATCCTCACTTTTGTACTGCGTAATCTGAATAAGCGAAAGCGACGACAATAAAAGAAATGCGGCAAAAACAGCTTCGATAGTGCGTATTTGCCCTTTATTGTGTTTCAGCGGGTTCATTCTTTTACATCTCCGAAGTTTATTGTTAACTTGTAAAAGTTCTCTTTGATAATTACAATATAGGAAAATACGTTTCGCCCAGCATTCTCAAAAGTAGAACCAAAATAAAAAGGAACATTTGGATATGCAACCCACTCGGTAAATGGTGTATTGTCATTATATCCGCAAACAACGAGAACTATAGGGCTTTTCTCCACCCAATTCGGTATAGTATATAACGATGTTGAGGCTGCGGTCAAATTACTTTGATAATTGTAAGAAAAAGCATAAACTCTAGTTATTGTCACATTTGAAAATTTGGAATCCACCCTTAACGTATAATTCAGCGGGCTCAAGGTCAAAAAGGTAGAATCAGGCGTTTGCTCGTTATATAAATGGGCAAAGGAAAAAGCTGCATATGACGTTATTCGTTCATCAAATACTGCGCGCGCGAACACTATTAAAAGCGCAGGCCCACGGGCGCTATTAGGTATCTGAAAATTTACTAGGCCTACGCCGACTCTTGATGTCATATTGTATGCTTTAAATGTTAAAGTTCCTGCGACCACATAGCACTGCAAGGTAGCGTTTACAGGGCCCGATTCATGCTTCACGCTAATTATAAATGTATACTCTGTTGAAGTAGTTGAAGGTGCAATATTGGCGAGTGCAACATCAATTGATAAAATTTGAGATACCGATATGCCCAAAGCTATATTTCGCAGTTTTGAAGCGTTAATTATTTGTGCGTAAGATAATGCATCGCTACCTCGCACGTTTAGTCTACTGATTTTGTCAATATCCAATTCATAGATGGTCTGAGAGGCGCTGCACGATAAACCAAATAACAAGGGCTCGGTGTTGCTTGATCCCCAATTTGCTGGTGCGCCGCTGCTTGTTACAATGTATTCAGCTATGGCATTTAGGTAATCGCCCTTATTCAGATCGGGCATGTTACCTACCCTTGCTTGCATTGTTCCAGACAGAGAAGCCATTGCCAGCAAAGCCACCGATACTACCAGAGTGCAAGCGAAGAACGTGTCGATGGATTCTGTCGGCACTCCTTCTCCCTCACTGTTATCGTACTGTGTTTGTCACAGGAAACATGCCTGAAAGAAACTGCTGAGATAACACTAGCGATAGATAAGCGACTGCTGCCAAGAGTGCAGAATATTGGAAGCCGGCGCCAAGATTGCCCTCGCTTATTTTTCCTATGAAAAACCCTGAGATCCAGCACTGTAAAATTATGCCAACTGAGAACATCCTCAGTTGCTCCTGCATAGCCATATAGGCTAC
>JAOAIV010000002.1 GCA_026414525.1 Candidatus Bathyarchaeota archaeon | reverse complement strand
CCTTATATTTGCTTTTTCTCTAAATAACCACCTAGACAAGGAGATAAAGCATGGCGTGCACTATCGAGATAAGTGAGAAACCGAAGCTTAACGATCCCATATTAATTGAGGGCTTGCCTGGAATAGGCTTCGTAGCGAACATTGCATGCTTACATTTAATAAATGAGCTTAAGGCTCAAAGATTCGCAGAGGTGGTTTCCGCGTATTTTCAAGATTTAGCGGTTACAACAGACATGGGCGGTGTTCGCACGCCAATAAGCGAGCTTTATTATTATAAACGCGAAGACAAAGGGCGCGATATAATCATATGGTACGGCAATACTCAAGCTATGACATCTTTCGGACAGTATGAATTATGTGGTAAAGTGCTAGACATAGCGCAGGAGTTGGGTTGCCGCTTTGTTATATCCATCGGCGGCTATAAGAAGGGGGAAGTTCAGCCTGTTCCAGGGCTTTACTGTGCCGCCACTGACGGCGACACTTTGAAGGAAGCCGTGAACTTAGGAACAAAAATAATGGTGGGCCACATTTTCGGCATAGCTGGTTTGCTAATAGGCCTGGGTAGATTGCGAGATTTGAAGGGATTTGCCCTTTTAGTGGATACACCAGGCCTGTATCCTGATATAAACGCCACAAGGTATGCTTTAACCATGTTAGTCAAATATTTGAATCTGAACATTGACTTATCAAGGCTAGATGCAACGCTTGAGCAAACGAAAAAAATGCTTGAGCCATTCGGTTTGATTAGAAATATTGTCGAAGAAAGGAAAAAAGAGGAGCAGCAGATGCGCTGGTTTATTTAGCAGAAATTTCGCTCATGAATTGATCGTAAACTTTCTGCACACGCTCGGCAGCAGGCCCTGAACCTTCTACTACACCTTTCTCGGTTAGCTTGATTTTATCCATGACCCATATGAAGCCTTTATCTTCGTAAAGCTTAACCATTGTTGGAAAAACTTTCTCAAGACGCGCAGCAAGAGCTTTCAGATCAAAGGGTTTTTCGGTACTGAATATTTGGGCTACGACACTTCCATTTAGAAAAACGCGGTGATAAACTTGCCCCGCTTCATCTTTGGCTTCAGCTATGCACAAGCTTAGGTTATCAGGGTTTATGCCGATAAGCGTGCCAGTAAACGCTTTCCCTGTGGTGGTTATTACGCTTACTGGTTTATCCGCCAGCGCAGCAACTTCGGTGAAAAACTTTCTTTGCGCTATAGACATAGTTAAACCTCCATCCAGACTAACGAATTCGCACTACAAATATATAATCTCTTTGAGGCAGAAACCAACGCTTATTGCATTAGAATTCAACACATACAAAGTCTACGTTTTTTTAAATCTGACTTTTAACATCCGTATGCATTGAAATAGCCTGCATTAATTTTTGTTATTCACTTTAGCTCCAATTGCCCTAAACAAGTAAGCGTAACTTGTTAGGAAACTCGCTATTCAAGCTATTTTATCAACCTCTTTTTCATTAAGTTTATGCTCAACAGAAATAAGGCTGCTGTGACAACTGTAATCCATGCTAAGCTAAGCAACATGAAACCTTCGGCTCTGCCTGAGACTAATCCCCGGATAAGGTTCACCAAGTGAGTTAACGGCAGAAACGTCAGCGCGGCTACCTCCACCACAGGCGGCAATTGCGAAAGCGGGAAGAAGGTTCCGCTTAGCAGAAACATTGGCGTTATAAGCAGAAATGCTGGGTAATTGAAGAAGTCTATGTTCGGCGCAATCGCCGTAAAACACATGGCTAACGAAGCGAATAGCAAGCCGCCCAAGAGCGATATAAGCGGCACCAAAAGCGCAAGCGGGCTTGAAATCAGGCCAAAAGCCCCTATCACAGCGAGCACCGTTGTGGAGTTTAGGGCTGCGCGGGTTGCGCCCCAGAGCAACTCTCCAGCTATGACCTCTTCCACGCTTACAGGCGTAGCGATTATCGCGTCGAAGGTTTTTTGGAAGTACATGCGCACGAAAGAGGCGTAGGTGCACTCGAAGAAGCCGCCGTACATGGCAGAGATAGCCACTAGCGCAGGCGCGATGAAGTTGATGTATGGTACGCCTTCGATGGGTTGGATGAAACCGCCTAATCCGAAGCCTAAGGCTAATAGGTAGAGGATTGGCTCTATAAGCGAAGGCAGAAAGTTGACTTTTATGGTTTTCATGAACACGTCAAAGTTTCGACGCCAAACATGCCACACGCGGTAAGTCAATTTTGGCAGGGAGAATTTAGCAGGCGAATCGGTTATTTTCGTCACTCCCGCAGCCTCCGCCCAGTTAACTTGAGAAAAACATCCTCCAGATTGGCATTTCGAATTGTAACATTTGTCAGCGAATTTCTTTCGAGAAAACGCTCAAAAACGCCATGCGGCTGCATGGTGAAAACATGGATGCGATCGCCGAAGGCTTCAAACCTGGCATCTGGAAACTCCGCCTTAAGCGCATGCAATAACTTTTCATCATTGTCTATCTCAAGCACTTCTGCACCAATATGCTTCTTGACGAGTTCTACCGGGTTGCCCTGCTCAATGATTTTGCCATTATCCATAAGCAGCACTCTATCGCAGAGCGCAGTGGCTTCCTCCATATAATGCGTAGTTAATATTATGGTAACACCTCGTTTTCTCAAACTACGCACTTCCTCCCAAACCATATGGCGCGCTTGCGGATCCAGCCCAGTGGTAGGTTCGTCAAGAAGCAAAATTTGCGGTTCATTAATTAACGCTCGGGCCAAGATGAGGCGTCGCTTCATGCCGGTGGATAACTCCGAGATAAGCACATCTTGTTTATCCTCTATTTGGAAAAATTTCAGCAGTTCCTTAGCGCGTTTTGTGGCTTCAGCCTTGGGAATGTCAAAGTAGCGGGCGTAAACTTGGAGGTTTTTTATGACCGAAAAGTCTGGGTCCAAGTTGTCTTCTTGAGGTGCCACGCTGACTATGCGCTTTACTTCACGTGCTTGCGTAGAAACATCAAATCCCGCCACGTACAGCTTGCCCTCTGTCAAGGGCCAAAAACAGTGAATCATCCGCACAGTTGTGGTTTTTCCCGCGCCGTTAGGTCCTAAAAAGCCTACACATTCGCCTTTGTAAATTTCAAAGTTTATGTGGTCCACTGCGGTGAAGTTGCCAAATTTCTTGGTCAGATTATGAGCTTTTATGAGAATTTCCGATGAAGACATGTACCTTTCTAGGCTATTCACGGCAAACAAGAACTTAAGACTACCTCTTCAAAGAATTGTAGGTAAGAAAGTTGCGAAGGCGCTATACTATTCACTTTTTATTCTTTTTCCACACTTATGACAGAAAACGGCATCACTTGGATTTTTCGCGCCGCAACTAGGGCAAGCCAAAAGCTCTCTTTGAAGTGAACTCTTAATGTTCTCGCTTACAGTCTGAAACGCTGCACTTATTTCCTTGGCGGCAATCTCAAAGGCCTTTTCTAGTTCCTGGCTCATCTTATTAAACGCGTCTTTCAATTCTGTTGAAACTGGCTGCGCTGCTGTCTCAACGTTTTTAAATGCTTTGACGCCACATTTAGGGCAAAAATTAGCGGTTTCTGGAAGTTTCTCTCCACAATTTGAGCAATAAACCATACCATATCTCCGTGTCCATCAGTAGGATACGAAAGATTTAAGCCTTATTAAGAACTTGATTCGGAGTTAATTTTGAAAAATCTTTTAATATCTTCTAAGATAAAGCAAATGAGCTAAAAAATGCGTGGAGAGGGCAACAATAGATAAAATGAAAAGTACAGTACCTCTAGTAATAGAGGTTGCCTCTCACTTGATGCACAGTTTTTTTATATAAAAACTTGTCAATTGAATGCTGGGATGTCTATGCCGGAGACAGATGAACAGAAAAAAGAGCGCTCAAAAATTTCATTGCGAATAGGCGAAATACAAGTTGAGATGGAAGGAACACCAGAAGAAATCACAAAGCTAATGGGAAAAGATCTACTTGAATTCACAAAAAGCCTGCAGGAAACAAAAAAGCCGATAGGACCTTCAGTCCAGATTACGCACGTTCCGGCTAAAGCTCCAGAAATTATTTCAAAAACCTCAGAGTCAACACCAAAAGCGTCGCCTATTAACACAATTACAACTGAAATTTCCACGAAGCCATCATCGCAGATGACAACGGCGAAGATTCTCGATAAAAAGCTTACGAGAAAACCTTTTGATAAAAAAGTAAACATCGTCTTGGGGTTAGCATGCATTACTCTAGCTGCAGGCTTAATTGGTGCGCTGGCGCTCTACATGCCGCTGACAAGCTCTTTGGAAAGGCAAATAGCGGAAAAAGACCGTACAATTTTATCTTTAAATACACAAATCTTGTCTCTAAACGGGCAAATCACAACTTTAAACTCGCAGGTTACATCTCTTCAAGAGCAACTTAACCAAACCAATGAAAGCATGGCGGCGCTTCAGTCAGCGATAATGACCTATCGCAGCATAGTTTACCTCAATGAGTCAATGTATTTATTTTCAGTGCGGACCATAACTCAAGAGGCAAACACAACAACCGTTGCTTACGAGGGAGAACTGATCTACGCCGGCTACATTTCCATCGCCGTTGAATCAAACAGCACAACAACTTACGTTCGTATAATTTATTACTACAAAGAAGTCAAATATGACCAAAATGTAACTGTGGGAACAAACGGTGCAACGGCCTTTCCCGTTCTCCCTGGCCCCATACAGATAATACTGGGTAACACTGAGCGAGGAGATACAGTTACAGCAACGTTGACGGCACGTTACTACTACTAATTTTCAAACAAATCTTTTTGTTAACAGAAGAAGACCTGTAACCCAGAATTTAAAGCAATAAAAAAAGGAGAGGCGATACTTAAGTGCAATTTAAGTTTTCGCAAAGCGTATCCAAGCATCTATCGTTTCAATTGTCGGCCTATCAGCTTCACTCATCTTACCTTCAGCAACATACGTTCTCACGATCAAGTTTATTTTTTTACCAAGTTCAAATGGATCTTGCGCTGCCAATTCTTTACGGTTCGCAACACCCACCTCCTCCAGCAAAAGCAGGTCTTTATCTGTTATTCCAGGAATCATCGCAAGCTGAGCACGGCTTTGGAATTTTTCCACCAATTTTTCAGAAATACCAGTTTTTGCCGCGATTGAGGCTGCGTCAGTCGTAAGTAGGTCGCCGACAGTGGCTATGCCTATTGCGCGCAGTTCCTTTCCGGTACTTTCCCCTATCCCTCTCACGTCTTCTACGCTGCTTTGGCTGGACAGTTGAGGCTTAGGTCCGACAAAGGTCAATTCCAATCGTTCGATCCTGGACCTTAACTCTGTAATTGTGTCTTCTTGTTTTAGGAGGGCTTTTTCAGTTTTCTTGTTTCTCTCTTCATGCTTATCCATAAGACTCTCTAATCTTGCAAGCGGCGCCGATAATTCATTCTTTGCATCAGCTAATTTTTTAGCAAATATATCTTCCAAAATTGCATTGCTCTTTTTCAGCTCCTCGTTTTGTTCGGTAACGTGACGCAAGAGACTCGCCTTTACAGCAGATAGTTCCCCGTCAAACTTTTTAGCCAGATTCTCTTGCACTTGCTTAAGTAACTCTTCTTGTCTGCTGAAGGCTTTTGTAACGTCTTTGAGCATAATGTTCAAGCTTTCGTCCACCAAAAAAACACGGGCCTGTAGACTTTCGAGAGTTTGCTGCTGTATTTTCTGCACACTTTCTAAATTATTCATTCTTGCATCTATCTGCGCAAGCAACGCTTTAGTTGATAACTCTGCTACCAGTTTATGAATGGCAGCGCCGAGGAAAGCCAGTGTCATGAAGATAGTGATTAGAAGATAACTCCACACAGGAATTCCAAAGCTTACGCCAATGCTTAAAAATGGCTGGAAGACGCCGTTTAATCCCAAATTAGCCCATAAGACTATGGAGTGAACCGAAAAAAGTCCTGAAAGAAAGGAAAAGAAGCACAGCGCCCAAATAGCTTGGCCTTTCACATTTCATTCCTCATAGGCTTCTTCAATCAGATGTAAACATTTAGGTTAACTTTGTTCTTAAGCTTTTTCTTTGCAAGCATCAACGTTATCAGGGGATTCATTTAACCGTATATTAGGCATATAATTTATTTATAGCGCGCGGGGTTCCTTAATATTCACCGAAAGCCTGAGAAAGGTGGAACCGCTTTGACGCTGGATCACTTCTTACGTTCCAAAGAAATAATAATTGACGCGGCAGGTTGGGGTGATCTTCTATTAGGTGTTGTGATTGGAGCGCTTAAGCCACCTGACCGAAGATACATGGAACGCCGGATTCCCACAGCTTCTTTTCAGCCACCGAATTTCAAGAATAAAAAGTATTTAAAAGATTCTGTGAAAATTGCTGACGAGATAATTGAGGTTATGCGCCCTGACGAGGAAACACACTTCAAAGTTTCCACGGCTTATGTACTTTTAAGTGTTCGTGAACATTTGCAAGATCTGGGATTTAAAGTGGAAAAAACCGAGTTTACAGGGGAACTTCGAAATATGGTTGAAAGAGGGTATCTGCGCTGGTGTAACGAGGTTGGCGTTCCTGAAGAAGTTGTTAACAGCAAAAGGCGTTTTTGGGCTATGCTGAAATGGGTTGCTGAGAAGCCACGCCTACGAGAGAAACTTGTAAAGACTGGCTGGGCAAGCTGGGAACAGAAGTGGCGAAAAGAAATTTTTAAGCCTATCGATGTGCCCAGCTAGGTACTCCATTACTGGTTTTTCTTTTGTTTTGCCTCTTGCAGTTTTTCCCACTCTTGTTTAGTCTGCGCGATTATCGTCTCCATGTTTTTTGGTTCTTGCAAATCTTGTATTACATTATCAAATTCATACTTTATCAGCGATATGATCTCGGCAGCACGGAGAGGCTCAATTCTTGCAGCTTGGTACGTTTTTAATGCGCGTAAACCAAATTTCACCATTAAACTCTGCAATTGGGCTCTCAAATTAACTAACTCATCTCGGCTTTCTTTCATCAGCTGATTAAAATCTTCTGACGAAGACAATTTCTTTCGCTCCTAGTTTATGGCTAAATTAGTGCTATCCACGTTTTCCGTTTAAATATACCTTTCCTTTTTCCCGGTAACTTTTGGCTTAACCTTTGCTACTGTTAGTATGTGTTTAGGGTTTCTCAGCCTTAGCTCATTTATTGTTACCTTGCTAACACTTTCTACAAAGTGCTTAGACGTGAACCCTCTAATTAGCTGTTTTAATAAAGGGTGCCTCTTAGAAATGGAAAATTTAACGTGATTTTGGTAGCCCGGGAGAGATTCGAACTCTCGTCTAGGGCTCCAGAGGCCCCTATGCTTGACCGCTACACCACCGGGCTTCCGATTAAGCAACAAAACATTAGAAATCTAAATAATAACTTTAACGTTGCTTATTGCCGTTTTTAATTATTTCTTTTTACTCCTCGAGTGATATACGCTTGAAACCTGACAGGTTTAGGGAGATTTTCAATAAGATTGTAAAATAATTAGTATTATTCCTTCGTAATATTAATAAGATTGTAATTGTAAATGGCGAAATTTGCTAAAGTAAAAATCTGAAGGTGAAACATAACTGTCGCGAGTTCCAACAGGTTTCCATGAATTAGATAAAGTTTTTAATGGGGGACTTTTAAAACCCGGTTGTATTTGTGTGATTGGCGAGTCTACACACTACATGTCGCCCTTGGTCTTTCAAATGGCTTATACCTTTTTGCAAGATGGTTTAAGAGGACTCTACATCTGCTTGGATAGGTCTGCAGATGAAACTATTGCACACTTTAAAGAGTGTGGATTCAACATAGACCACTTTACAGAGGATTATAGTTTATTTTTCCTTGATTTCTTTTCTCAAAGCAAAGAGGCATTAATTGACTCTGCACAGCTAAGCGCACTTTTGTATAACCCTGATGAATCATTTAGGGCAATCGCGCAATTTATGGATTGGATTAAAAATGGTTTCCTAATTATCGATACAATTTCTACTTTCACATTAAACTTGGAAACTAAGAAAGCATACGAATTTGCCAGGGCATTAAAGCTTTTGGCTAGAACCTTCAACCTAATAATTATTGCAATCGCTTATACGTCACCCTTAGATGCCCAAACTGTGGAAATGCTTCGATCAGTTTCAGATGCTAACTTGACATTCAAAAATAGCACATTGCATGTCAGCTCTTTCCTTGGAACCATAAGCAGTAGCGAACGCTTAATAGTAACAAAAAATGAACGAGGCCGCTTAGTTTTAAGGCGCATACTTCCGTCAAGCTTAAGCGAGGAAATAATGGGCAAACTTGAAGAAACCTTTTCTAAAACACAGAGCTTAACACTGAAACCTACCTTAACTTCGACTACAACGCCGAAAATCGATTTACCAATAGAAAAAGTGAAGCAGGCACTGGAAAAATTAAGCAAGCCTGAGGGGATCGTCGAAGCAAAACCATATTGCTCAAGCATAACATGCCCAAACTGTGATTCGCAGGAAGTATACTTTTATTTGAAATGCCCTGACTGCGACGAAATATTGCTAGAGAAAGGCGAAACCCTAGAACATTTCAACTGCGGCCACATAGCATTTAGACCCAACTTTGAACGTGAAGGCAAACTTGTTTGTCCAAAATGCCGCAGAGAATTACGTCAAATAGGCGTCGACTACAAGCAAGTTGGCGCATGGTACAAATGTACCTCCGGGCATGTATCGCCTAATGTCCAATTACAGTTTAGTTGCATAAAATGTAGTTATGAGTTCGACTTAGACAGCGCTAAACTTGGAACACAGAAAAAATATGAACTAAATGAAAAGGGAAAACAAATTATAACAGTCAATACACATCAACAAAAGTCTGTTTTCACCAGCGAGATTGTCTCTTCAGAAGCCAATCGAGGTAAGCTTTGAGCCTAACGACAGCGTAGAAAGGCCGATAAAAAAGTACAATCAAAGGCGCAAGATAAGCCTTTTTTAAATCTTCCTTTCTCGGGGAAAGGAAACCGGCTGTAATAATCGTTAGAAATTCTATTGCTATGTAAAACACCACGCTCAAAAGCAAAGCGTATACGAAAGCTGATGACAGACAGATGCCGATAAAAAGTAGCCATGAGAAACGTATGAACAATAAGATTATGTCAGTGAATACCATATCGTAGACCGATGCTACAAGGCGAAAGTCAAATTTTCTCTTTGAAAATATGTCACTATGCTTCCTTAACGTTTCAACCTGTCCTCTTGTCCAACGAATTCGCTGCCTTACCCAATCACGCCAAGTTTCTGGGCAAAATGTCCAAGCAATTGCGCTTTCGGCGAACACTAAACGTTTGCCAAGCTTACGCATCTTGACGGTTATATCAAAATCTTCAGTTATAGTGTCCTTATCATAATGCCCCAGATGCTCCACATGACTTTTCCAAAAAGCGCCAAACGCACCTGAAATTATCAGTAATGTTCCTATGAGGGAGTTGAATCGTCGTCCCAGCTCTAAGGAGAGCAAGTATTCATAGGCTTGAAGCTTAACCAATAAATTTCTTCCTCCATGCTCCCCTGCCAATATGCGCACGTTACCAGAAACCGCGCTTACTTGAGGGTCAGCTAAATGTTTAACTGCCTCTCGAATGGCATTCCGTTCTAAAAGAGTGTCAGCATCCACCGTGATAATTATGTCTCCTGAAGCGAAAAGTATGCCATAATTCAATGCCCCGGCTTTCGAGCCGCTAGCCGTCCTTCTGCGTAAGAGTTTTATCAGGCCTCTTTGGGCATATGGATAAGCCACGTGGTAGGTTCTATCAGCAGAACCATCATCAACAACAATTATTTCTTTATTTGAGTAATCAACCTCAAGAGCGGATATAATGGCTCTTTCGATAACCTTTTCTTCGTTATGGGCGGGAATTATTATAGAAACCGAAGGGGCAAAATACTCCCACAACTGCTTTTTCCGCTTGAATTTGATAACCAAAGCGTGAAGCAATAGCAGAACACATTTCAAAATTGAACGAGTAAAATCTATTAGAATTAACGGCCAGAATATTAAAAGAAAATCAATAATTGTTAATCCATTAAGCCAATCAATAAAGTTTCCCCAAAATTGCTCAAGCATTACTGCAAATAGCCAGGTTATCGCTAAAATCAATTGTTCATCAAAACGATTCTTTGCCTTCATTTAAATTTAAAACTTTTTTAATAAAAAAAGGACTGGCGGGTCCGCTGGGATTTGAACCCAGGACATTCAGCTTAGAAGGCTGACGCGCTATCCGTGCTGCGCCACGGACCCTTCTACGGCGCCTTCAATAGTAAATGCATAAAGATAAAATTTTACCCTATTGCCCATCGCGTTCTTCATTAGAAAATAGTGCATGGTTAGGTTACCCAGTCAGGTGCTGCTTTCTTCTTGAAGACAAGAACTTGAATGTATCCGATGGCGATTATTGCCAACCACGCGATGGAGTAGAAGAAATAATAGACGAATAGCTCATGAAGTTTGATTTCGAATGTGAGTTTTCTTGAGAAAATATAAAAAGTTATGGCAGTTACTGCGAAACTAACCAGCGAGATCAATAAAGCCTTAAGCAGGTCCGCGGTGGCTAGGGATGCAAGAAACACGGGTAATGCGATGTTAAACTTTATTGATAAGAGAAATGAGAGCATCACAACAGACTCTTGTAGCCAGCTGCTTGGCACCATAATTGTTAGAAAGAACATTGCAAGTGAGGGATAAAGGAAGAATAAGCCTGGAAGGAATATCTGCGGTTTCTTCATGCACTCCCTGAATAATTCCTTGTAGCAACCCTTTAACCATAAGGCTTGGCCTATCGCCCATCGGCGTCGCTGCTTAAACCATTTACGCCAGCTTGAGTGGACTACATTGAGAACTTCAACTGTTTTGGTGTAAGCAAAAGAGTAGCCCTTGAGGAAAGCTCTTGTGGCGATATCCAAGTCTTCAGCAACAACATTGGTGAAGCCGCCTATCGCTTCAAATGTTTCTCTTCTGATGGCGAATGCCGCGCCGTTGGTAGCGGGGCACTTGCGGAGATATTCGGAGGCTATCCAAGCGCTAATGTTAAATGTGAAGTATTCGTAATATGTCATTTTGGACAGGAATGAATTTCGAATTACCCTTTTCTTTATGTCAAGAACGTCCGTATGCCTCATTTCATCGATTATTTTCTTCAAAAAATTCGGGTCATCGGGTAATTCAAGATCAGCGTCCAAGAATAACAGAACTTGTCCTGTGGACAGTTTGACTGAATTGTTAAGTGCGTTTGCTTTCCCAATTCTTTTTTTGTTGATTATGAATTTAACGTCAATGAATCGCAGGATTTTTTCTAAGAATTGCGTTTCAGGTTCGTCGATAGTTACAAAAATTTCTTTGTTAATATTATCCTGCGCAATTAGTTTCTCCAATATATTTAGCAATTGCTGAGACTCTTTGTAGACGGGGATGAAAACGCTGATATCAGCCACAATCCAACCTCGTGGGCCTGCTCCATTTTTCTCCATACTTTGCTTTATCGATATTTATTATTTTCCCAAATAAAGCGGTTACCTAAAGAATTTTAAAGCAACCCCATGATTAGAGCAACCCCACAAACTATGAGAATAATACCCATAATAAGTTTAGGCGAAACATTATCTAGTTTTCTTAGATATAGATACGCGAATATTGCCACAAATAATGGTTCTGTGACAAGCAGAGAAGTTACGGTAGATACTTGCTCGCAGCTAAGAGCGTAAAAAATTAAAATCCACGAAATAGCTTGTCCAACACCTGCTTTCCAAAAGAGTTGAAGATCTCTTTTTATGGATAATTCTTTTCGTGTTGAATTATGACCCGCAAGCACTAAGGAATAAGCGAAAAGCGAGGATGCGTATGCTATGGTTACCCCGAATGCTGGTTCATTGAAAAGAGTTAGAGCATATTTTCTAATTATATTTGAAACAGCAAGCGCTACACCGCCTACCAAGGGAAGCAGCAAATACTTTTTTGAAAATGCGCTGTTTGAACCGTTTTTAGGTGCTGTTGCAGCGACAAGTATGCTGCCAAGTATAACTGCCATAATGCCTACCCAATTTTTCATGGATAAACGCTCGTTAAGTAAGGATACGCCTAGAAGTGTGCTGTAAATCGGGTAAACTGAAAACAAAGAGGCGTTCACTGGCGCGCCTAATCTTCTTAGTCCGCTGTAATAGAGTAGCCGCACTATCGCTGGAGATAACAAGCCGCTCAAAGCGAAAAGTAAGCAGCCGCTTACGCTTATTTCGCCTTTATCAGTTAAGAGGAGTGCAGGTAGCCATAGAATGGCCATTCCAGATAGCGAGATAACTAAGCTAATATTGAAAGCGTTAGACGCTGCTGCGTACTTTCTTACCGATATAACGGATAGAGCAGAGGTTGCTGCTGCAAGCAGCGACAAAGCGGCTCCAAACATGAGTCCCCATTGAAAAGCCCGAACTATTAAAAACTAATCTGTCTATTTTGAATATCTGCAATGAAGAAAAAGTAAAAAAGCAGAATAGGCCATTTTTAGCGCACACTCGAATTGGCAAGCTATCGATATGCTCTTATTTGCGCGTTTGATAAATACTTTGATTGCTGTATGACCAAGGTTAAGGCATTAGTTTTACTTTCCGGTGGCTTAGATAGTCTCTTAGCTGCTAAACTCGTTCTTAACCAAGGTATTGCCATTGAGACCATATATTTTGCGACGCCCTTTTCTTCTGGAAAAGCAGGCGAATCTAGCGCCAAGAAAGCAGCTAAGCAATTGTGTGTACCTCTTAAGGTTGTAAGCGTCGGTAATGATTACTTAAAGATGATACGAAAACCAAAACATGGGTACGGTAAAAATATGAACCCCTGCATTGACTGTAAAATTTTCTTTTTGCGAAAAGCAAAGAAGTATGCCAAGGAGATAGGAGCCTCATTTATTGTAACGGGGGAAGTTCTCGACGAAAGACCCATGTCGCAACACTTTGACGCCTTAAAATTAATCGAAGAAGAAGCGAGATTGAAGGGCAAAATTCTGCGGCCACTGTCTGCAAGGTTACTCCCAGAAACTTATGCGGAAAAGCGCGGCTTAGTAAACAGAGAGAAACTTTTAGCGATACGCGGCAGGTCTAGGAAGCAGCAGATACAGCTTGCCAAGGAATTCAGCATTGAAGATTACCCTTCGCCAGCCGGCGGATGCTTACTTACATGCAGAGAATACGCTGATAAGCTGCGGGATCTGTTCAAGCATAAAAAACGCTTATCTATACGGGATGTCCTTCTATTAAAGGTGGGAAGACATTTCAGGCTTGACGGAAACAAGATAATAGTAGGGAGAAACGAGGAAGAAAATAAACTTTTAATCGCGCAAAAATCACAGAGTGACTATTATTTTGAGGTTCCAAATGTTGGCAGCCCAATAACTATTCTTCAAGGCGCCAAAACTAAAAAGGCTATTCAAACGGCAGCGGCGCTTACAGCGTTTTATTCAGATGCAAAAAGCAACGAAGTCAAAGTTAAATTCGGTCGAGAACGCCTGGACAAAGAGATAACGGTTAAGATTCCAGCACGCGATGAGGTGGAAAGGCTACGTATTGGAAGGGTTTAACGGTTACTACAGAGGTTTTTCTGGCGGCGAAACTGGTTTTGAGAAAAATATTTTAATGCTCAATGCGTCAACATTACTTGAGGAGATTATATGCCAACCGCATTTGTGTTAATAAATACTGAAATAGGTTCAGAGTCAGATGTTCTGAAAGAACTGAAAAAGGTTGAAGGAGTGGAGGAAGCCTCCGCAGTTTACGGAGTCTATGACATAGTTGCAAGAGTAAAAGCTGAAACAATGGATAAGCTAAAAGAGATAGTAACGTGGCGTATCCGCCGACTTGACAAGGTTAGATCGACACTAACAATGATTGTTATAGAAGAGAAATAAGCATCTACTTCCTTTTTCTTTCAATGTACAAAGTGCGCGTAACTGTATTGCCAAGCACGCTTAAAAATGCTCATTGAACGTATGAAGCAAAAGAATGGCGAACTGCAAATGTATTTTTTATTTGCGCAAGCACATCTCTAAGAGCTGAGGCCCAGTTATAGTTGACCAATCAGCAAATAATGCATATCGGAATTGATGATACTGACTCGACAAGACAAGGCTGCACGACTTATGTTGCTGCCCTGCTTGTGGAAAAACTTGAAAAGCTTGGCGTCAAGTTTCTGGATTACCCAAATTTGATTAGGCTTAATCCTAATGTGCCCTGGAAGACAAGGGGCAATGGTGCTTTATGCCTCAGAATTATGCATGATACCAAGCTAAAGGAAAAGATAAAGGACGTTACACTAAGTCTAGTAGAAGAGCATTCTGACCTAAGCTTCCAAGGCACTGATCCAGGAATAGTTTTCATAGCCCAACGGCAAGTGCCCAACGAACTCAAGACTTTTGCTAAAAGGGCTATAACCGGAATTGTAACTTTGAATCAAGCAGTAAAACTTGTCAAAAAGTTTAGAGGCGAAGCAGTCGGCTTTAACACCTCCAGAGGAATCATCGGCGCATTGGCCGCTATTGGCGAGACGCTTGAAGCTGACCACACTTACGAGTTAATCGCATACCGAATAGCAGAGAACCGTGGGTTAAAGCGGAAAGTTGATGTAGCATCAATCTTTGAGATGGATAGGCTAACACGGCCATACACATTCAATAACGTGGACTTGGAAAAGGGTAGAGTTATCATCACACCGAGAGGACCTGACCCTATTCTCTTCGGGATAAGAGGCGAAACAGCTGAAATAGTTAAAAAAGCCTTTGAACTTGTGAAACCGCTGGAACCTGTGGAAAGATGGCTGATCTTTCGCACAAATCAAGGCACAGACGCGCATCTCAAGCGCGTAGCAGCCTTGAATCAGATACAACCTTATAGTTCAGTTATCGTACGTGGAACGGTATCACGAAATCCCCAGCTGGTTCCGCTGCGGCACGTGATTTTTTCCATTAAGGATGAAACGGGCGAGGTTGACTGCGCCGCTTATGAGCCTACAGGAGCTTTGCGCAAAGTAGCTATGGCCTTAATTGTAGGAGACAATGTAGAAGTTTATGGCGCCGCGCGCAAACCCAAGGATGGAAAGCGATTAACGATAAACCTTGAAAAAATCAATATTCTGGAGCTTGCTCCGAAAACTGCATACCAAAATCCCGTATGTCCAAACTGCGGCAAGCGGTTAAAATCTATGGGGAAGGGTAAAGGCTTTCGTTGCTCGAAATGCAGGTTAAGGCTTAAAGACGCCGAAAAAGTGCTGGTTGTGGAAGAAAGACGCTTAAAAACCTGCTTATACGCGACATCGACTAGATCGCAGAGGCATTTGACAAAGCCGCTAAGCCGCTATGGAATAGAAAAACAGGCTGCTGCGGTAGATAGGCTGATCGAGCCTTGGCATTCATAAACAAGCCAAGATGCATTACTGCATAAAAGAAAAATGGAAAATGCTGTTTAACGCTGGCGCTTTTTGAAGTAGGCTAGAACTCCCAAGTCAACAACTGCTATAAGTATTGCAACTGAAATGGCCCATATGTCAAAAGCGCCCACTGTTAGTGATTCGGCTGGTGCTTTAACTACTCTAGTATTGTACTCTCGCAGATATTTCAAATGCGCTTCGTCATAGGGGTAGCTCTCTGTAGCAGGATAAGGAAAGCCGGTCATATTTCGGAAAGGAAGCGGTTCCACAGTAAAGTTAAAGCCATAGCCCCAGTTTCCAGGCGGATCTTTGAACCAGCATGCTACGAATAGGAAATACGAACGTTCCATTCCCTTACCAAGCGGGGCTAAATTAGCTGTTGGAAAACGTAAAGATACATTATCGCCTTGGCGTCCAATTACAAACATGTCATCTTCGTTTAGGATTAATTGTGTCACGTCGCCGTATCTTGTGAAAGCGCCTGTAGATGTAGAGAGACTTTGAAATGCTTGATCTAACACGGCGATGGCATTAATTTTCTGAACTGTAATGGCTCTCTGCGGTGTTATGTCTATTCCTATGTAATCAAACGTTACATTGAAGAAGTTGGTTATTCGAATCTTGTAATCACGGACACCAGCGGGGAAAAGTCCAGTTAGGTTAACTGCAAAGGTACGTGGAACATAATCTGAGGGTATGGGTATCTGCCTATCTTGGGGTACACGTACCCAATTCCCTTTTGCATCCATCACTTCCATGTAGGGTGGCGGGTAAATTTCTGTGCCATTAGGCACAAGACCCTTTGCAGCCGCGGCTTTGAATTGTTCAATCCATGGTTCATAAGTTTCAGGTGAACCCCAATCTACCATGCCATTGAGTACAAGTTTAATTTCTTTTGCGCCAGATAAGTCGCCTAAGTTGAGGGTTAGCTGGTTTAGTTGGATTTTATCCCATGATGGGCTCTCAAGTCCATTGGTAGCAGGAGTAAAAATGCCATCGAGTTTCGCAATGTAAGGTAAAACGTTTTCGCCTTTTTCATTTACGGCAGAGATGGGGGTTAGCAGGTTATTTTTGCTGACTGTGTAAATCTCGCTTGGAAAGGCTTTATTAACGTAATTAACCATTGTTGAGTAGACATCTACATCAGCTGGATGATCCACAACTAGCATGAAGGCAGTGTCCAAATAGAATATTTCGTCCCATTTCTGTAGGAGGATTATGTCGTAAAATTCTCCGTCCTTATCTCTTTTTATGGCAAGTTGCTTCGCATCCAGCTTGATGGTGTCCCATGGATTTCCACCGCCAAAAACAATGTTTCCTTTCTCATCAATATAATCAATGTATCCTAGCCAGCCAGCATTTGAAATTTCGGTAACGTAGACGTAATCTGTCCCGTTCCAATAAAACAATGAGGGACAAGAAGCGTATCCGCTGATTACGGTGTAAGTGGCAACTATAACTTTCCGCTCATTTAGCTTAAAAGTTATGGTTGTGCTCGTGGAGCCATCGCTCCAAAAGGAGAATTCCAGAATGCCTGTTCCCACATCAACAATCTTTGGCACGGTGATTGTGTATTCACCTACCGGCAAAAGTTCAACATAGGTGGTCTTTTGAGGTACACCATTAAGGGTGAACTCTAAGGGTTTAGAACCTCCTCCTGACCTGCCCACAATGAGCGTGTGATATCCTGTTGGAACTACTGTGAACGTTCCAGTTAAAGAATTTACTTGAACAGTGTGCTTGCCCTCGGCTGGTGCTGGGAATGTGAACTCAATGGTTCTAGTTTCTTTAGCGGTTAATTCAATTAGACGCCGCTCAAGCAGCGAACCATCAACCATAAACCGGACTGCAAGGCTGTCTGGTGCATCACCAGTGTTTGTTGCAACAACTGTGGCTTTCATTGTTTCATTAGGCCAGGCTTCGTAGGGGCTAATGGTAAGTTTGGATAAGCCAATTTTGCTTGCTGTTGGAGGCGGTGTTTTAACCGTTAATACACCAGTTAACCCTCCTATTTCAACAGTGTATATTCCTTCAGTTTCTTTGAGTACGGTAAACTCTGCTATAGTGAAGTTTTTTCCGAGAACCGTGACCGTCTGGTTTTCTTCTATCACGCCGTTGATTGTGAGATTCGCGATGTATTCACCTTTTTCGTCGCCAATATTAGTCACATTCACGGTGACCAATACAGGCTCGAAAATTTCCACTTCAGAAGGCGTAATTCTGAGGCCGGTTACTACAAACTCGGCGGGTTTTGGTGGTGATGCTATGAGCCCTTCTGCTTGAAGGTAAAAGTAAGCTCCAGCCGCTGAAGCTACTATAATTAGGTCGATTATAAGTATTGTTTTGAGTTTGGTTATTGCTGAATGAGAGAGCATTAATTTTTTCCTCTTTAACTTGATACATCAAATTAAGTTGCAAGAAGGTAATTTAAGCTGTTCGGAAAATCGAGTTTTTAGAAAGCTACAGTGCCTATTTGTTTTTACCCCAAATTTAGCAGCATTTATTTTCTTTTAGTGAAAAATTGTACCAATTCCAAATCTCGTCAGCAACCTTTTTTGAATAGCCTTGTTCGATAAGTGTTGTTTTGAATGCACGTTTTGTCTGCTTGTTCAAGTTAGATTTCACTAGTCATTACCTTGTATTTAAGTTAAAAAAGCATTTTGTATTGTAAATTCAGTTTTTGTAGATGTGTACAACTTAAATACACATGAATTTATTATCAAGTTGCAGGTGCCTACATTTTAATAAAAGAAAACTTGTTTCTGATGCGGAAAAGTTTAAGGTAAGAGAAGCGAATCTTCTGGTTTAAGAAATGCTGATATGGGGTTTAGCGAAGTCTTTCGGCGCGAGTTTTCGTTTTTGAAAGGAAATTATCTTATTCTTGTAATCAGTTGGATATTGATGGATATAGGTCAAGAGATGCCTGTCCCTTATTATCAGCAGTACGTTGACGCGCTAGGTGGAAACACGTTCCCCATGGCACTAGGCATAATAGGCCTTGCAAACTTCGTTGCTCTGGCACTTGTGGCGGTTCCCGGCGGTTTTCTCGCAGATAAATTTGGCAGGCGCTGGCTTATCGTTACAATGACGTTTGGCATAGGCTTGTCTTACCTGTTTTTTGTGCTCGCGCCCTTTTGGAATTTAACACCCGCTTGGCACCTAATTTTGATTGGCACTGTCATACAAAGTCTATGCCTAATTTATCAGCCAGCGTTGTTCGCCATGGTTCAGGATTCTGTTCCACCTGAACGGCGTGGAGTAGCCTCTTCTTTTATAAACATGATACATGGCACCTTTAACACGCCTGGAACGGTGATTGGCGGAATTATCGTTGTTTCGCTTGGCTTAGTCGCAGGTATGCAAGCCGTCTATTTCATCGTAATGGTTCTTTTTCTTATGGCTGCTGATAGCAGGTTAAAGCTAAAGGAAACTGTAGTGAATGAGGAGAAAATACGCTTCAGATATTTCATTTCAAAGTACCCGGAAGCGATCAAGGCGAATCTTCAAGTGTGGAGGATTGTGCCGCGCACGGTTTTCTGGCTTTTCATAGTTCAAGCGTCAACCATGTTTTTGTTTGCTTTAACAAATGTTATCAACGCCATTTACGCCCGTGATGTGCTTGGCATCCCGCAGGACCAATGGTTTCTCGCGTACATTCCCATGATGATAATCATGGTCATAGCGTCTTTCCCAATAGGGAAGATGGTTGATAAGGTAGGCATGAAGCTTCCGTTAGCAATCGGCCCATGCATCCTCGTGATTTCTATGCTGCTTTTCGTAAACGGCAACCTCTTATCAGTAATGGCGTCAATGGCGCTACTTGGATTGGTGCAGCTTTTCATGATGGCCGCGGCTATGGCACTTTCCGCATGCTTAGTTGAACCGCAAAATCGGGGGGAAAATAGTTGGCGGCGTAAACTTTGGGCTACATCCTTACTGGCGCGGGTATGATGATTGGGAACTTCCTATACACTCTGCTACCGCAATTACCCTTCTATTTGACAATTGCACTAACGGTTCCGATTCTGTTGTTAATAGTTTTTCGGATAACAGAGCCCAGTGCAGAAGAACGGAAATATTGAATTTAGCGGCATTACTTTTAATGGCGGTTTAAGAAGCGCAGTGTTTGTTTTTGCAAGCCTAGTTCACTACAGATGCTGCTACAGGTACTGCAAATTTGCCCTGCTTCTAAATTCTTCATGTGAAGTTTTCGTAGCTCTAGCATTCGGTGTATCTGTATTATGCCTTCTTTGAGTTCGCGGGCATCATAATTGTTTATTGCAGCCATTTTGTTACATCCTTTACTGACTATAATTGTGGCTGTATGAGTTATGCTTTCAGTCATAAAAAACACAGCATAACACCACATTAGTAACATTTTTTATTACCAAAACTTATATATAACAAACGAATTAACATGATATCGAGGATTAGTCACAATTTAAGTAACTTTAACCCATAATTACTGAAATAAATGTAACAAAAAAAGGCTGAATAAAATGTCCAAAAAAACTGAAACACAAGGCGCCATACCCCTTCCATTATTAACAGAAGAATGGTTCAAGCAAAGATTCCCGGAAATGGAACAAATTCGAGTCATAGATGGATTAGGTGAACATTGGAAAAAGCGGAAATTAAATTCTATAATTGTAGTTGCATTCCATGCCGACTTGGAAGTAGCTCAGCTTAAGCATTTCTACCCACTCTTTCTTGTGCAGCATCTAATACAAAGTGGCTACTCTATTAATCCAGTCGTTTACATCGGCGCATTAAGAGACATAGGACGCGGCTACCACCGCGGAGACATAAGTGAACGTGTCGCTGAAGCACATAAATTCTTTCAAAGCGTATTCAAGCCTAACGTGAAAGTTGTTATAATTGAGGACAGAATTGAAATTCAGCGAGACGTATACAGCATCCTGCGAATACTCGAATTCGAAAAAAGCCTTCAAGCAATACTGGAACAGATTAACACTCCTGAAAAACTTGAAAGAAAAACAATCAAACTAAAAGATGGTACATACAATGTAACTGATTTTGAGAAAGAACTGCTCAGGATATATCTTTTTGAAAGAAACAAGTTGGGCACTGAAATAAAGAAGTACCCCTATGTAAGCTGGGGCCTAGAATCCCTTGGCTACCTCGGTGCGTCATACTACATTTTCGACGAGTCAAACGCGGGGCTCTCTGTGCTTAAGAAATTGATCTGCGCAGATCAAGGCATTGAGTATCCTGCAACCATAGTCTTACCTGATCCCGTTACGATTTCAGGCAAGCCAATGCGTTATCTACACTCAAGAGACCTCAACCCAGACCAAACACTTTTCATAATAGATTCTTACAGCGATGTCAGCAGAAAAATTTACGAGCAGGAAAATGTGTCTACACGATTCCTTGAATATCTTGTACGCAACATTATTTACCCGTTTTCCAAGTCATCCAAGGATCTTGATTACTGCTGAGAAAAATTTGCTGCAAGCAAAAGCAGCGCAGATGGAACTGCCTCCCGTGAACTAAAACGTGCAGTGCTGAAATGCTACTGGGACTTCATAAAGCCATATTACGACCTGATGGAAATAACTCTTGGCACGCATGAAAGCCTTTTCGTTCCAGAAGAGCTCACGGAGAAGACGCTTGATGCACTGGGCTCTAAGAGAAACAGACAAATCCTGCGGGAATTAGCCGCTCATTACCAGAAGCATGGTGCGCCGATGACGGTAAACGAGCTATTCGAAAAGATGAGCCTTAAAAGAGGCGCGAAAAAAGGGCTTTGGCGAAACTTAGATGAACTCGTAAAATGCGGCTTAGTGGACAGAATACCAGAAGGCAAGAAGCTTCATAAATACAGCATATACGGAAACAAAACAATCATTCGAATACGACTACCTCTCCTCGAAGAACGACGCACCACCCGCGGAAGCGAATAGCACGAAGCAAGCAATTTACCTTTAAAATACGGATAAAAACAGCAAAAAGAGTACGATGGTGGACTGGGCGGGATTTGAACCCGCGGCCTCCACGATGCCAACGTGGCGATCATACCAGACTGATCTACCAGCCCGCGAACATAGTAAGCACAATCAAAAAAACATTTAAGCATTATGCAGCCGTGTAGGAAGACACGTTCAATGCGTGTTGTTGGGAGTCGGCTAGCTGTCAATTGAAAAGGAGATAAAGCATTAGGTCTGCTCTGCGCTAAATTCTTCAGCCGCCTCGTTTGGTTGAGAAATTTCAGAGGCGAGGCGCTTCCGCTTTTTCCGCATCACTACAAGAATCATGGCAACAACGGCCACAGTCACAACAGTTAATATTATTCCATACACCAGGAGGGTTTGCTGCGCTGCTTTCTGCTCCGCATTCAACTGCTCTATCTGACTTGCTTGAGTCAAGAGGTCAGAGACAGATACAAATGCGGCAGAGCTTCTTGCCAATTGCCTTCAAGTGCCAATGGTTGTGCCTTTGCGAATTCGCTTTGTGCTTGCTGTACCAGTGATCGGGCTTCTGCGCTTTCATAGTTTTTGTGAATGGACTCGTTTAGTTCGCGTTCAAGCTGCGTGAGCATGATTGCGTAGCCGAAGGGATGAATTTTCACAGTGTATTTTGGAGAGTCCCATGAGAAGGCTGTTGTTGCGCCTTGCCTTCCTTCTATGCCGACAAAATAGGTATGTTCACCTGCAGTCACGTTTATTGGAATTTGAATTGACATAGGATCAAAAATGTTACTGCCGCCGGCTGGGATGAGCACTGGGCTGTCTGATAAATCATAGCCGTAGAAGCCGCCTTCAGCCATCCAGTCGAAGTGTATGCCGATGTAATAGATGAAAAGTTGCTCAGTGGAACTGCTTTTTAATGATATCCTAACTGTTGCAACGTCACCTTGATATAGTAGGTTGTTCGACCAGAAAAGTGTTACAGACAATTCGTTCGATTCAAGGGCTTGAGCAGAGGGAAACAGTTTGTAGTTTGCTGAATTAGCAAGAAATGAAAGGCAAAATGAGAATATCAAAAATGATGCAAATGTTAAAGGTGTTAAACGCACCTAAACTCCTCCCGGTAAATCCCATGTGCTTTGTCTTGCTTATATGCTTTAGCCAGAATCTGCCTTCAAGAAGGATTGATATTGAGAAAAACATTTTTCGTGAAAAAATACCCCTTCTATCATTATTACAGTTACAGAAAAAAACGCAAATTTTAATAATAGTGCAACTTTTTCAATAAAAAACTAAAATTTTAATGGAGGCGGCGGTGGTGGGAAATGAGGGGAAAGGAACCTTGTTTAGAAGAAAAGACTCAAAATATCTAATTTATCTACCGGTACGCGTAGCAGATGACAGCATGTTTCCATTTAAATGCGAAAGCTCGATACCTGTTCGCGTAAGCTTCAAGCCAGGCGATGACAAATTAATAATAGAAAAATGGGTGGAAACATAGCGGCGTAACCTCTTTTGAAGTCAAGTGACTCATGTGGAATTTTAAGTTTTTTCCTGCAAATATTGCCGGAGCTATTGCTGCGGCCTGTTTTTATTGGAGTGATATGGGAAAAGACATCTTGAAAACGGCTTCTTCACGCCATTTAATAGAAACTTTCTCTTTGAATTTGTCTCGCACTAAGAACCGCCCAAACTCTTCGATTACAGGTTCAGGCCTTGAACAGAAAACTATCTCATCTTTATTGTTTGTCCACACTGTTAAGCCTCTAGTTTTTCCCTTGTGGAGCAAATGCAGATACATGCCTTCATCATCTATATGAAGCATGCTGATGGTGTTGGAACCCTGCAAGGTAAAGAGAAGCTGAAGCAAGGCATTATCCGCGTTTCCTGTTTCATTAAGCAGCTCTGAAAAATAGTGGGGAATAACTTCTGAATCAATTAACTCGACTTTAGAGCTTTCAAAAGAATGACCATGCAGCCTCGCTTGTAGCTGCTGATAATTGGCTACAGTACCGTTATGCGCCGAAACTATAGTCAATGATGACCCAAAATTTTCAACATAAGGTTGGGTAGTCTCCTTGAACTCTACAGTTTGCATAAATTTGGCACTAGGATAACGCACATGCCCAATCAGGATTGAAACCTCAGAAAGCTTTGGCAACATAATTTCTTCAAGACGCGCTGCTGGGGAAGCATCAATTTTACCGATTTTCTCTAATAGAACACTGCCATCGTTACGCAGAACAGCCACACCAGCACCATAACCACCAACGGGCTTTTCCTCTTCTGGATAACGGTTGACTTCAAGTTTTTTGAGGATACGGAAAATTATAGCTGGGTGAATTGAAGTTTTAAGTGCAAATCCAAATATTCCGCACATTATCAAGTCCCCTCTTGAAATTAGTTTGTCGATTCTCGCTAATAGCCCTTTTTAGCGAGGCCGCGTCATTTCTCTATAAGGTTTTTCGCCTTTCCTGCAGTTAGACAGATTTTTATGCAGCGCAATGTTTCTTTATTATTGAGCAGGAAGCCGGAATTATGAGAAAGTTGTCCGTAACAAGCCCAGCTTTTGAAAATGGCAAGTTTATTCCCGCAAAATACACCTGCGATGGCGAAGATGTAAACCCGCCTTTAACAATTGAGAACGTGCCAAAAGAAACTAAAACGCTGGCGCTAATAGTTGATGATCCTGACGCGCCCATGGGCACTTGGGATCACTGGATCGTCTGGAACATTCCAGGAAGCACAAGACAGATAGCAGAGAACACCGTGCCCGGCATCGAAGGCATGAACGATTTTGGAAGGCACTCTTATGGTGGACCCTGCCCGCCACATGGAACACACAGATATTTCTTCAAAGTTTACGCTTTGGATACAACATTGGATTTGAAGCCTAACTCAAGAAAAAAGGATGTGGAAAAAGCAATGCAGGGGCATGTAATTGCTGAAGGCACTCTTGTGGGACTTTACCGCAGATCCCTATGAACTTCAAATTGAAGCAAAAAAGAATCATTAAGTAGACTTTAAACTAAATGGACGCGCGGGTTAGTAGTTTTCACACCAGACTTCAAAGTAGCCTCTCGGATGACTGCATACGGGGCATTTTTCAGGTGCTTCAATGCCTTCATAGACGAATCCGCAGTTTCTGCATTTCCATTTTATTGAAATGTCTTTACGGAATACTTTGCCTTGCTTCAGGTTTTCCAGCAATTTCAGGTATCTGCGTTCGTGATAGGCCTCCACCTTGGCAACCATGCGGAAAGTAAGAGCCACATCGCTGAAGCCCTCTTGCTCAGCGACATCGGCGAAATTAGGGTAAAGCGTTCCCCACTCCATTTTCTCACCTTCAGCCGCGGCCTTCAAATTTTCCTCCGTGGAACCAATTACTCCAGCCGGATAGGCAGCTTGAATCTCAACAATCCCACCCTTCAAATGTTTGAAGAACAATTCTGCATGCTCCTTCTCATTGTCAGCGGTTTCTTGGAAAATAGCAGCAATCTGCTCATACCCTTCCTTTTTAGCGACACTGGCGAAGAAGGTGTAGCGAGTTCTAGCCTGCGATTCGCCGGCGAAAGCCGCCAACAGATTACGTTCGGTTCTACTTCCTTTAAAATCCATTAGATTACATCTCCATAGCTTATAGCTTAATTTAAAGCATAAAAGTTTTCCTGTTAACAATAATTTTTGTTTTCTTGAAAGTGACTGGCGCTGGTTGCTTGTAGACCCACCCTCTAAAGGTTTCTGCAATGAATTTCTAATATGCGACAAATATGCAAGCGCATGATCTATTGAATAGCCACCACTTGGAAATAAGTCATCTTGAAAAACGTGAACAGAAAGGCAATAAATAAAAATGTGCAAAACTAAAAAAGGAGCATGGCATGATGGAGAAAATGTGGCGGGGTTGCCCTAGCCTGGTAGGGGGCAGGCCTGCTAAGTCTGTGGCCCAAAAGGCCGCGCGGGTTCAAATCCCGCACCCCGCGCCTATTTTGGTAACAAATACATTGAACGTGCAGTAGCTAATATCAAGGTGCTGCAAGCAGCGTAGCCTAGGTCTATTTGGAATCTGCTTTTGCTTTACTTGCTATTTTTTTGATTCCGCAGCCTGTTCTTTTCTGTTTAGTTCGCATTTGACTTCGTAATTCACTATTAGCAAAGCTATCACCGTTAAGATTAAGCCTATTATTAGCATTAGCCAAAGGTGTGTTTGCTCAAAGTATTGGTCGAGCAATGTCCAGAGGCTTCTGAAAACAAACACTGAAGCTATTAGCAGAATAAGTTCTCCCGCAATTATGATTGTAAGTTTCATGGCTTAAAAATAAGCGGTTGCACTTATTAAATCAGCTTTTGAAGCACAGTCTTTGTTTGCTGGATTTCTTCCATCGAGCATTTTCTATTAAGCTCAACGGTAAGCGGACCATCATACCCGTAATCCTTAAGCTTACTGAGAAATGCCTTTAGGTTCGATGTTTCCTCCTTGAAGGGTGTGTGTGCACGGTTGCTTATGTGAACATTGCACAAGCGCTCATAATATTTGTTAAGCAGACGCAGGGTCTGCCCAGTTGCTTCGGCATGGCAAAAATCAAGAGTTACTCCCAAATTGGCATTGCCTATTGTGGATATGGCCTCTTCAAGTTCATCAACGTTTTTACCGTAACCTGTTGACGCGTAAGAAAGGTTCTCCAACGCCAACTTAAGGCGTAACTTCTCCGCATAAGACTTCAGCTCGCTGAAGATTCTTGTTAGAAACTTTTTTCTCAAGTCGCTGGGTAATCGCCTATTGATATCTGAGTGAACAACGAGCACAGGCGCTGAAAGCTGATGCGCGAAATCAGCAGAAACTTTTCCGTAATAAACAGCCTTAGAGATTTCATTTTCTTCCTTAACGTGCAGGCAGGCGGCGTGAACCGTTAAGCATCTCAGTCCATGCATTTTGATAAGTTTTTCCGCAACGTAAACTGAATCATCATTCTCTTTTTCCACGCTTTTCATGTTAAACTCTAAGTTTTCGAAGCCAAGCTTTTGGACAGCGACAATGTTCTCAGCTAAAGGCAAATGCGCGAAAATGCCATTGGATAGACTCAGCTTCAAACGTTCTTTCTCCACTGATTTCTCCGCTGAATTGTCTTTTGCTTTTCTTGAAATATTACCTTTTTCAAGAAACTTCGGTGAATGAAACCGAAAGCCTTTAAGGTTTAACGGTTTACTGCCAATAAGCCATAAAACGGGCAGATGCAGAGTGGACGCTGCGACTATACTCTTAATTGCGCTTGGGCTTGCAACCGACGCGTTTGCAGTGTCAATTGCGCACGGCATGACATACAGGGAACGCAGAGCCAAAACAGGATTAGCGTTGGCTAGTTCTTTTGGCGCATTTCAGACGTTTATGCCCATGCTGGGTTGGCTGGCAGGCTTAAGCCTGATAGAGGTAATCGGCAATTTTGACCATTGGCTGGCTTTTGGGCTTTTAGCCTTCGTTGGAGGAAAAATGATATACTCCGCAAAAGCTGACGGTGAGGAAAAGAAGGGTGGCAAGCTGACGGCAGCTACGCTTTTGATTCTTTCAGTTGCGACAAGCATTGACGCTTTAGCGGTTGGTCTAAGTTTTTCCCTGCTGCAAGTGGCAATAGTTATTCCCGTGATTGTAATTGGCATTGTTACCTTCCTATTATCTTTCGGAGGCTTTTGCTTTGGCAGCAAACTTGGGAATTTTTTTAAAAACAAAATACAGATTGTAGGCGGCGGCGTTCTAATAGCAATTGGCATCAAAATACTACTAGAACATTTACTAATTTAACACACGAAGTTAGGCATCCAACGCTACTCAAGCCGTGTCTACGTTAGAGTAAATGCGCAACAATATTAGCTGGTTTGTTAACAACAGCCTTGAGCTCTTCAAATTTGGACGCTTCGAGGCTGGCAAGAACAACCGTTCCCGGGCCAGCGGATTTTTTCAGGTCAACCGTGACTTTATCAGCCAACTTGAAGCGTAGTCTGGAATCTTTAGCTAAGACGTTAACTTCATAGGCTATGCCTCTTGACCCTACAGGGAGTATCTCGTGAACAAAAGCTGTTTCTCGAAGCCTCAAAATATCCTCTGCATTAGCGATAAGTTGCATATTCTCTGCGGAAATAACCTCGTAGCCCACGCAGGGGATACCAACAGCAGCGACAACATCTCCTGACCTAGAAACCCCAATTTTCATCTCGTCCCGTCGGCATATGCCTATCACGGTTATGCCCATACCTGTTTGCTCAACCTGAAAATTTTTCTCTGCGCTACCGGTTACTGCCAGCCGCGGATCTAATCCCACCTTTTCTGCTTCAGCACGGACGCCTCGCAAAATTTCGGCGCCCAGCGGCTCCGGCTCTACGCAGAGGGTGTCAACGATGCATGCAGGCGCCGCGCCAACGGCTAGAACTTCCATTAAAGCGACGCGAGCTATGAATTTCCCAAGAGTGAATCCATCTACTTTGATTTTATCAAGAGGCTTTGGGCCTACTCCGCCTGACGAGTCGCAGCCAACAACCATGACGGTGCCATTGTCAAATTGAAAAATGAGGACATCCCTGTTTGTTGACAGCAGGGACAGGGAACCGGTTCAACGAAGCCTACCTCGCAAAGCCACGTACACGATAGCAGCGACGATAGCGTTTAGCGCTGCACCTAAAAGTAGCAGAGGTGCAAAGGCAATCGCTCCAGCCCATGTTATAACTGGCACCGCCAAAACCACTAGCGCCGTGTTAATGGCTACTCCAACGATTAGGCCAGGAATGAAGCCCCATTTCTTGTTTAGTTTATTTACGAAGCCGATGGCGGCGCCTGCTACAGTCATGCCCAGTGCTATTGGAAGATGTAAGATGCCCAGCGGGAAACCGCTGATGACTGATGTGGCTATGTGGCCGATGCCGCAAACTAATGCGCCGTCTAGTACGCCAAAGTAAAGAGCCGCGAAGAAGCCGGGGCTTGAATCGAAGGCAACTGTGGGGATCGGGCTGGGAGTTTTTATGAAGGAGCCGACAACTGTTAGCGCGGAGAAAATGGCTATGCGCGCAATGATCCAGCTTGCCGAGGCCTTTATTGCTTCGTTTGCATTTGCTTTTTCGCTCATGTTTTCTCCTCTCTTTTTCTGAAAGGGCCACAGGAAAACTCATAAAAGCATTTCCATTTGTATTACATTTGTAATACACGGGGGTTTCTGTATGGAAATCGTGAATGTTCGATTGTCAGAAAAAATAGCGGTGGACATAGACAAACTAGCGAAAAGCCACGGCCTTAGCAGATCGGAGATAATTAGGCAGGCTCTGACAATTTATCTACATCTTGTGGAAAACATTGGGGTTATGCTGAGGCCGTTAGCCTTCCAAGTTAAGCCCGCGCAGATAGAGTATACGCGCAGAGGCGACGTGGCAATTTTGAAGGTGCCAACTGGGCACGCCATTGTGGTGGGCTCTACATCCTCAGGCAGTGTTGGTCCGAAAAAGCTGGATCATGTGAAGGTTAAAGGCTATGTTCTCGGCAAGTTTCTCGCGAGGGTAGCGCTGATGGATGTTGCCGCCACAGGAGCGTACCCGCTACTCATTTCAGCCACACTTGGCGTGGAGAAAGAGCCGACTGGCCGCGAAATTATTGAAGGCATAAGAGGCGAATCCAGAGTCCTCGGGCTTGATCCAAACCAGGTTCTGATGGAGAATACTGAGGACAACTTTGAAACTGCGCAAACAGGCGCTGGCGTAACCGTGATCGGATTTGCAAACGAAGAGGAGCTTAGGCTAGGTAAGACTCATCCAGGCGACGTGATAGTAGCTGTTGGTAAGCCCAAAGTTGGCGCCGAAGTCATACCCGCAGAAGTTAAAGGCGAAATCGCAGACCTCAAAAGTGTAATACAGCTTTCCCAGAAAAGCTTTGTTCATGACGTTATCCCCGTAGGCACCTTTGGCATAGGCTACGCGGCGAGAGTGCTTGCGCACGGCGTTGGGCGACAATTAAAACTCGCAGAAACAGGCGACATAGACCTAAACAAGTCTGCTGGACCCGCCACAGTCGTGCTTGTTACATTGAACCGGGAAAAAGTTGACGATCTAACAGCGACTATTCAGAAACCAACAAAAATAATAGGTGAAATTATCTAAAACCCCCAATTTTAAGTGGGCAATTCATGCGGCTTTCTTTAGCAAGCGCCCTTCTCGGTCAATTTCGCCTTGGCGAATTCTTGTCGTAGAAATGGGCTTGAAGTTTTCCGCGGGGATCATGTGTATCGTAATTATCTCAAGCGGCGGCAGTCCAACCTCGCTCCTTTTCTGGTTAATTTTGATGGCGGTCTTTTCTGTTTCTTCGCTTACAACAAGCGCTTCTATGTACCTGTCAGTTAAAGTGTTACCGTAAGGGTCGTTTAGCGGAATAATTTCTGCTCTGTCAATTAGCCCATGTGCCTTAAGAAAAACTTGTAGTTCCCTTAATCGTTCCTCGTACGAAGCGGTTACATGAGGCTTCCCCATTTTCTTCACAAACTCATCAGTGCATAAGCCTATCAGTACGCGATTGCCGACTTCGAATGCTTTCATGAGCAGCACTTTGTGCCCTTTATGTAACTCGTCGAAGGTTCCGCCTACCGCCACTTTCCTAAACCGTTTCATGCCTTACCAGCCTAGCGCCTTGGAAGTCGATTTTGGCTACGAGGATGTTCTCGTTGGGCAAAACTTGCTTAAAAGCTTCTGCTATTTCCACCGCATTTTCCTCATGTGTAAGCGCGTGAACTGCTTCGCCAACCATGTTCTGCGCAACGCCGATGGCGCCAGCCTTCTCCGCCAACTGCACCAATCGCTTAACGCGCGGCGTCATAAAACCAGCTTTCTCCGCGAAGCGCAAACAGCACGCCAAGAAGTTCTCAACGGAGGGTTCAGCTAAAATCTCCTCTAGCGTCTTTCTACCCCAAAGGTTAACTTCACGCCGCTTCTCAGCCGACGCAAGAACCTGCCTTGTGGATATGGCACCTAAAACGCCGGCAACAATCACGTACTCATCGCTTAGAGGAATACGGTCGATTACGCTGATTCCAGGCGCGCCAGGCTCGACCGTGAGAATGCAGCCGCCAAGCATTAACGGGCCAACAGTGCCCAAGCCAGTTCGGCACTGCACTTCAGCGGCATGCGCGATTTTGCCGATTTGATTGTAAGTAAGCGGTAGCTCCAAAGCCTTCGCCAGCGCCATAGCCGTGGTTAAAGCGCCGGCTGCGCTAGAGCCAAAACCCGCGCCTATGGGAACATCAACCTTGTGGTTTATGGTAACATAGTAAAATCTGCCACTTCTGCGAAGTAGCATCTCAGCGACAGTTTTTGAGGTTTCTGCTTCTGGCGCGCTGACGCCATTAATTAGAA
Organism: Candidatus Bathyarchaeota archaeon; assembly: GCA_026414525.1. Taxonomy (GTDB): domain Archaea; phylum Thermoproteota; class Bathyarchaeia; order Bathyarchaeales; family Bathycorpusculaceae; genus JAOAIV01. The sequence continues at coordinate 6,999 of JAOAIV010000002.1, read as the reverse complement.
CGCGGATGTTGTTTGCCTTTGCCTCGGAAACTGTGACCTCGGTGAAAACGCCCTTCTGGATGCCGAAGCCGCCGCCCCTCGCGCCTACCTTCTCTAAATACTCTATGGGCGCTCCGTCTGCTGTTCTGTCGCAGATTTCAAAAAAGCTGGAGATGCCGGCGGGGCTAAAGGCGCTTGCTTTAGGCAATAGTGCATCCTCTCACTTTTCATGTGGCGCCGCTAATGATGGGAAAGCTCTGTAGCATACTTTCACAATCGGCGGAACAATTGTCACAAGGAAAGGAATTTCAGTTGCGAAAGTCCAAACGAGCCAGAGGAAAATTGCGAACGCTGGTGCGTTGCGTTCAAAACCAGTCAAAGGCAAAGGCAAGAATTGACTATACGCCCAGAGGCCGACGCCTATGATGGCGCTGCCCACGAGGAGACCGACAACGGCTGCTAAACCGTAATTTTTCCACTCTGGCTTCCATAATCCGACGACTATTACCAATGCAACGCTGATGAAGAGAACACCAAGAAACAGAGCTGCCAAGTCCACAGTTAACACTTCAATCATAAAGAGGTAGCCAATCAATCCTGTTAGCACCGCACTACCCACAGCCAATGCAAGAATGATGTAGCGCATGTTCATTTTTTTCCTTGAAAGTAAACCGATAAGATAGAAGCCTGCAAAATTTGATGGGACGCCAACCGTGAGGCTTAAGAGGGCGATTCCGTGGCCAGGCTGGATCATGTCGCTTATGAAGATTCCTATGGCGGCACTTGCTCCTCCAACCCATGGACCAAAAAGCACCGCGAAGATTGCGGGAACTATAACCGCCGGCCAGAATCTGACTACGCCCACGGCGGGGCTTACTATCCCCATGTTTGTTAAAATTCCAACTACTGCGTAAAGTGCAGCGCTAACACCAGTCATCGCCACATGCAATGTTTTCATGTAAACTGCAACCTTTTTTTAAAACAAGCAAAAAAGAACCAATGTTAAATAAGGCTTCCGTATGTATTGTTTATACAAGTTTAAACTAAGCAGAATCGCCATCGAGATGAACAGCGTTCCCGCGCTATTTTTTGTGTCTTCGAATCCGCTCTTGCCTTTGAGTTTTAATTCGCCAGTCTCGCTTCCGCTGCGTTTCAAATGTAATCTTATTAGGACTTGGCAGATTGGGAGGAAGGTTACGATAATGCGCGATATTTCGATAAAATGTCTCGCAGTCTATCCGTCCCTCTTTAAGTGCCTCAATGTTCTGATTCAAGTCAGCCTTAACTGTAACATCTGCTGCTCCATCAAATAGCTCTGAATAAACCGAATAAGCGGCATGGAACTGGAAATTCGTGGCGTCATCAATCAAAAGCTTCTTTGGTTGTGTAACGCCATTTTTGTCAGGTTCTTCACTCATATTTTTCCCGCTTTTACGCAGGTTACCATTTTGTATTTCTTCCTTTTATATGTGTTCCTTACACATAACATAGATTTTGCATTTGAGGCGTTCTGTAAACTAACCATCAATCACCTGCTAGTAAGCACTAGTTCAGAGAGCCTTCAAGACAGCAGCTTTAAACAAACCTTTTTATTCGTGCTGCATCTTGTGCCAGCGCCTGCGCATCACGCAATTCTGGATACCGCATAAAAGAACCCGGCGTATTCACGGGAATAACGTGCACATGAAGATGAAAAATTACTTGACCCGCCGCGGCGCCATTATTCTGCACAATTCGGATGCCTGCTGCCGACATAGCTTCTCGCACGGCGTGGGCTATTTTTTTAACAATTTTGTATAGGTAAACATGTTCCTCTTCTGGAATCTCGAAGAGGTTTGCGTAATGTTTCTTCGGAACGACAAGCGTGTGCCCGATATTTACGGGTTGTATGCTCATAAATGCTATTACAAACTCATCCTCGTAGACTACGCTTGCCGGCGCTTCTTTACGCACTATCTTACAGAAGACGCATGAGTCAGACATTACGTTACACCTACTCAATAGTGTAATTCTCTGATTTTTGAGTTAAAAAATGCAGCTATAGATTTAAAAGAATTCCACAAGTAATATAGCTTCATGAGCACTTTAGTTGACGACATAGGTAGTTTTCCGCTTCCGCAAAACATTAAAAGGGACAGCTTCAATGAGGCGTATCAGCGCGCACGAGACGCCATCATCAGCGGTGGAGACTTCAAAAAAGACCCGTTTATACTGAAAAATTTCTGCGAAGTCACACTTAACTCATTCAAGAAAAAAATCATGTCAGGATTAGATGTTGTTAATTATCCACAGCAGTATGATGGAATAAGACAGATCAGCGACCTTATTCATAAGTCAATGGAGAAGGGCACATTCTTAGTAGAGGAGAGACAAGCTATTTTGCCTGAGGTAAACCTAATTAGCGCGGAGGCCAAGGCGCTAAGTGAAGAATTCAGTAAAAAAATTTTGCTTCGTGTATCAATTTTTGGTCCGATGGAGCTTTACTTGAGAGAGATAGGAACCACGCCTTATGCCGATGTGCTTGAAAATTTTGCTGAAACTATCCGCCGCTTCGCTAAGAACTCCATTCTAAATGCCAAACATATTGAAACACGAGTGGTGTCCATAGATGAACCGAGCTTTGGCTTTATAAACATAAATGCTGAAAAAGATTTGATATGTGATGTGTTGGAGAAAGCATTTGATTTTAAAGGCGCAATACGGCAGATTCATCTTCACTCTGCAGCGCGATTACATGAATTGCTGGAGGTAAGCAACATTGACGTGGTGTCGTTTGAGTATGCTGCATCACCGCGGAACATTGAAAGCGTCTCGCAACGTATGCTGGAAGAGGCAGATAAGCAGATACGCGTCGGCGTATCGAGAACGGATATAGACTCAATTATGGCGGAGCTGCGTGATAAAGGCGTAGATAAGCCAACAATGGAACAGCTAGTTGAGGATGAAAAAACTATAAAAAAGCGCTACGAGAAAGCTAAGGCGAAATTTGGAGACCGAATGACCTTCACTGGCCCAGACTGCGGTCTTGGAAGTTGGCCAAGCCAAGAAGCAGCACATCTCTTATTGAGAAGAACCATAGACGCGGTAAAGAAAAGTGAATTGCTACCTTAGTAATATTTTTTCGCCAGTGGCTATATACACGATTGCCTCGCAAACATAGGTTGCATGGTCAGCTATGCGTTCTAAATAGCGCATTACTAGAACGCTAGAAATGACACACTTGATTGGCACATGTGTTTTTTCAATCAGTCGGTTGAGGTAATCAAAATACATTTTGTCAACGTCTTGTTCAAGTGCAGAAACAGTTTTAGCTAAGGCTCCGTCGTACGTCTTAAGCGCGTCGATGCTTATCCTTACCATCTCCAGAACTTTCTCGCTTACAGCTTTAATTAAAGGGACCATCCATGCTTCGCATGCCCCTACCGCGCATAGCTTATCGGTTACATATGAAATATCAAGTGCATACCTGCTGTAGCGACTGAAATCATAGGCGATTTTCATGTTAGATTTTATTATACGCAGGTCAGAGGCTACAGGCTGAAATCTGGAGATAAGCTCGAAGGTTTTATCTTCAATTTCTTCAGCCATTGACATAAGAAGATCAGACATTTCCTGCACTTGCCGATGCACATTTTCCCCGCTTAGGTAGCTTTGAATTGCCAAGTTTACTGTTTCATAGGTTAGTTCAGCCATCTTGCAAAGCATCGCGGATTGCTCTTCTAAGCCTTTATCGATTAATCTACTCATGCTTATCCAAACTCTCCTGTGATATATTTTTCAGTAAGCTCATTCTTTGGATTTTCAAAAATATCTTTGGTTAATCCATACTCAACAAGCTCGCCGAGGTAGAGGAAAGCAGTATAATCTGACACCCGAGAGGCTTGTTGCATGTTATGCGTGACAATTACTACGGTGTAGTCTTTGGCCAAATCTCGAATTAAACTTTCAATCTTGGCAGTTGCAATTGGATCCAAAGCAGAACAGGGTTCATCCATCAAAATAACTTCGGGATTAACCGCTAAGGCACGAGCGATACATAGCCGCTGTTGCTGACCGCCAGAAAGACTTGTCCCAGGCTTTTTCAAGTCATCTTTAACTTCATCCCATAATCCGGCTTGCTGAAGACATCTTTTTACTATTTCGTCAAGCTGTGGACCTTTTTTTACGCCCATAAGTTTTAAGCCGGCAGCAACATTGTCATATATTGACATTGTGGGGAACGGATTCGGCTTCTGAAAAACCATGCCAACTCTTCTGCGAATCAGAACAGGATCAACGTCATCATCGTAAATATTTTTTCTGTCCAAAAACACTTTTCCAGAAATTTTCGCTTCAGGCACTAGCTCATGCATGCGATTTAATGTACGAATCAGCGTGGACTTACCACATCCTGAAGGTCCTATAATAGCAGTCACAACATTGGCTTTAAATGAGATATTAATGTTCTTTAAAGCCTGCTTTTGTCCAAACCATGCATTCAGTTTTTCAGTTCTGATTTTTTCACTTGCGGTCATATCTAGTTCATCTCCTTAACCGCCGGCGACTTACTATTCTAACACATATGTTAAGTACCAAAACTATTAAAATTAACACTAGAGCAGCGCCCCATGCTTGCGCTTGAACTGTTGGAGAAGGCTGCCGTGAATTCAAGAATACTCTTAAAGGAAGCGCATCCATTGGTTGATTGAAGCCTTGAAAAAAGTACGTATTTCCTAAAATCGTCAGTAAAATCGGCGCAGTTTCACCAGCTATTCGGGCTATTGCAAGAAGAGCACCTGTTATTAATCCCTGTCCAGCGGCTGGAAGCACCACACGGAGAGTGGTTTTCCACTTGTGCAAACCTAATGCTAATGCGGCCTCGCGGACTGATGTAGGCACAAGCTTCAGTGATTCTTCAGTTGTTCGCGCCACTATTGGAATCATAATGAAGGAAAGTGCCACGGCCCCTGCAATCGGAGAGAAGCTTCCTATTACACCCACTACAACAATGCTGAAGGCGGTTATACCTACCACTATGGACGGGAACTCTGTTAGTATATCATTGATTGTTCGTATTGCTGAAGCGTATTTGTTGTCGCCAAATTCAGCTAAGTAGATCCCGGACATTATGCCTATGGGAACACCGATTAGGCTGGTTAACCCGATCAGAATTAGTGTTCCCTGCATCGCTGGACCTATGCCGCCCTCTAGGCCATTAGCAGTCAGAAAATGGAGGTTTAATTGTGGTGCGCCGCGTGCAATCACTTCAAAAATTATGCTTGCCAACGGGATAACTGCAATAATAACGCAAAGAAAACAAAGAACATAAATAGTCTTATCTTTGAGTTTCCTGAAGCGATAGCTGCTGAACATTTATTCTACGGCGCCTCCTTTAATTTTTAAGACACGGGTAACCATTACCCGAGCGATTATGTTGATGAGTAGGCTTATTAGCAGCAAAACCAAACCTGCACCCATGTAAGCAGATTTCTCCAGAGGTGTAGGCGCCTCCAAAAAGCCGTTAGCTATAAGCGATGGCAGAGTCTGCCCAGGCTGAAATAGCGAAGCGGGCATAGCATTTGGGCCGATGGCGTTGCCTATGACCATGGTAACAGCCATTGTTTCGCCTATCGCGCGTCCTAAACCAAGAATTACTGCACCAACTATTCCTGAGCGCCCATAGCTTAGAACCCAATGGCGAATAACTTCCCACCTGGTTGCGCCTACGCCATAAGCTGCTTCCCTTATGGAATTGGGAACTGCGCTAATTACTTCCCTAGAAACGGACGCAACTGTGGGGATAATCATTATAGCCAAGATTATGCTTGCAGTTAATAGGTCCAGCCCGAAAGGTGTTCCACTGAAAACTGGAATCCAACCGAGATTGGTATTTAATGGGGTTTCAATGTAATTTAGAACCCAGAAACGGAGGACAAACAGCCCCCAGAGGCCAAATATGACGCTGGGCACGGCGGCCAGCAGCTCAATTAGGTAGGACACGGGCACACGGATAGCTTTCGGCGACATTTCAACTAGGAAAATGGCTATTCCCAAGCTTAGTGGTACGCCTATCAAGAGCGCAATGCTAGAAGTGATAAGTGTTCCAAGGATATATGGAAGGACGCCGAAAGATTCGCGGCCTTCAACAGGGTTCCAGTTTATTCCTGTTAAAAAGCCTAAGCCAAATCGCTGTAGAACCATTGTGGATCCTGTTGATAAAACAAAGAGTGTGGCAAATAAAATGATCAAGGCTGAAGCCGCTAACGCTCCAGCAGCAATTTTGAATGCGGTATCGCCGGTTATGCTCTTTCGCACCATATCATGCCCCTTTATGTAATCTAAAATATAATAATTAACAACAAAAAAAGTTTGGTTATTTGGGCATTTACTTACCCGTCCCCTCAAGATATTAATGGTTGCCCATTGAATGTTATTGATCTTATCGTCGCTTCGTTTAGCTGAACAAGGTTTGAAGGCAGTGGAGCATACTGCAAGCTTGGCGCAAGCTGCTGGCCGTCATGTATAACGTACCAGAGGAAGTCCACGAGTTGTCTTGCTTTGTCTAAAGTCATGCCCGGGATAACGTTGAGTTCTTTATACACAAGCAAGTATGTTGGCGTAACTATTGGGTAAGCTTGGCTGCCGGGCGTGTTGAGAAGGCTTACTCCTGTCCAATCTCCGCTTCCTGCGGGCAGTCCGCTTGTTGGAAGTGCCTCAGCGGCCGCTGTTGTCGAGGCGAGTGAGGGCAACACAAAGTTTCCAGCGGGATTTTGGATTGCAGCTACGGGCATGTTGTTCTGCAGAGCATAGGCTAATTCAATGTAGCCTATGGCATATTGCGTTTGGTTTACTGTAGCGGCGACATTAGCGTTTCCACTTGCACCAATTGTTACTCCTGGCCATTGAACTGAAGTGCCGCTGCCTACTTGACTATTCCAATCTGGACTTACGGCGCTCAAGTATTTAGTGAACCAGTTAGTCGTGCCTGAGCTGTCTGATCTGCGGACTTTAATTATGTCCTGATTTGGCAGAGTAATGTTG
>JAOAIV010000029.1 GCA_026414525.1 Candidatus Bathyarchaeota archaeon | reverse complement strand
TTTGAGGACTCCGCCGCCTATGTCGAAGACTACTTCTCGAAGCGTGATGCCCATAGGCACTTCTATTAGGCCAGGGTTATTGACTTTGCCTGTTAAGGAGAAACATTTAGTGCCCGTGCATTTTGGCGTGCCAATTTTAGAGAACCATAAACCGCCATTCATAATTATTACAGGAATATTAGCTAGGGTTTCTACATTCTGTATCAGAGTTGGCTTTCCCCATAGACCCGAGTTGGCAGGGTAAGGCGGACGTGGGCGAGGCATTGCACGTCTGCCTTCTACTGAAGCAAGTATTGCTGTTTCTTCGCCTGCCACAAAAGCTCCGGCACCTAACCTAAGTTCAACGTCAAATTTAAAGGAGGTCTCGAGTATATTGTTACCTAAAAGGGACATTGAACGGGCTTGGGTGATAGCTCTTTGCAGCGTTTGAATTGCTAGTGGGTATTCCGCTCTTATGTAAATGTAGCCTTTCTCCGCGCCCACTGCAAACGCTGCTATTGCCATACCCTCGAGGATAGCATGCGGATCAGCTTCGGCTAATGTGCGGTTTGCAAATACACCTGGGTCTCCCTCGTCTAAGTTAGCTACAACATACTTGGGCGAGCCATGCGCTCGTGCGACCAGACTCCATTTTTGGCCAGTGGGGAAACCGGCACCGCCGCGACCTCTAAGGCCGCTGGTCATTACTTCGTAGATAACGCCTTGCGGCGTCATTGTTGCCAGACATTTGGCAAGAGCAGAGTATCCGCCCATTGCAATGTAATCTTGAATTCGGTAAGGATCTATTTTACCAGCATTTCTAAGAACTAAGCGTTTCTGCTTCTTGAAGAACTGCTCGTTGCTGTAGAGCATGTCTTTTGCAGGTAAACCTAAAACAATGTGGTCGCGAACTATTTCTCGTGCTTTCTCTGGAGTAACATTCTGATAAAGATAGTCGCCAGGCTCAATCACAACAACAGGGCCTACGGCACAGGTTCCTGGACAGCCGGTTCGGGCAACCTTGCATTCTTTTTCGACGCCTAATTCCTTTACTGCCTTTTCGAATGCCTCTAAAACTTTCAAAGCACCTAGTGGCATGCAACCGCTTGAACAGCAGACATTTATTCGGTATTTGTAGGCTCTTTGGAAATCAACTTCTTGTTCAGCGATTTTTTGCAGATCCGCAATTTTCATTGTTTGGGACCTCCAATAAGCTGTTTGATTCTTTCAATTACAACCTCCTTTGTTGCTTTACCGACGACTTCATCGTCTATTATTATAGCCGGGGATATTGCACAAGCACCGATGCAGCGTGTTACAAACAGCGAAAGTTTTCCATCAGGAGTTGTGCCGCCCCTTTTAACATTAAATTCGCGTTCAATGGCTTGCATAATTTGTTCACTGCCTTTTACATAGCAAGCTGTGCCAAGGCATCCGGTAACTATATGCTCGCCAGGCTTTGTTAAGTTGAAGAAGCTGTAGAAAGTGGCCACGCCAAACACTGTGCTCGGTGGAAGATGAAGTGATTGAGCGATGTCCATCAGCAAGTCCTTGCTTAAATAGCCGTATATACTCTGAGCCTTGTGTAGTACCTCCAGCAGAGCACTCGGGTGATAGTCATACTCTTTCAACGCTTTTTCCAGCAGCATTCGGCGATTATCCTCTTTTGACAAAAATCAAGCCTCCAAGTCTGTGAGGGTTGAGCATTTTCTAAACACACCCAATGTCTCGTGCTTTAGTGGAAAAAAGGTGATATATAAACTATGAGCAACAAAAAATACGAAATCTTCTTGAAAAATTAAAGTTGGCAGATAACCGCTAAATTCAGCAGTTCAGGTTTTGCCCAAAAGCTTTTCTAAGAATGAAGAGTTGCTATGTTTGCTTATTTAATTCCAAAAGGCAGATTATTAGAAAGGATTAAATTTTACAACTAAGCATTATTTACAATAAATTTGCCCATATCGGGCATCAAAGGAGAATAGAAATGCGCATAATCTCTAAAGAAGATTTTGCTGATTTTGTTGAAGCCCTAATAAAAGACAAATCCTTGAATGTCATAGGCGTTAAATCGAAAGGAGATAAATTCGCTTTTGGCTCGCTAGAATCCGTAACCGAATTGCGGTTGGATTATGATGTAACAATTCTTCCGCCGAAAAAGTATTTTTTCCCTCAACGCGAAACACTAGTAACTTATGATTTAGCCAAGGGTTTTGCAGCTAAAAGCCCTATAGAAGCCAAACCAATGGTAATAATTGGAGTTCACCCCTACGATATAGTGGCACTTCTACATATGGACGAGATCTTCAGAGAAACAAAATCAGACCCATATTACTTCGAGAAAAGACAGGCATCCATAATTATAGGCATCAACATACAAAAAATGTCAAAATGGTGCTTTGCACCGGCCATGGGATGCGCTGTAATCGATTATGGTTACGAATTAATGTTAACGGATCTCGGAAACAGATACGCAATAAACATTGGCTCACAGAAAGGAGAGCAGTTGCTAGAGAAATATGCCAAGAATGTAAAGCAGGCACTTGCACGAGACGTTCAGCTGGTTGGTCAAAAAAAGCGTGAAGTAATGGACATGGCGCAACAAAAGTTTGATTTTTCGCCAGAAATAATACCTGAATTATTAAGCAAAAGCTATGAAAAGAGCGGGTTTTGGGAAAAACACGCCGAGAAATGTTTAGCATGCGGTTCTTGTGTACTAGTCTGCCCCACATGCTACTGCTTTGACGTTAAAGATCAAGCAGACTTGTCGCTGGAATACGGCGAAAGAATAAGAACATGGGACGGATGCCTACTGGAAGATTTTGCAAAAATAGCCTCCGGAGAAAACTTCCGCCCCACAAGACCTACAAGATATAGGCACAGGTACTTTAAGAAAGGGAAATATCTTTTTGACAGATTTGGCTTCATTTCATGTGTTGGCTGCGGCAGATGCTCCTCAAATTGCCTACCGGACATAGCAAATCCTGTTAAATTATTCAATGCTATGTATCATGAACTTCGCAACAGGGGCGAGCAAGTGGCGCCTGCCGCTGTTCCTGAGGTGGAAATCCAGACTGAAGGCAATATAGACTACGTACCAAAACTAGCAACTATTGTTAGAAAAGTGGTGATGACAGCTAAAGAAACACTATTTGAAATTAAACTGGATGATGGAACCGATTTAAATCATAAACCTGGCCAATTTGTTGAACTCTCGGTTTTTGGAGTTGGCGAAGCACCAATTTCTATATCGTCATCGCCAACTAAAAAGGGCACGTTTGAATTATGTGTGCGCAAAGTAGGAAGTGTAACAACCAGGTTACACGCACTTAACGTAGGGGATAAGGTGGGAATCAGAGGCCCGTTTGGAAACGGATTTGACGCAGAGCAATTGAAGGGGAAGGACTTGCTTTTCATAGCTGGAGGACTTGGAATTGCGCCTTTGCGGTCATTGTTTAACTATGTTTTGGATAATAGGAAAGATTATGGCCGTGTTATATTGCTCTATGGTTGCAAAGAACCACGAGAAATGCTATTCGGCGAGGAGCTTCTGGCGCTTACTAAAAGGGACGACGTAGAATTCAAACCAACTGTGGACTGGTGCCCAGAAAATGAACTTTGGGAAGGCAACATAGGCGTGATTACCACTCTGATTCCCCAAGTTAATTTTAACCCAGAAACTACTTACGCAATAGTATGCGGTCCACCAATAATGTACAAGTTTGTTATTACAGATTTAAAAAGCAGAAAAATGCCGGATAACCACATAATTCTTTCGCTTGAGCGTAGAATGAAATGCGGTGTTGGCAAATGTGGCCACTGCCAGATCAATCAGATTTACGTGTGTAAAGATGGCCCGGTCTTCAATTATTCGAAAATTAAAGGAGTACCGGAGGCGTTATGATGAAACCTAAAGTTGCTTTCTTTGATTTTGCAGGTTGCGAAGGAGACCAGTTGCAAATCGCCAACTTGGAGGAGGAATTGCTTACTCTTCTGGGGCAGGTTGAAGTAGTAAGTTTCAGGGAAGTAATGAAGGAACATAGCGACAACTACGATATAGCTTTCGTCGAAGGCTCGTGCACGCGGCTTCAAGACGAAGACAGACTAAAGCAGATAAGAAAGAACGCAAAAATCGTGGTTGCTATAGGCTCATGTGCAACAATAGGCGGCATCAACTCGCTGAAAAACTATCAGGACTTAGACGAAGTTAGGAAAACAGTTTACGGCGATAAAGCCTACCTGTTTGATACTTATGCGGCTAGACCGATAGATGCCATAATCCCCGTTGACGCGTACGTACATGGATGCCCAATAGACAGGGAAGAATTTCTAAGTGTGATAAAATCACTTTTGCTAGGCAAAAAACCAGACATACCAAACTATCCAGTTTGCGTTGAATGCAAGAAAAACGAGAATGTATGTGCATTTGAAAGAGGACAATTCTGTGTGGGCCCAGTAACTAGAGCAGGCTGCAACTCCTGTTGCGTGAATGAGGGAACAATATGCTGGGGATGCCGGGGACTTGTTGACAACCCGAATGAAAATTCTCAGAAAGAAGTTCTAATCAAGTATGGCCTAACGGTTGACGAGGCAATTGACAAGTTTAAATTATATTTCGGTTGGCAGGAGAGGAAAAGATGAAAGATAAACCAAGCTTTGATGTTGAAGTGCACCATGTAACAAGAGTCGAAGGCCATGGTAACATTTACGTGAGCGTGAAAAATGGAACTATAGAGCGCTGTGAATGGGCAATCTCTGAGGCACCAAGATTCTTTGAAGCTATGGTAATTGGCCGCCAATGGAATGAGCTGCACCATATAACTTCACGTACATGCGGTATTTGTTCAATTGGGCATACTCTTGCCTCTTTAAAGGCAACAGAAGCGGCAATGGGCATAACTATAGGCGAACAAGATCTTAAATTGAGAAAGCTCGCATTGCACGCCGAAAACATGCAAAGCCATCTTCTGCACTTAGGCTTCTTAGTTCTTCCGGACCTAATGGACGTTGGCTCAATTATCCCGCTTGCATCATCACATCCGAAGGAAGTGAAAACTGTTTTACGTTTACATCGACTGGCAAATGAAATGTCAAACATGATTTGCGGCAGGACAACGCATCCGCAGAGGCTGCTTCCAGGCGGTTTCTCCAAAATTCCCACCATGAAGGAGCTAACGGCGCTAAGAGATAGGCTTAAGGCAGCTATTGATGATTTACAGGCGGTCGCAGAGTTATTCAGGAGCAGAATACACAAGTTCCCTGATTTTATTAGAGAAACAGAATTCATCGCGCTAACCAACCCAAAAGAATACGCGCTTTATGATGGGCAAATTGCTTCTACTGATACGGGCACAGCGCCAGTAAACGAGTACCTCTTATTTACTAACGAGTACATTGTTCCGCATTCAACTGCGAAGTGGGCAAAGCATGCACGTGAATCGTATATGGTAGGTGCGCTTGCTAGATTCAATATTAACTATGATTTGCTTTCGCCATTAGCTAAGAAAACAGCTGAAATGTTCAAATTAAAGCCCATATGTCATAATCCATTCATGAACAATATTGCACAGCTTGTAGAAGTCGTTCACAGCGTAGAAGATTCAATTAAGCTGATTAATGAGCTGGAAACTGCGGGTTTACGGAGTCAACCAGAATACTATAAGCCAGAAGTGAAGGTTAAGGCAGGTCGCGGAGTCGGCGCTGTTGAGGTTCCAAGAGGCATACTCTTCCATGATTATAAATATAATGAGAAAGGCGTTTGCATAAAAGCGAACTGTGTTATTCCAACGAACCAGAACCATGCCAACATCGAGTTAGACATGAAAGCTTTGCTACCCAAGATTATCGACAAGACACCAAAAGAGATAGAGCTGACCCTAGAAATGCTGGTAAGAGCCTATGACCCATGCATCTCGTGCTCTACACATGCCATTAAAATACACTTCACCTAAAAACTTACCTTGGCTAACAAAAGAAATAGATGCTGAATGTAGCCTTTTTTAAATAGCCCCACTGCTGAAAGCTGCAGGTTTTCATTTATTTTGAAGCTGGAATGATTTCTCTTTGTTACAGTTGTTTAACAAAAATTTTCGCTACAATTAAGGGAAAGACCAAGGAAGACATTTCTCAGCTAAAAACGTTTGCATGTTGTTCCAACAATCTTAAATAATTCTGCGGAGACCATTCAACGGGGAACCAAATGCCTTGCACGGTTATCGTAGGCGCCTTCTGGGGCGATGAGGGCAAAGGAAAAATAATCTCCTATCTCGCGCTGAAAGATAAGGTGGACTGCTGTGTTAGAACAGGCTCCGTTAACGCGGCGCATACAGTTTGGATGAAGGGAAAACGCTACGCGTTACACATGGTTCCTGCTGGCTTCCTGAACCAAAAGTGCCGATTGCTCATCGGTGCAGGAGCCAACGTTCACGTCGGCAAGTTTCTCGAAGAAGTAGAGCTGACAAAAGTGCATAATCGCATAGGCGTGGATTACCAAGCTTCAATAATCGAGGAGAAACATGCCATACAAGATAAAACTAGCGCTCACTTGAAAGGAATAGGCACTACCGGTTGGGGTGTTGGCCCAGCGTTAGAAGAACGAGTCCGAAGAACCGCGAAGCTAGCACGTGATATACCTGAGCTACAGCCTTATCTCGCAGATGTATCTACAGAAGTCAATGAAGGCATCGATGCTGGAAAAAACGTTTTGCTCGAAGGAACTCAAGGGTTTATGCTTTCACTTTTTTATGGCACATACCCATATGTGACTGGAAGAGACACAAGCGCTGCGGCTATATGCTCTGAGGCTGGTGTAGGCCCAACAAGAGTAGACGACGTCCTCATAGTGTATAAGTCATTCATAACCCGAGTGGGCGCTGGACCCTTGCCCGGCGAGATAAGCAAGGAAGAAGCTATAAAAAGAGGCTGGTTTGAAACTGCTGCTGGAACAGGCCGCGACAGACGCTCGGCACCTTTTGATTTCGAATTAGCCAGGAAAGTAGCAAAAATAAACGGTGCGACGCAAGCGGCGGTTACAAAGCTTGACAGTCTCTTTCCAAAATGCCAGGGCGTCAGGGAATTTAATGCTTTACCTTTAGAAGCAAAACAATTTATCAAAGAAATTGAAAAAACAACCGGTGTACCGGTTGTTCTGATAGGTACTGGCCCAGACGCTCTGGACATCATTGACAGAAGGTAAACCTTTATTTTCAAAAGCCAGTTAATGCTTCATTTAGAGGTAATGCTAAATGTACGCTTCAAACGGTTATGGTAAAATATCACTCAGCCTGCTTGCGCTTTTGTTTGCAGCTGGCTTGCTCATAGGTGCCCTGGCAAGCTTTTACATAACATACCAAGAGATGGCTAGGCTAAGCGAGGAAGTGGCATCGCTTCAAAACCGGGTCGCGGAACTTACAAGCACACAGAACATCACTTATCAAAACATTACAATCTACCAGAACGAAACCGAACTAGCAAATATTTACGAGAGCGTCCGTGACTCAGTAGTTTTAATTCAAGGAAGCACAAGCACGGGTGAAGCACAAGGCTCAGGATTCGTGTACGCTTATTCTGGCAGAAACGTAGTAATAACTAACTACCATGTAGTGCACGGAACAACAAGCCTAAGCGTTACCTTTTCAAACGGAAACGCTTATCCAGCTAGAGTCCTAGGGAGCGATCCATATGCGGACTTGGCTGTTCTCTCCGTTGACGCCCCAGATCGCGAGTTTAAACCCGTTGAAATCGTCAGCTCATCTACGCTGCGCGTGGGCGACCCTGTTATAGCTATAGGAAACCCCTACGGCTTGGTCGGTTCATTAACTACGGGCGTAGTTAGCGCCCTTGGCAGAACCATCACGGAAGAAGAATACGCAGGCGGCTTCGCTATCGCGAACATTATACAGACAAGTGCACCAATAAATCCTGGGAACTCCGGAGGGCCGCTGCTGAATGCTGCTGGCAAAGTGGTAGGTGTAACAACAGCCATTCTATCTGATTCGCAAGGTTTAGGTTTCGCTGTTCCTTCAAACACCATTCTCAGAGAAATAGCCTCATTGATAACAACGGGAACATACCGTGATCACTCGTACTTGGGCGTTACAGGGCAGGATATGAGCTATAGCATGGCTAGGCAAATGGGTGTAAATGTTACTTATGGCTGGCGTATTGCCTCAGTTGTCTCTGGCGGTCCATCAGATGGAAAGTTGAAAGTTAATGATATAATAATTGCCCTAAACCGGACTAGGATAAGAAACAATGATGACTTGGCAAGCTATCTCGCGGAAAACACGTTACCTGGACAGCTTTTAACGATAACTGTTGTGCGAGGCGGGGCAACAGTTAACGTGGACGTTATTTTAGGACGAAGACCGGCGCCACCAACATAAACGTAATCATTCAAATTCAAAGTAAAGAATAATTATGGAGCGTGTGAGAGGCGAAGACAGATACTTGGCTTAAGCCTCATCATGTTGTTATTGCGATTGAAAATAAGAAATGCAGAATCCTTGAAAAATTATCTTCTTTGGGAGTTAGTCAGCTTAAAGTAGCAGACATTAGGGTCTCAAGTAGAGGCACAGTTAAGCATTTGGTGGAGCTTGACGCGAAAGATGCTAAGAAAATAGTGGAAAATTCGAAATCAACTTTGGCTGGAGATAAAACGGAATGCAAATCTTCGCTGTGGTTTGAAAGTGAAGGTTGCGATGTATGCAGCACTATACTAGCGCACGGTGCTTTCTTACTTTCAGGCAAAAGTATAGAGGAACAAATGGTAATGTATAGCTTTATCGTACCCTCGTTTGAAGACTACACGAGCATCATTTCCGACTTAGAAGAGGCCGGCTATAAAGTTAATGTGCTTAGAAGAGGAAGTTTTGAAGCCAAAAACGGTGTTTTAACCAAGAAACAGGAGAAAATATTTTGGTTGGCGCTGCAAAGTGGATTTTTTGATTATCCACGTAAAATTGGTTTAAGTGAACTCGCTGCTAAACTGGGCGTGAGGCCTGCAACACTCTCGGAGATAATCCGCAGAGGAACAAAACGGCTGTTGAAGCAGTATTTTGAAAAGGAAATAGTCAAATGATATACATCCCTAACATTTTAGGGATAAATATTATTTGACTCAGCGACCATTATACTCATAGGAGGAATAAAGAAAATGAATCAAGAACAAATGTTCTGTTACCAATGTGAACAAACCGCTAAAGGTCAAGGCTGCACAATCATTGGTGTTTGCGGAAAAACCCCAGAGGTCGCTGCACTCCAAGATTTGCTAGTTTACCTACTCAGAGGGCTTTCAAAACTAGTTATAGAAGCAAAAAGAGCGGGTATCAGAACCGAAGAAATTAGCGTTTTCACATGCGAAGCGCTCTTCGCCACTTTGACAAACGTGAACTTCGACCCAGACAGAATAATCGAGTACATCAAGAAAACAGTGAATCTACGCGAGGAGTTGAAAAAGCAAATACAACTTACAGGAGGCAACGTTGATGTAGGCGATGGCCCTGTTAATTTGGCGTTAGAGAAAACCAGAGAAGGCCTAATAGCGCAAGGGAAACTATTTGGAATAAAATCTGGCCACATCGTTGATGAGGATTTACATGCGCTTCAGTGGCTGCTCACTTATGGCATAAAGGGGGTAGCAGCTTACACCTATCACGCATACAT
Organism: Candidatus Bathyarchaeota archaeon; assembly: GCA_026414525.1. Classification (GTDB taxonomy): domain Archaea; phylum Thermoproteota; class Bathyarchaeia; order Bathyarchaeales; family Bathycorpusculaceae; genus JAOAIV01. The sequence continues at coordinate 4,656 of JAOAIV010000029.1, read as the reverse complement.
CCTTGGCAAAAAAGACGAGAAAGTTTTTGATTTTATACACAATGGCCTATCTGCGCCACTTGACAAGTCGCTGGGCGTCAACGACTTTTTAGGCTTAGCCTTGAAATGCGGCGAAATAAACATTCGAGCAATGGAGCTACTTGACGCGGGCAACACTGAGACTTACGGGCATCCTGTGCCAACAAGGGTGCCGCTTGGCGTGAAAAAGGGCAAAGCCATCCTTGTGTCCGGGCATGACCTTAAAGATCTAGAGGAGATTTTGAAGCAAAGCGCCGGAAAAGGCATCTACGTTTATACACACGGCGAAATGCTCCCGGCGCACGGGTATCCCAAGTTGAAGGCTTACCCGCACTTTTACGGGCACTACGGCACGGCATGGCAAAATCAGCAGCGCGAATTCGCAGAATTCCCCGGAGCCATAGTTATGACCACAAATTGTCTCCAGAGACCCATGGAAGGCTATAAAAACAACATTTTCACGTCAGGCCCAGTTGGCTGGCCAGGAACGCCGCATATAGAAGGCAGAGACTTCGCGCCAGTGATAAAACGCGCGTTAGAGCTTCCTGGTTTTCCAGCTGACAGAGAAGGCAAATATGTAACCGTTGGTTTCGGCAGAAACGCGGTGCTAAGCGTGGCAGGAAAGATAATCGAGGCAGTAAAGGGTGGCCGCATCAAAAGATTTCTGCTTGTCGGTGGATGCGACGGCGCGAAACCGGGAAGAAGCTACTACACCGAGTTCGTAGAGAAAGCGCCAAAAGATACGGTCGTGTTAACGCTTGCATGCGGAAAATTCAGGTTCTTCGACAAAGACCTAGGCACAATCGACGAGATTCCGCGTCTACTGGACATAGGCCAATGCAACGACGCCTATTCTGCGATCAAGATCGCGCAGGCAATAGCTAAAGCCTTCAACGTATCAGTTAACGATTTACCGCTTTCGCTGGTGCTTTCATGGTATGAACAAAAGGCCGTGGCCATACTGCTGTCGCTACTTTACTTGGGCATAAGAAACATACGTTTAGGACCAAGCCTACCAGCCTTCATAACACCAAACATACTCAGAGTGCTCGTAGAAAAATTCAACATCATGCCCATAAAAACAGTGGAAGAAGACCTACGGGCTATAATGACTTAGAGGACAATTGCACGCAACCTTTTCCTTTTTTTAAATTTGGAAAATCCGTTTTCAACAGAGCGTCTCCTTAAGGAATAAGTCAGCGGCCACCGTGTTCAAAAGGCGCAAATCTTTCTCCTATATCATATGTTTGATGACGGACAAAAGGGGCACAGTATCAGCTCACTGTCCCAACATTTGGGCAACCCGTTTTTGCTTGTCGCAAAGAAGCGATGCGGAAAACGCGCTAGCAGTAACCAAGCAGCAAGTTAGCGACTACGTTATCGTAGTTTTTTCATAACCGACTCAGCGAACAACCTTAAGCCATCTAAACACGGAAGATCACCGAAAAATAGCATAAAATGGCTAAAACCTGAATCGAGGTATGGCTGTAGCTTTTTCAAGCAGACATCTGGAGTTCCTATGAGGTTAAGGTTTTCGAAGTCTTTCTGGCTGATATTTTTGGGTTTGTGCGCCAAAACTGCTTGGCTTAGCGCTTCTTCGTTATTGGCTACCAGCACTTGACCGCCCGGCCAGCATGACAGCCCTATCTCATTTGGGTCTCTGCCTATCGCATGGCAATGCGTCGCTAAAACTTGTATTTTGTGCTTGTAAAGCGCTATGGTCGGCAAGTAGCCGAAGTCGCAGCGGTCAGCGTATCGCGCGGTCACTTTTAAGGTTAGTTTTTCTCCGCTTCCGCCTATTGTTATGGGCGGGTGGGGCTTCTGCACGGGTTTAGGCTCGCAAACAGCCTCTTTAATCTCGTAGTGTTTCCCTTTGAAACTCGCTTTTTCTTCAGTCCATAGCTGTTTTATGATTGCCACGGTTTCCTCTAAACGTTCTATGCGGGTTCGCGCTTCGGGAAAGAAAAAGCCGTAAGCCAAGTGCTCCTCTTTCTGGACGCCGGCGCCTATGCCGAGCTCTAACCTGCCGTTGGAGAGAACGTCGAGCGTGGCAGCCATCTTGGCTAGTAAGGCAGGGTTTCTGAATGAAGCACATAGCACCATGGTGCCGAGTCTTATCTTCGTGGTCAGTTGAGAGAGAGCTGTGATAGTGGTCCAGCACTCAAGTATTGGGGTGTTACCGAACATTAGGTGGTCATCCAGCCATACAGAATGGTAACCTAAACTCTCACATTCTGCGACTGTAGCTTGCACGCGGTTAAACAGCGCTTGTGGGTTTGTTTCTTTGAAGCTGAAGGCGTAGAAGGGCAAGAATACTCCGAAGTTGACTCTATTTACCACAGCAGCTTCCTCAGATCTTTTTATTGCGTGATTATTTTATAAAGGTAAGATACGATATACCACATGCGGCATTGCTACGTTGCGGTGTTGAAAGATGCCAGAATATTGGGCTTCATCGGAACGCTTGAGCCTTTATTTAAGTTCAGCGCTTCTTGAAGTTTTAGTATTGTGCATAGCGCCATTGCCTTTTCTTTATAGCTCTTGTCAGTTGATGCGCGGCAACAGAACAAATGACTGCAACAACCACAAGGAATATTGCCCAAATGAAGATGTCAGGTATTACAAAGTAATAGAATATTACTGCTGCAGTTGTGAATGGGAAGAGAAAAGAAAAGCAATAGATTACTGATGCATCTAGGCTTGTGAGCATTTTCATAAGTCGCTTACGTGTTTTTCCCTTTTTCTGTTTTTCAGCGATTACTTCTTTGAAACTTTTGCTGGGAGACAAATCATCTTCAGACATGTTATGTTTCACCATTAATATAAATTGCTGCGAAATTCTGCATCCATTTTTATCGCAACCATACAAGCCATAGTATTATGTTTGAGGTTGCCACAGCAGCGACGGAAAGCGGTAGCCCTATTTTCATGTATTCTTTTGTGCTAACCAAGCAGTTTTGTTTTTCAAGTAAACCGCATGCGAATACGTTTGTGGCCGCGCCCATCGGCAGTATGTTGGCGCCGCTTCCGGTAGCTATTAGTGTACCAAAGAGCAGCGGCCAAGCGCTTATGTTTGCGAGCTTTGCTAGTTGTTGGCATATTGGAATCATTAATATTGTGTAGGCGTTGGGGTCGATGAAAGTGGATAACCCCACAGACAGCCACATGATAGAGGTTAACAGGATGGCCATGTCGGGTATACCGCTGTTGACTGCTGTTTGAGCAAACATTGTCAGTAACCCTGAAGCGGTTACGGTGTAGATTACGCCGAACATGCATGCTAGGAATACGAAGGAGTTCCAATCAAATTCGTAAAGCATTTGCTTGCGCCGTTTTCTTCCTATAAGCAACGCTACCAAACCGACACTGATGCCCACTAATCCTGGGGTCACACCAATTTGCGGTGCAATCGCCAACACAGCTATACCGACTACAAATAGCAACGTCGGCAGTTTAGATGCAATAATTGCTTCGGGGGCAACTTCGATTTTTTTGTTCATGTCTCTTAGTAAAAATAGCAGAACCAGCAACGCTGCTGCTACACCGACTATTGTGATTGAGCCAAGTCCCAGTTTATCTTGGAACCAGTAGAAATCTAGAGGTTTTAAACCTGTTTGAGAAGCTAAAATCAGGGCAGGTGGATCAGCAATTATTGTTGTGGTTGTTACCATGTTTGCGCATACGCCTACAGAGACTATGTAGCGAAAGAGCGGCGAGCCTAGTTTTCTGGCCATTTGCATAGCTATAGGAGCCATTAGGAAAAGCACAGCGACGTTCGCCATAAACGCTGAAAGAAACGCTGAAAGAGCGCATAACGCCAGTAGCGCATATTTCTCTGTTTTTATGCGAGTGAGAATTTTGTTTGCGATTAGTTCGGGCATTTTGCTTTCGGAGAATACGAATGAGACCATCATGAAGCCCCAAATAACGGCAAGGACGTCCCACTGTATTGCTTGGAAGACCACTTCTTGCCAAGAGATTATGCCTAGGAGTATTAGCGCTGTCAATGCGCCTGTTGAAACGTAGGCAAGTTTTACTTTGCGGCTGATGGCGAGAGCATAGCATGCTATGAATATGGGCAACACTATGATTTTGGCATCTATTGGCAATGTGGCTCAACCTTCAAGGCTTGTTTTGGGTATCCGTAGGTTGAGCCTGATATAAAGTTGGTTGTGATTTGTTCATAATTTTTATGAAAAAATAGAAAAATTGCCAGAAAAATAGGCAATATACAAACTTTTGTATATGTAAATGAGCCAAATCTGCGACAAATGTTTTCAACAAACTTCCGTAGCCTACAAATAAAAAAGAGGGAAGTTAGCGCGCATCGTCCTTAGCATCTTTGCGAATCCACTCAGGATCTTCAGGTTTCATGGCAACTTCAGGATAGGCAGCGAAGCCGTGCTCACTTAAGTCTAAGCCTTCAATTTCATGCTCTTGCGGCGCCCGCAAACCTATCGTGTACTTGATTAAGCCGAATATCAGAAGGCCCATGCCGAAGCTGAAGCCGGCGACGACAGCCATGGCAATTAACTGTGCAGCCAGCTGACCTAAACCTGCAGCGCCGTTTATGAGAACACCTTGCACGCCACCGTAAGTTCCGTCTGCAAACAAGCCAACTGCAAGCAAGCCGAAGAG
>JAOAIV010000028.1 GCA_026414525.1 Candidatus Bathyarchaeota archaeon | reverse complement strand
TGCGGAAACAGCGTCCACGGTCTGGAAGGCGCCCGAAACGCATGGGTGTTGCAAAATTCAAGCCGGCTAAAAGCTTGAGGCTAATTGCTGAAGAGCGTGTAGCCCGCAAGTTTCCAAACTTGGAAGTGCTAAATAGTTACTGGGTTGGCGAAGATGGCCGCTCAAAATGGTTTGAGGTAATACTTGTAGATCCGAATCATCCAGCTATAAAGGCTGATAAAGATGTGAATTGGATTATTGAGAAGCAGCACAAGCGCCGTGTGTTCAGAGGTTTGACAAGTGCCGGCAAGAAGGTTAGAAGTTTACGTAGAAAAGGCAAGGGAGCCGAGAAGGTTAGACCTAGCAAGCGCAAGGGAGCCAGAGGTGCACAGTAGAAATGCACCATGTTAAACCCCAAATTTTCAAGTCAGATGGGCGACAGCGAAGCGGCAGAGGTTTCAGTCTTCAAGAGCTTAAGCAAGCTGGCTTGAACGTAGCCGAAGCGAAAAGGCTGGGGTTTCCTGTTGATAAAAGGCGAAAAACAATGCATGAGCAAAATGTCAATGTTTTGAAGGATTACATGGCAAAGAAGAAAGTGGAGGTCAAATCAAAAGCTAAACCTGCCGCGCAGCGACAGTCAAATAAAAAGGCTAAAAGCTAAGGTAAAGTATAAAAAAGAAGCGGTGCCCGCGTGGATTCTAAACTTCCCAATGGCTATATAATCATACGCGCTTTTGCTCATGCCACCGAAGATCCAGACAAAGTTCTGACAGCAATACGGAATACTCTGCCAAAAGAACTCGGAGAAAACGCAGTTTTCCAGAAGACAAGCTTAACCGGGCATCATAAAAACCCCATTATTATTTTTGAAACCACCATTGCTGATAAACAGCAGTTACCAATGGCTCTGCAGAAAATCGCTGCTGGTTTAAGTGCATTAGATAAGGAGAAACTGGCGGAAGAGATTCAGTTGCATGTGGCTAAGCAGAACCTTTACTTAAGGTTTAACAAGCAATCTGCCTATCAAGGCGAGTTAAGACTTTCTTCAAGCGACCCAATACACTTCAGAATTCATTTCAAAAATAAAACGCCAAATGAGATAATAGAGATCTGTAGAAGCGCAGGTGTGCTTCCATGAGGAAAATCTTCGCAGATTTGCACCTGCGTCTAAACTGGAGAGGCCAAAATGCTGCCTTGACGATGATAACCAAAGCGGTCGCCCTTGGTTACCACTTGATTGCAGTACCTTTTCCGCCGGAAACTCCAGAAAATGAAATTGAACAGTTGAGGGCTATTTGTAGCAAAGCAAAGATAGATTTTGCCTCGCGAGTTGACCTCCGACCGAAAACATCGAATGATCTTCTGCGAGCACTGCGGCGATGTAGACGAAAATTTGAAATTGTAGCAGTTAGCTGCGAAAACAAGCAAGTGGCACGGCAAGCAGCAAAAGACAGGCGTGTTGACTTGCTGAATTTTTCTTCACCGGATTTTCGTAAAAGATTCTTTGATGATGCTGAAGCTGAATTAGCAAGTAATAGTTTAGCAGCATTAGAGATTGACGTACGCCCCTTGCTTGTCTTAGAAGGAGCTTCAAGGATTAGACTTCTTTCGAACTTGCGCCGAGAAGTTGCTTTGGCCATGGAATTTCATGTTCCAATTGTCGTTTCAAGCGGAGTATCTGAAGAGAAACTGCTTAGGAAACCGCGAGAGATGGCTGCGCTCATGTTTCTTTTAGGTTTAGATGAATCTGCGGCATTGAAAGCTGTTGCGGGTTCGCCGGTTGCTATTGTTAAACGTAACAGAGAAAAGTTAAGCCATAGGTATGTGGCTGAAGGAATACGCATAATCAGGGAAGGGGATGACTGTTGAAGCGGGTTAAACGTCGCTACCTGGCGTTGCAGCTGGATTCTGATGAAGCCCCAAGTCAAAAAGAGCTTATGGATACAATTTGGAATGCTGTGGTTAAGCTCTATGGAGAGGTTGGTGCAAGCCAGACAAACCTTTCGCTTATTGCGTATGATGCGGAGAAGAAGTTAGCTGTAATTCGAACAACTCATGTTACCGTAAATTTGGTTCGGGCTTCGTTGGCTTCGGTTACTTCTGTTGCGGGCAAGCTGGCAGCGTTGCATGTTTTGGGTATCTCAGGTACTATCAAGGCGTTACGAAAAAAGTTTTTGTAACTTTACTCTCTTTTCTAAAGTAAACTTTTTTATTGTTGTAAGCAAAAATAATGCAAATTAGCGCAATATTATCCCTTGAACAAATTATCAAATATTATACAGAAAACTTTATCAATGACTATGTTTTTTAATCTTAAATTCAAAATAGAAAATGGATAACTAGACCGAGCTGTGCAAAAATGAAGTTAGAAGACTTCTATTTTAAAATGCACTTAAACACTGAGCCTATACTTGATGACACCACGCTACGCGATGGCATCCAAATGCCTGGCTTAGCTGTGAAACCCAAAGATGCTGCACGGCTTGCGCAGCTTCTAAACGATGTAGGCGTGGAGCGAATCGAGCTTTTCCATTACCAGAAACCAGACAAGAAGGCAGCGAAGTTAATTCAAAACTTGAATCTTGACCTTAGAGTAGCCGGTTGGTGCCGCGCTGTTAAGGAAGACATTGACAGCGCCATAGAATGCGGCTTCAATGAAGTAGGCATTTCGCATCCTGTTTCAGACATACACTTTAAGGCGAAGTGGCCTGATAAGACGCGCGAGCAGCTGTTGGCAAATGTTGTTGAAGTAGTTGAGTATGCAGCTAAAACGCATGGGCTGCGAACTTTTGTTCATGGCGAAGATAGCACGCGCGCAGACTGGAACTTTGAAAAAGAATTCATCAATGCTGTTGCGCAAGCTGGCGCCGAATGCTACCGCATCTGCGACACAGTCGGCATAGGGCTATCAGATCCAGATGCGCCTTTGCCTAATGGCATCCCCGCGAAAGTGAAAGCGATTAGGAAAGAAACGAAAATTCCTGCCATTGAGATTCATGCGCATGATGATTTCGGTAATGCCGTGGAGAACACTATGGCTGCGATTCGCGCGGCTTCTGGTTTATGGGATAAGGTTTACGCAAGCACAACCTTCCTTGGGATAGGTGAGCGGGCAGGCAACGCTGAAACAGAAAAAGTCCTTTTGAACCTTTATCTTCAGTATGGCGTTAAGAAGTTTGAGGGTAAAACCTTCAAGCTCAAGCAGACAGCCGACTTCATCGGCAAAGTAACAGGCTACGTTGTGCCTCCCAATAAGGCAATAGTTGGCGACTACGGTTTCGCGCATGAATCCGGCATTCACACGCATGGTGTTCTGAATGATCCTTGGACGTATGAGCCGTATCCGCCTGAGCTTGTGGGGAATACGCGGCGCTTGACCATAGGAAAACAATCCGGAAAAGGCATAATCAAACACAAGATAACCGAGATCACGGGAAAACCGCCGACTGATGAAGAATTAATGGCTGTAGTGGCGAAAGTTAAGGAAATTTATGCAAACGGCAGGCGCTCTTCGCTGAAGGAAGAGGAATTCAAAAAGATACTACGTACATTTAAACTGCTGCAAGAATAACCTGCTGCTTTTTTACATATGGAAAAGGATGGTAACTGTGCACCTATAACAGGTGCCTTGCTATGCTTACGAGCCGTGGCTTTCGCATCAGCACTTTTGCTAAAACAGAGAGCTTGGCGCCTCTCGTAAAGTCAATTATGTCTTCTGGCTTAAGCGCGTCAACCAGATCATTCAAGTCGGCGTCAGACAGCTTCTCCAAAGTTTCTCTCAGCTTTTCTACCTTCTTCAAGTGTTCCCCTCTTTCTCTCCACCAGAGCTCATTGAACTTTGAAAGCGCTGCTTTTGAGACATCGTTCTTTTTTAGGCACTCAGCGATGACGTCAGCCGCCATCTGTCCCGATATGACGGCTTCTTTTATGCCTCCGCCGTGGATTGGATTAACATGATTTGCTGCTTCTCCGCAGAGCACGAAACCGTTAGCAACCATGTCTTCCACCATTCCGCCCACGGGAACGCAGCCAGCGTTGACTTCTAAAATGGAGCCTTTGCCTATTTCCGGATGCAGCTTTAGAAACTTGTCCATGTATGCCTTCGGCTTCTTCTCCTGCGGAATAATGCCCAGCCCCACGTTTGCTCTTTGCTCGCCTTTGGGAAAAACCCAGACGTATCCTCTGGGCGCTAGCACACTTGACAGGTAAATGTGAATTAGGTCTGGAACGACATTTACGTTTGTCATTTCGTATTGTATGCAGGAGTCTATGAGGGTTATTTTTGAGAATACGCCTAAAGCTTTAGTCCGTAGAGGTGACTCTGCGCCCGTGGCGCAAACGATTACCTTCGCTTTCTCTTCAAATTCGCTGCCCAGAAACTCGCCTTTAACGCCGACAAAGTAACCCCGCGAATCCCGTATCAAATCCGAAATAAACGTGTTAGCCTGCACAGTGGCGCCTGCTTTGACGGCTTCTTCAGCAAGCCACTTGTCAAAAACTTTCCGTTCAAGAACAAAGCCGCCTTCGGATAGTATTGCATCAAGGTATCGGCCGTCAGGCGCGTAAAGCCTGGCGCCCCTAATTTTCTGCGCGATGCACTTGTCAGGGATTTTTCCCAGCAATCGCTGAGAGGACTCGCTTATGCCTTCTCCGCAACGTTTCGGCGCGCCAATCTCAGCTCGCTTGTCGAAAACTTTGACGGAAAAGCCGTTTTCAGCCAGCCGTTTCGCGCATGAAACACCTGCTGGACCCGCACCAATTACTATAACATCGTTCATGGCTTCATCACCTTTATGGCTTCAACGGGGCAAGCCTTCGCGCATACGCCGCACAGAGTGCACAGCGCCGTGTCGTGGGTTATGTTGTCTCTCAATTCTAACGCGGCAGTTGGGCAGACTGAGACGCAGCCGCCGCATCTGAGACAGCGGTTGTTGTTTATGCTCCAAGCCATGTGGCATCAACTTTCATGATGTATTTTGTATATCTTGTTGTATAAGTAAATCCTTATAAACTATGAAGTAAGCTAATCCACACCAAGTGTGAACAGCATGGCTACGCAGTTGCCGCTTAGCGCTGAATTCCGCAAACTCGTAGAAGCACGCCTTGAACAGACGCTAAAAGGCATAGAAGACACGCTTAACCAAATACTTGAGAAGCAAAAAATGTCTCCGCAGGAAGTCAAAGAAGAGCTGAAAAGCCTCGAAGAAAGCTTCAAAGTTCTATTTCAGAAATGGAACCTCGAGATTCTCTACACGCTTTTCTTTAATGCCACCGTTGGCTTCAGCGAATTCAAAAAGACTCTCGGCATAAACTCGCGCACCTTATCTGACAAACTTAAACTGCTTAAGAAATACGGTTACATAGACCGTGCGGTTGAAGCTGGACCACCGCTTAGAGTGGAGTATGCACTAACGGGGAAAGGCAGAAACACTGTGCTGCTTGCTTTGCCTTTGCTTTACTACGCCAGTGCCACCTAGCCATGTAATCATTACTGCATTTTCTTCGGCGTTTATTTGGTGCCTCTCAGCGGCAGGGGCACTTTTGTGGTTTCTTTTACGGTTTCAAAAACCATGCAAGTAAGCGTCTTCTCAAGACCCTTGATCAGCCGCAGCTTATCAACAACAAACTTTCCAATGGCTTCCACGTTTTCCGCTCTAAGCTTTATCAGCAAGTCCCAGTCGCCTGTGATGATGTGTACCTCTTGGACTTCAGGGAATTTGGCGATTTCTTCTGCCACTGCGCGCTGCGAAACTGGGAGGTCATCAGCCTTTGTTCTGTAGGAAACTGAAGCTAAGATGAATGCTACGGTGCTTGAACCCAGCTTTTCCGGAGCCAAGATTGCGCGGTACTCGCGTATGATGCCAAGTTCTTCTAAGCGTTTTGTTTTGGCGAAAACTGTGGTTATTGGCGCGTTTACCCGCTGCGCAATTTGCCTAGCTGTGAGTTTGCTGTTCTCTTGCAGTATGGCTAATATAGCCGTGTCTTTTTCATCTAGTCTTGCGCTCATAATTGTAATAATTACGATAATATGGTATAAAAGCTTGTAGTTTTTGGAAAATTTCCAATATTATTTATAAAAAATTTATTACGGGCCAAGTGCATCTGCTTTTTTCAATAATTACTAGACAGAGAGGAAAAACTTGGCAAGCAAAACATTCCCAATCCAGGAAAAAGAAGTAATAGAATTACCGAAGCCGCTAGACCAGCTTTCCCAAAGCGAACTTGAAAGAAAATCCTGCATAGGCAAAATAATGACCTACACGCTTAGAAGCCTTACAAGCCAATTTGTGGACAAGGGCTTCCAGTGGCTTCTGCCCGTTGCCCTTTCGCAATCAACGGATCCGCTATGGCCAGACCCTGGCGCATCAATAGAAAAACGCATAGAAGTAGATATTTACGGTAAAACAGTGAGGACAACAACAAGCATGATAATCCACAAATTGATCGCTGCATCACTGGTTTATCCAAAACTTTTCATATTGTCCCCAAACATTCGTATAGAAAAAGCGGAGCGCGCCTACACTGGCAAACACATTTACGAGTTTACACAGCTAGATTTTGAGGTCAGAGATGCATCCTCAAAAGACGTAATGCAAATAGTCGAGGACGTAATCTGCAATTTATTGACGCAGTTGAAACAAGACATGAAAGAGGAACTAACCACTCTTTGCAGATGTGAAACGTTAACTGTACCGAAAAAGCCATTCAAGGTTTACGATAGGCAAGCGCTAGAAGCTAAGTATGGAGCTTTCTGGGAAGAGGCCATTTCAAAGGAAATCAGCGAGCCAGTATGGATTACGAATATTCCCCGCGAATTTTACGACTTTGAAGATTTCAAAACAGGCAAATGGGACAACTACGACCTATTCATGCCGCAATTCGGTGAAGTGCTCTCTGGCGCCAAAAGAGAATGGGAGTACGAAAAGATACTTAAGAAAATCGATCGCGACAAAGTCAACAAATCCAACTACACACTCGTGCTAAAGCTGGCAAAGGAGGGTAAGCTTAAACCCAGCGCAGGCGGCGGCATCGGAATCGAACGTTTAGTAGGCTGGATAAGTGGCGTAAAACATATTGCTGAGACCCAACCATTCCCAAGAGTGCCCGGAACAGTTTACGAGCTGTAAGCTATGTGTGCAGTGATGAATGGGTATCTTGAAGCACTTCAACCTAAAATGAGTGCCGCCGACTTCAAAAAGTTAGCTGCCATACCTCACATTAAAGTCCACGAATTCATAGCTAAAGCAAGCGACCTCTGCAATTGCGAAAAGATTTTCGTCTGCGACGATTCTGCAGAGGACATAGCGTACATTCGACAAAAAGCGCTTGAAACGGGCGAAGAAAAAGCTTTAGAAATGCCAGGGCACACGGTTCATTTCGATGGAATACACGACCAAGGCCGCGACCGCGAAGCCACAAAGTATCTCGTGCCTAAAGGCGTAACCCTGAGCAAAGCTCTCAACCAAATAGACAGACAAGAAGGCTTAGCTGAAGTAAAACGCTTGCTACATAACTCAATGACAGGGCGAACAATGATAGTCCGCTTCATTTCTTTGGGGCCGCCAAACTCCGTATTCACAGTTTTAGGCTTACAATGCACTGACTCATGGTACGTGGCACACTCTGAAAGTTTACTTTACCGACCTGGATACGAAGTTTTTTGTAATGCAGACCCTACTCAAGAAATTCTGCGTGTGCTTCACTCAGCTGGAAAATTGAACGAGAACATGGTAAGCGTAGAGCACGAGAAAAAACGAATCTATATTGACCACATGGATAACACAATCTACAGTGTCAATACGCAATATGCAGGAAACTCTGTTGGTTTTAAAAAACTAGCTTTTCGTCTTGCCATACGCAAGGCTGATCGCGAGGGCTGGCTTGCTGAGCACATGATGATTATGGGTGTGCATGGCCCAGGTGGGCGCAAAACCTACTTTTCTGGAGCGTTTCCCAGCGCCTGTGGTAAGACTTCCACAGCGATGCTTCCCGGAGAAACAATTGTTGGCGATGATATTGCTTATCTTCGGGACATTGGCGGTGTAGCTCGTGCTGTTAACGTGGAATGCGGCATCTTCGGTATAATCCAAAACATCAATCCCGCCGACGACGCTTTAATCTACAAGGTGCTTACAAGCCCAGGCGAAGTCATTTTCTCCAACGTTCTGGTTAAGGATGGCAAGCCATACTGGTTGGGTATGGGCTGCGAACTGCCAAAGGATGGCGTCAATTTCTCCGGCGAATGGTACGATGGCAAAAAAGATGAACAAGGCAATTCAATTCCACCGGCGCATAAGAACGCACGTTATACCATTTCGCTTAAGACGTTAGAAAATTGTGATCCGGAACTGGACAATCCCATGGGCGTGGAGCTGGGGGGGATAATGTACGGCGGCCGCGACTCTAAGGCGTACGTTCCTGTTCAGCAAAGCTTCAGCTGGGAGCATGGAATTATTGCCTATGGTGCATCATTGGAGACTGAAACTACTTATGCGATATTAGGCCAGGAAGGCGTGCCCGAGATCAACATGATGAGCATTCAAGATTTCATTTCCATTCCCATGGGTCAGAACATTCGCAATAACTTGGAGTTTGGAAGAAAACTTAAAAAAGCACCTATTATTTTCGGCGTGAACTATTTCCTTCGTGACAAGGATACCGGTAAATACCTAAATGCCCCTCAGGATAAACATGTTTGGGTAAAGTGGATGGAACTGCGTGTCCACGGTGAAGCTGGTGCAATAAGGGCGCCTACAGGCTTTATACCCAAATACGATGACCTAAGAAGGCTTTTCAAAAAAGTGTTGGATAAAGATTATGCAAAAGAAGATTACGTTAAGCAGTTTACAATACGCGTACCGGAGAACTTGGCTAAAATTGAGCGTGTACAGCGGTTCTATCAGGAGAATGTATCTGACACGCCCGCGGAACTTTTTGAGATCCTCGACCAGCAGCGGCAGCGCTTAGTGGAAGCTAGGAAACGATTCGGCGATTACATACCACCAGAATGTTTTGAATGGTGAAAAAGGCACACTGGCGCAGTATAAAGGCCTTCAAGGCTGTGCCATTATGTGCCTTTGTTCCTTTTTTTTTAAATGTAATATGTTTGTGGTAAAGTTAAATAGCTTTTATGGCATAACGCATTGAAAATGCATGTACAGCGTGAAATGAGGTGTAGTATGATTGAAAGTTATTCTTGGTCCTGCCTCAATATTGCTCGCTGAAAAAGTCGCCGAGTTAATTAATTGCGAAAAGGTACCTGTAGTTTTTAAGTTGTTTCCTGATGGTGAAACCTATATACGCTTGGAAGGTTGCATGCAAAATGAGCATGTGGCGATTGTTCAAACTACCTGCTCTCCGCAGGATAGCCGAATTATACAGCTGGCGTTTATCGCTGCTGCTGCAAAACGTAATGGCGCGCGGAAAGTGACTGCAATTGTGCCTTACCTCGCGTATGCGCGGCAAGATAAAGTCTTCTTAGCTGGCGAAAACATTAGCATTGAAACTGTGGCGCAGATGCTTAAAGCCGCTGGAGTTGACGCAGCAATCACGGTTAACATTCATGCTGAAAGTGCACTTGGCATGTTTCCGTTTCCAGCAAAAAATCTGAGCGCTATCCCATTGTTAGCCGAGTATTTCGTGCAGAAAGGCTATCAGGGAGCATTTGCACTGGCCCCTGATAAGGGTGCAATGTACATTGCTCAGCAGGCACAGCAAGTTTTAGGCGGAGAGGCGGGTTATCTGGAAAAGCAGCGTGATCGCTACACGGGGCAAACGAAGCAGACCTGCAAGGGTTTGAATGTGAAGGGTAAGACCGTTATAATTTTTGATGATATTATCAGCACGGGCGGAACAATTGTAGGCGCCGCCGAGATCCTCCGTGAGCAAGGCGCCGCTAAAGTTTTTGCTGCTTGTGTGCATCCGCTGCTGATCGGTGACGCTGAAAAACGTATTCTTGCGGCAGGCGTGGAGGAAATCGTGGGTACAGACAGTGTTCCCAGCAGAAACAGCAAAGTATCGCTTGCACCTTTAATTGCTAAAGCGTTGAAGGCGCTGGAAAGTGGCTAAACTTTTCTTTTTACTTTCAGGCGAAAACCCAACTTTGCCCGCTGCAGAATTAAAGGCTATACTTGCATCTGAAAATTTTCCGTTCCACCTTACAGAAACGCTAGATCAGACTGTAAGACTTAACGTGGACATTAAAAGCGCAAAAGTAATACACAATAGGGCAGCCTACACAATGGTAAGCGCGCTTGAGCTCTTTGCTTGCGAAGCGAGAGAAGACATTATAATGACTACAGCGGAAAACACAGATTTTGCTGAAGTCCTCAGTTCAGGAGAAAGGTTTGCAGTGCGCATTAAACGGGTAAAAGAACATGCGCTGCATATCCGTTCTGTGCAGCTTGAGGCAAGACTTGGCAAGAAAATACTTTCCAAGGTGCCTATGGCCAAGGTTGACCTTAAAGCGCCTGATAAAACATTTTTTGGCGTCTTGACAAGTGGCAAATTATTGTTCGGCGTTAAGATTGCTGAGATTACACCGAAGACCTTTTCTGAGCGGCGCCCTAGAAAGAAGCCTTTTTTCCATCCCTCTGCTATGCCGTCTAAAATGGCAAGGTGTATGGTTAATCTAGCGCATGCAAAAGCAGATAAGTTGCTGCTGGATCCATTCTGCGGCACAGGGAGCATACTTATCGAAGCAGCGTTAATTGGCTGTCGTGTCTTAGGTGTTGACGTTCAGCGCCGCATGGCGCATGGTTGCAGAAAGAATCTTGCCTTTTTTGGCATACAGCCAGAGGATATAGTTATCGCAGATGCGCGGCAACTGCCGCTAACACGGGCTGAGTGTATTGCAACTGACCCTCCTTATGGGCGGTCGGCAACGACATTAAAGTCCACTACAAAGCATATCGTGGATGGCGTCTTGCGCTCGGCGAATTCGCTACTTCAGCGGGGGCAACGAATTTGTATTGCTTCGCCGAAAACATTAAACATTGCGCAGGTAGGTTTGGATTTGGGCTATCGTCATGTGGAATCTCACTTTGCTTATGTTCACCGAACGCTAACAAGAGAAATAGCGGTATTCGAAGCGCGATAGCTAGGTGAGATGTAATGAGTTTGCGTATACTTTTCTTGGGGACTTCTGGAAGCGTTCCAACTAACACGCGAAGCCTGCCTGCGGTGCTCATAAAGCGGCAGGATGAATATTTGATGTTTGACTGTGGCGAAGGAGTGCAGCGCCAAATGATAAAAGCCAAAGTAGGATTCCATAAAAAGATGAAGATTTTCATTTCCCACATGCATGGCGATCATGTTTTGGGTTTGCTTGGGATTCTGCAAACAATGGCTTTGATGGATCGGGAGCGAAAGGTTGAAGTTTATGGCCCAGTCGGGTTGAAGCGACTTTTGGAAAGCGCGCGTGAGGTGCTGCAGTTCTGCTTGACGTTTCCAGTGGAAGTTTATGAGATTCGTGATGCAGGAGTTATATGTGAAACAAAAGAGTACATGGTTGAAGCTGCAAAGTCCAGCCACGTTATCACTAGCTGGGCTTATGCGTTCGTGGAGAAGCCGCGTCCAGGAAGGTTTTATCCTGAAAAAGCTCGTGCTCTCGGCGTTCCTGAGGGGGAGTTGTGGTCGCGACTTCAGCATGGCGAGAGCGTTACGCTGCCGAATGGGCTGATTGTAAATCCCCATGAAGTTGCTGGGCCCCCAAGAAAGGGTCGAAAAATTATTTACACCGGTGACACTCGACCTTTTGGCGGGTTTGCCGAGTTCGCTGCTAACGCGGATTTGATAATTCATGAATCAACCTTTGATGACACGTTAAGCGATAAGGCTGATTTAGATGGGCATTCTACGCCGCGTCAAGCCGCGCAGCAAGCAGCGGCTGCAAAGGCGAAAAAACTGGTTCTAACGCATATAAGCGCCCGCTATGCTGATCCAAGTGTGCTTTTAGAGCAAGCACGGAAAATTTTCAGCGATGTGCTTGTTGCTGAAGATTTTATGGAACTTGAATTGCCTCTTTCTGAATGTTAAGCAAGCAGTTGCCTCAGTCTTTGCAAGCTTTCATTTACATGATCAATGGATTCTATTACTATGGCTCCGTTGTAGGCTATTTCATTTAGGATCTTTGCAAATTGCTGCCAATTTATTTTGCCGTTGCCTATCCCGAGGTGCTGGTCGTTCTCGCCCATGTTGTCGCTGGCATGGATATGTACAATTTTGTCTGGCAGTTGCCGTAGGAAATGTTCAATTTGCGCTTCGAGATTTGCATGACCTACGTCTAGGACGATGCCTATGTCGTTTAAACCTGTTTCCTTGTAAAATCTATGGAAGTCTTCTGGTTGCTTCATTATGAACCCGTATTTTTCTGGTAGGTTTTCCATGGCTATGTTTAAGCCATACTCTTCAGCAGTCTCGTGCAGTTTAATTATGCTTTCAATATTTTGTTTCCAGTCTTTGTCTGGGTAGAAGACACTTATGCCAGTCTTGTTGCCTGGATGGAAAACCCAGAGCTTAGCATCTAATGCATTCGCATACTCCATAGACTCCTTTAACCGCTTAATTGACGCTGTAAGTATTGGCTTTGAAGGTGAAGCTATATTTAAGTCAGCGAATGGCGCGTGCACTGAAAACGTGAAGCCATATGATGCCGCCGCCTCCTTGAGGGTGGCGATTCGTTTCTTGTTGAGTGAGTGAAGCCCTTCGTCTAGAACCTCAATATAACGTGTTTCCACTTTGGCTAAACGCTTAGTCATTTCGCTGAATGGTTCACTTAAGCAGTAAAGCATGGAAAGGCCTATTTTTGGTTTAGGCATTGTGTTCAACTCGTTTATGGCTCAGCTTTACCCATCTACGTTCGCGCTTAATAACTCTATTCCGTAGCTAAAACCTGACTTTGCTGCCTTATACAATAAATCCAGAAAAGTCAAAAATTTATGAGAGCAGCATTAATCGTAAGAAAGTTGTTATAGCAGCGCGTAGTCAGCGGTTTTAATTCTTCCTTTTAAGTCAACTACTATAGTGAATCTTTCCGCCCATGGATGTCCTTCCATGTCTATGGGGCATGTTCCTCTTACCACGTAGCCATCGCTATTCTCTTCAACCATAGCTATGTTAATTTTATCGGTATTTTTCTGTTTTTTAATAAAATCAACTACTATCTGGCTTGCCGCTTCTTTTGTTACTTGAGGCATGCTTCTTCCTCTGCAGCTTGGTCTAATTTATCTTCGTAGCCAATTAAGCATTACGTATGGGCAATTCTGATTTCCATTAATTACGTATGCTGCGTAAACAAGTTCAATGAGGCTTAATTCAAAAAAATAATTGTAGTTACCCTAATATAGGTGGATGTGCATTGCTAGTTGTATATTGGAGTTTCTCTAGAGGAAGAGTAACATCAGGCTTGGCGCATCATTTTGCTTTTCCTCCAGATTATTCTAATAGATAAATCGTCGGCGCATACAAATCCCGACATATAGTTTGTGTGCAAAATGGGTAAAAGAAAAATCACAAATGAAGGAAACCTTGAAGACATGCTACTGCCAAGTGGAAACGACGTGCTGGGCACAGCGGTTAAAATGCTGGGTGCTGAGCGTATCATGGTGAAGTGTCAAGACGGTAAAGAACGGCTATGCCGAGTGAGAGGCAAATTAAAGAGGCGAGTATGGATAAGAGAAGGAGACATAGTTTTGGTTTCTCCATGGGACTTTCAGTCGGACCAGCGGGGCGACATTTTTTGGAGGTACAGGAAAAACCAGACTGAATGGCTTAGAAGTCACGGCTACCTCAAAATTTAGGGGCAGAAGGGTGAAGAAACACGAGGCATAAACAGTCAATCGGCGAATATCTTGCTTTTCTTTCAATAAAATATAAAGTTGACCCTGAAGAATTCTCGCAAGCTCTACGAGCAGCACAAAAGCGCAAGACCATCTGCGGCGGCCTATCAATTCAATGTCGAAGCAAAACAAAAACATCGCTGATTTTTCTGATTAAAAAAGATTCTGAAGTCATTGCGCAGTTCCGCATAGACAGAGAATTCCTTTTGAACGGAAAAAATCAGCTTAGAAATTTCATGGAAACCGATCGGATCCATAGTTATCTGGCAAAGAAGTTTAAAAGCGCCGGCGCGAGTTCTATTAAGGATTTGCGCGCTGGAATGAGCCATGTTACTCTTAAGGCTAGAATTTTGGAAGTTGCAAAGCCAACGCGTGTTGTCACACGATATGGAAACAACGCTACTGTTGCCAAAATGCTAATAGGCGATGAAACTGGAACCATCCAACTGTGCCTATGGAATGAGCAGATAACTGATGTTTCTATCGGCGATATTATTCAAATCGAGAACGCGAAAGCATCCATGTTCAGGGGCAAACGATTCTTGAGCCTTGGAAAAAAAGGAACCATAAATAATGAAACTCTCAAACCTCAACTGAAGCCTATAGCGTTATCGAACACTGCGACTTAACACTCAACATGCACCCAATTGCTCGTTGTCACCAGATTTAACCATTAGCAAAGCAACATCGATAAAATTTCTGATATGCAAAATTCAAACAGCAAAATTATGGAATAAAAATTTATGGGAAACTTGTTTTCAAGCTATTTTGCTAGACCCATTTAAAATCTTCTAGGCGGTCTTCTTTTTGAGTAGCACGCTCGGCAGTATACTGGTCTTGAATTGTCGGGTTTAAATGGAACTTGACATTCCTGCCCGCAATCAGCGCAGACTGCTTTGTGCGTCTCTCTGTTACCA
>JAOAIV010000027.1:354-14881 GCA_026414525.1 Candidatus Bathyarchaeota archaeon | reverse complement strand
ATGCGGGATAGTGATATGCCAAAAAGGGCTCTTTCTGCAAGGCTGTTGGGTCAAATGCCACGACTTCTCTTGTGTATAGTATGGTGGCTGATGGAACTTCTTCGTATGCAATTTTTTGCCATTGTTTCACGTACTCAAGGCGCTTGTTTTCGTCAACTGTTTCCTTGATAAGCTCGCAAAGTCTGTCGTTTTCAGTGTTATTCCAGAGGTAATAGTTTTGTCCCGATGGCGGGAACTGGCTGCTATGATAAAGCCCAAAGGGATCTGGGTCTATGCCCATTGCGTATCCGATGAACAACGCGTCGAATCCGCCCTCATCATATGTTTTGCCTACCATGTCTGCCGGGGGTGTGAGGGCTCTGTCATAAACGGTTCCCCAGTCTAGCTCAACCCTAACTGCGTCTATTCCCACAGCATCTAAGCTATTTTCTATAATTTGTGCCCATTGTTTTCTTGCGGGGTTTGCGCCAGGAACTATTAGCGTGATTTTGAAGTATGGTTGTCCTTGGCTCTGAACAAGCGTGATGCAAGGTAACGCGAATAAACTTAGCAGAAGCAGCGAGCATAATGCTATTGTTTTTGTTTTAGAGAGCAACTCTCCTAACCTCCTCCGAGAAATGTTTTATATTTGGTTTCGCTTTATAACATTTGCCATCAATTTAATTATTAATAACTAAAAATTTAATTTATAATTCAATTGATTCTGCAATACGCGAAGGCTGCATTTTTCAAAAAACTTTTATAAGCGACAAATAACACATCGGAGTGGGAAAAGCTTGCCTATCAAAACAAACGTTTTACAGAGTATTCTCTACAAGATTAAGCATATGGCTAAGAGCTCAATGGCAAAATATGTCCTTAGACGACTATTGTATCTGATCCCCATCTTTTTTGGAATTCTAATTATAGTGTTTGTGTCAACGCGAATGGCAGGAGACCCCGTTAAACTGATGACAGGACTCAACCCGCGGATAACCGCAGAAGCTAGAGAACGCCTAACACAATACTACGGGCTCGATCAGCCATTATACTATCAATTTCTAAAGTTCGTCTGGGAAATGCTACACGGCAACCTTGGGAATTCTTACGCAATAAGAGGGGGAACAGCCGTGACCACGCTAGTGGGCGATTACGCTTGGGAAACCTTTAAACTTCAACTTACTGCACTTTTCTTTTCCCTTCTAATTGCAATTCCCATTGGGATACTCTCAGCGCGTAAACAATATTCAAAATTAGACGTGACCGTTACAACAACCTCGCTTATAGGAACATGTATACCGATTTTCTACATGGGCATAGTTGCCATACTCATTTTCTCTTATTCCCTCGGCTGGTTTCCATATGGTGCGGCACACTCTCTTGATCCAAGTCGTTATCCATTTGGCAGCTATTTATTAGATGAGTTATGGCACCTATTCCTGCCGGCAACCGTCCTAACTTTTGCAGAACTCGCGCCAGTTGTGCTTCTAGTGCGATCAAGTATGCTTGAAGTGCTTAGGCAAGACTATATTCTTGCAGCAAGAGCCAGCGGCTTAAGCGAAAGAACAGTAATATACAAGCATGCACTCCGCAACGCGCTTATTCCTGTGGTAACCTATGTAGGGCTTTACTTCGGAGGGATGCTCGCCGGAGCGCCTATTACTGAAAAAGTGTTCAATTGGCCTGGTGTTGGCCGATTGTATGTTGAAGCTATAAGCAAGCTGGACTTTCCCGTGATAACGGGAATCACAGTGTTTGTGACCTTGATGGTTTTGATTGCCAACTTGGTAACTGACATAGCTTATGCTTACATCGACCCCAGAATAAGAATCGAGTAAAAATGAAAGCGGGGAGGAAAATAGGAACGGCAGACGTAATGAAGGAGAAACTGCTGGAAACACCAGATAAAAGAAGAACCGACGGAGTAAGCCAATGGAGTATTGCATGGCGCCGATTCAAGAAAAACAAGGCAGCTTTAGCAGGCCTAATCATCGTCGGTGCAATCATATTCATAGCCTTATTCAGCCCAATAATCGCGCGTTACCCACTGAACTATCTCGCAAGCTTCAAGGAAGAAAACAAAATCAGAGTGCCGCCCTCTTCAAAATACTGGTTTGGCACAGATTACATTGGCCGCGACGTATTTAGCCAAATTGTCTACGGCGCCGGCAACGTCTTATACGTCGGATTCGGCGCTGCGGCAATCGCCATGATACTATCAATCACGATAGGCATAACCTCGGGATACCTCGGCGGGCTTGTGGACAACATTTTGATGCGTGTAACAGAAATCTTTCTTGTTATTCCCTTCCTCCTGATTTTACTCGTCTTTTTGAGAGTGGCCATGACAATAGCGCCTTCTGGAGTTGGCGGCCTTACCACAGTAACACTTATGATTGGATTATTTTCTTGGGCACCAAATGCACGGATAATCCGTGGAGAGGTGCTGCGAGTTAAACAAAATGAGTATATAGAAGCAGCAGTAGCACTTGGAGCCAGTAAATGGCGAATAATGTTTCGGCATGTTCTTCCCAACGTTTTACATGTCATAATTGTTTTGACTACACTTCAGATAGCAACAGCGATTTTGGTTGAAGCAGGAGTCAGTTTCCTCGGATTCGGCGACCCAAATAGTGTTACATGGGGTCAGCAACTTCAAATGGCCAGTGAAGCGGTAAAAGAAGCGTGGTGGGAAGGGATCTTTCCAGGGCTATTCATCACCTTGCTGGTCCTCGGCTTTAACTTGCTTGGAAATGGCTTGCGGGACGCCTTGGATCCGCGTCTCAGAGAATAAAAATGGAGAAACAAGAAATGGCGCCAAGGGAAATATTAAAAATTGAAAATTTAACAACCTACTTTTACACTTGGGCCGGTGTAGTCAAAGCTGTTGATGGTATAAGCCTAGACGTCAGAGAAGGCGAAACCTTGGGGCTAGTTGGCGAGTCAGGTTCTGGGAAATCTGTAACAGCCTTGTCCATACTCAGAATTGTGCCTATGCCCGGCAGAATAATTGGTGGAAAAATAATATACAAAGGCGAAAATTTGCTGGAGAAAACTGAAGATGAAATGCAGCAGATAAGAGGTAAAGAAATCGCCTACATCTCACAGGATCCAGCGACTTCGCTTAACCCTGTTTTTAGCATCGCTGACCAGCTGACAGAAGTCATAAGGCGTCATCAAAACGTTACCAAGGAAGAAGCGCTGAAAAAGGCTATTGAACTCTTTAGGCTCGTCGAGATAGCCGATCCGGAGATAAAGATTTGGAATTATCCGCACCAACTAAGCGGAGGCATGAAACAGCGCATCGCCATTGCTAGAGCTTTATCGTGCCAGCCAAACCTGCTTTTGGCAGATGAGCCTACAACAAACTTGGATGTAACAATTCAGGCCCAGATTCTTGAGTTAATGAAAAATTTAAAGAAGTTAGGCATGTCCATGATTCTAATCACACATGACATGGGCGTCGTAGCCGGTGTTGCTGACAGAATAAACGTTATGTACGCGGGAAGGGTCTGTGAAGTCGCAAGCACCAAGACTATTTTCCGTAATCCTGTGCACCCATACTCCAGAGCGCTTTTAGAGGCAGTCTCACATGTGACAGTGAAAAGGGTCCAACCGAAGATAATAC
This sequence comes from Candidatus Bathyarchaeota archaeon, assembly GCA_026414525.1. Lineage (GTDB taxonomy): Archaea > Thermoproteota > Bathyarchaeia > Bathyarchaeales > Bathycorpusculaceae > JAOAIV01. The sequence goes on along the minus strand of JAOAIV010000027.1, from coordinate 11,274 downwards.
CCGGTGCAATCCCAAACCTTATCTCTCCACCATCAGGCTGCAGATTTCATCCCCGATGCGACTTCGCAGCAGCTGAATGCGCCGCTGTGGTTCCGCAATTAGTGGAGATTGAGCCTGAGCATTACGTGGCGTGTATTCGCGCCAAAGAATTTATGGAAAACGTCAAGGAAGTGAAGCTGTGAGCGCTGAAATAATTTTGGAAGTAAAAAACCTCGTCAAACATTACCCCCTCACTAGCCGCGGGATATTCCTGAAAAAAGAAGTAGGCGTGGTGCATGCGGTTGATAATGTAAGTTTTTCTGTTAGAAAAGGTGAAACCTTTGGTTTGGTTGGCGAAAGCGGCTGCGGGAAGACATCCACTGCGAGAGCGATACTATATTTAGATCCGCCCACTTCGGGTGAAATCTACTTTGAAGGGCAAGAAATTGGCAGGATTTTCAAGTCAAAGAACCATCAGGATCTCTTGAAGTTAAGGCGCAAAATGCAGTATGTCTTTCAGAATCCTTATGCATCGCTTGACCCAAGAATGACGGTGGCGGACATAATTATGGAGCCTTTTGTTATTCATAAGCATGTGCCTAAGGAAAAGTGGCATAACAGACTTTACGAGTTATTAGAGTTGGTGGGTTTAGAGGAATATCATGCAGAACGGTATCCACATGAATTCAGCGGTGGGCAGCGGCAGAGAATCTGCATCGCACGTGCTTTAGCAGTAGAACCAAAATTGCTAATTGCAGATGAACCAGTGGCGTCTTTGGATGTCTCAGTCAGAGCACAAATCTTGAATTTGCTGCAGGAACTGCAACAGAAATTTGGAATAACTTACCTCTACATTTCCCATGACCTCAGCACGGTTAGGCATATCTGCCATAGAGTAGCTGTTATGTACCTCGGTAAGTTTGTGGAAATAGCTGAAACAAGCGAGTTGTTCAATTCACCGCTACATCCATACACGCAAGCGCTGCTTTCAGCGATTCCGGTTCCAGATCCAGAAAACAAACGCTCACGAATAGTTCTGCCAGGAGAAGTTCCAAGCCCAATAAACCCGCCTAAGGGTTGCCGCTTTCATCCGAGATGCATATACGCAAAGAAGCACAATTGTGTGGAAAATGTTCCAGAGCTTGTTGATGTGGGCAAAGGACATTGGGTAGCCTGCAATAAAGTTAAGAGGTAACACAAGACAGCAATTTTGAGTTGTAATTGCAATTTTGGTCTGATAGCCATTCATTATTTTTAATTAAGCGCAATGCTATGGCAGAGAAAATTGCAAAGAAAATTCCAGAGAAAATAAATATTGAGGCGTAGCCAACAGCTTCTACGGCAATTCCTGCGTACAGTAACGAGATAAACTCGGCGAATCTCATAGGAACATGGAGTAAGCCTATGTCAAAAGAGACGCGGGATCTGTTTTTAGTTGCTTTAGCTATTATGGCTTCAAAAAAGCCCATTCCTAGTCCCTCGGCAGCAGCTAAAGCTAGAAATAAAGCTGGAAAGTAAAGATTTGAGCAGGCAAGAAAAGCTGTTGCGAAAAAGGCGATGCTGCTTTGCAAGAAGGCTCTTTTTGTTCCAAGCTGGAACCTTAAGGTTCCTAAGGTGATTATGCCTGCTATGGCGTTGAAAAGCATGTAGAATAAGCCTATTGTGAGGTAGTTGTAGCCTAGTCGTTGTGCCATAAAGACTGGGAGAAGCAAATTTAGCAGGGAATAGTATGCCAAGCTGAAAAATAGTAATGCTATTGAAACGACCCAGAATTTTCTTCCATAATTTCTTGACCCCAAAAATTCTCTTGTTTGGACATCATTTTTAGGCTTGAAGTTTTGGCCGGCACGCCATAGAGCTGCGGATGGAATTCCAATAGCTGCTGATGCGGCGATGAAAATGCCGAGGGTGACTGAAAAGCCGAGAGTGTAGATGCCTAATCCTGCGATGGCGCTGCCAATGGCTGTTGCCAGGAATATAACGGCGGTGTTTTTTGTGGCTTCTTTTTCTTCTCGGTTAGGTGCTAATGAGAAGATGGCGGTGCGGTTTACTGCCCAGTAGGCAGATTCCTTGCAAGCTTCTGCGATTTTTCCGAGGAGAAATATGGGTGTAGAGTTGGCGCTTAGGTATAGGAGTGTGGCTAATAGGCTGGCGGGCCAGTTTAGTAGGAGATAGAAGCGGCTCCACCCCTTTAGGTCGGCGATTGCAGCTATAAGTAGGCGGGTTATTAGAAAGACGAGGGGTAGTGTAGAGATTACGAGTCCAATTTCGATTATGTTGACGTTTCTTTCAAGTAGCAGCAGTGGGATGGTGAGTGTTAGTCCTCCTGATATGAAGAAGTTTAGGAAGGTTATTGTTAGTATTCTTTTCATGGTTTTCAGCCGGTAGAATGGGGTGCGTGGATACTTTTAGGTTAGTCTTTTTATAGTTTTTGTGCGTGTTTTGTTGGTTTGTCTGTTATGAGTTTGGTGGCATGTCTTTTTGTGTAGATATGTCTTATTTGGGAATATATCAGCTTCGAAAACAATAAATATATTAAGTCTTGCGACGTAATATGTAGTTAAGTAATACAAAACAACAGTATTACAAAACTACAAAAAGGGTTAAAAAAGATGAAAACAACAAACCAAAACGAAACTTGCACCATCCAACTACACAAAAAGGAAAACAGCCTACAACAGAAAAATTATGAAGCCGCCCTAACAGAAGCAATTGATGCTGCCCTCGAACCTTTAGGACCCGCAGTCGCACGCATAATCTATACTTACATGGAACGCTCATTGGAAATAAAGAAACAAGAAATTCCCAACAGACCTGAAGATTTCACAAAAACTATTGAACAGATCTTTGGTGAAGGAGCTACGCTAATAGAAATAAGAATAATGGAAGAACTTCATAAGCGATTCCAAGATTTCGTTCACTTCCCTAAAAAAAGAAAATTAGACTTTACAGATTATTTGAATGATCTGCAGACTTTTTTGAGAATGCAAAGCAGTAAATAATGGGCCTTCTCAGGGCGCCACTATCATTTTTTGTAGATGTGTTAAACAGTAGTCCTACAAAGTAGAAATTTGTGCTGCTTCATGCATGTCAGCATATAAAAAGGGCGTTGTTACTTAAATTGCATGTTCGGCGCATATGTTTGTGGTATGCTTTGATTATGTATGAACATTTATATCAGCCTTTATTCTGTATAAAGACGCAAGATACACTTATCATTGAACAATAGAAGGGATAAAAATGAGCAACTTACAGAAAGAAGTTCAAACCAAACTCGCAAAAGGCTTGCTAGATCTTATTATCCTACAATTCCTCAACACAGAACCAATGCACGGCTACCAAATCATAACCAAAATCAGACGCACCTTCGGCATCTACTTCGGCCCATCCACCATCTACCCCCTACTCGCCACCCTCGAAAAAAAAGGCTACGTACAAAGCCAATGGAACATGAACAGCGAACGACCACGAAAAATCTACAAACTAACCACAGAAGGCCAAAACATACTAAACTACACAGAAAACACACTAAACCTCATATGCCAAAAAATAAACACAAACACCACGCCAATACACATCGATGTCGAATCATCTAAGTCAGCAGCATTCAATGCAACACTAAAGAAAATCAGGCTTCACCAGTCGCTTATTTAACCGACACACTATGAGAATTAAACTAAAACGCGCCACACCTCACAGAGTCAAGATACATACTACACCACTATACTGCAGAACTTGAGTCCTAATAAAAAAGCAACGTGATAGAAAATTATATTTCTCCATCTGCACCTCTAGTATTGGGACTATAAGGTGAAGTCTTGACTCAAAATTCCCTCAGCAGAAGCAGTGAAATACAGCAAATTTTATGCTTCTGCAAGCACATTGCCGGTGCCGCCTCAATAACCGCCGTAAGCCTACTCAACGAGTGGCCGCCGGCAAAATCAAATGCAAAAACCACGTTTGAGTCAATTTTAATAATTAGGGATTTTCAGCCGAGATTAATGAGCTATGTAAAAAATATTGGAGAAAAAAACATCATCGTCTTTGCAGTGGACCAATGGGTCTTTGAGAGGGATGTTGAACGGGGGTTTTTAGGCGAAGCACTATCTGGCGCGCTAATTTTTCCATATACCGTTCTTTGGGGAAAAGACTACCTACGTAAGCAGGAGATAATTCTGAAAAAACGGTTAATCCTTGAGGTATTAGTAACCCTCGTTCAAACGTATCCAGAGCTTTCATATAATCTGCATATTAAACCAGAATATTTCATATACGAGATTATGCTGAACCGAATAAGGATTTTCCCGCCACTGGCTTACACTTACTCAAAATTCATTAGTGAAACCACTTTATGGGAATCTGAGCTAGTTTTCGAAGGTTACATAGAAGCGTTAAAACAGCTTGAAAAAGAGGAAAAGATTGTATTTTCAGATGGTTATGTGCTGCTCCACAAGAAAATTGTGGATGAAAGCAGAAACTCAAAACTCCGTTTAGCTAACCTTTCCAAGAACGCGCCGAGAGCGCTGTTTACTTCAATATTCAATGCCTTGCCGCAGCTTCTTAAAATTTTTTCGCAAAACACAGAGGCATTATCAAACTTTCAGAAATTCTCCATAAACAGAGAAACTGAGATGCCCCAAACAGTCGTGGATACCCAAAAATTCATTTTTGTGCCGACTGCACAAGGCTTAATATCTTTAGCAGACAGGCTAGACATTGATACTTTTGTCCAAAAAATGCTGCTAAATGGTGAAAAGGCAGAAGTAGCATTTACCAGAATTGGCGGAGTTCTAAATGATATATATCTAATAAAAGCCTCCGCCCAAGGGGTAGAGAAAAAAGTTATTGTCAAGCGGTTTAAAGACTGGTCAGGTTTCAAGTGGTTTCCGCTGGCCCTATGGTCTTTTGGCGCCCGCTCCTTTGCTGTTTTAGGACGAACTAGGCTCGAAAAAGAATGCGCGATAAGCGAACGCTTGCGACGCGAGGGCTTTAATGTACCAAGGATCTTGTATGTAAATCACAAAGAACGCTTAGTTTTCATGGAATATATCGAAGGAGAAACCTTAAGCAACACTATCAAGCGTATTGCCACATCTGAGAGCACAGAGACGGATCTTGCCAAAATAACTATGGTGGGCGAAATATTCGCACGAGCACATGCCCTTGACGTTGCATTGGGCGACACTAAACCAGAGAACATCATATGCACATTAAACAACCAAATTTATCTGCTGGACTTCGAACAAGCCGCGCATGGCGGTGACAAAGCATGGGACGTAGCGGAGTTTCTTTACTATTCAGGCCATTACTTGCCGCCCTTATATAGCAGCAACAAGGCAGAAGCAATCGCACGAGCATTCATAAACGGCTATTTGAAGGGCGGCGGTGATTTGCAAACCGTAAGAAAAGCGGGAACCTCAAAGTATACCAGAGTTTTCAGTGTTTTCACACTTCCCTCCATACTATTAGTTATGTCGAAGGTTTGCAGGAAAGCTGAAACACCGAGGTAAACATGTGTATGGTTAAGAATAGAACAGTATTAACGTTCTATGGTGGCGTAAACGAGATAGGCGGCAACAAAATTATGCTTCAGGACAAAGACACACGCGTATTCTTTGACTTCGGCATGTCCTTCACCATGCGAAAACAGTTCTACTCACCGCCTTTTCTCTCGCCGAAAAGCGAAAACAGCCTTCAAGAACTTGGGATTCTCCCACGGATCAAAGGTGTCTATAAATTCGACCCCGCTCCAGCAGAGGTTGACGCCGTTTTCATATCTCATGGCCACCTTGATCACTCCGCTTATTTGTCATTCATAAAACGCGAGATTCCTATATACTGCGGAGAAACAACACAGATAATCCTGAGGTCGCTCAGCGAAATCCGTCGGCCAGACTTAGAATTCAACGTCCTCGACATCGAGTTCAAACCGTTCCGTACGGGCAGGAAAATCCGCGTGGGTAGCTTGGAGGTTGAGCCGTTTCATGTTGACCATTCAGTTCCAGGTGCCTACGGCTTCCTTATTCACACTTCGAATGGCACGGTGGTTTACACTGGCGATTTCAGGGATCACGGCGCCAAGCCTGAGATGACCCGCGATTTTGTTGAGCACGCACGGAATTCAGATCCTGTTGCAGTTGTAACTGAAGCCACGAACATGACTGGCGCAACGGTTTCCTCTGAGGCGGAGGTTGAAAGCAAGCTAGACTGGATAGTGGCAGCGGCTGATGGCATTGTGCTTGCGGAATTCAGCTATTCAGATGTTGACCGATTGAACTCTTTCTTTCACATAGCCAAACGGAACCAGCGATGTTTGGCAATTTCGCTGAAACAGGCACATCTACTGGAGGCGCTCCGAATGGACAAGGGCTTAACTGTTCCTGCGCTGGATGATGAGGGCGTATTGATTTTTCGAAAATCGAAGAAGCGCTTTGACAGGTGGGAAAGCCAGCTGATTGAGAAATACAGCGGGCAAGGCAAAATTTTTGATGTCTTCGAGGTTTCGAAGCAGCAGTGTAAAGTAGTGCTTGCAGTGTCCTTTTACGATTTTGAGGAACTTATCCAGCTTAAGCCTGTGGCAGGCAGTTGCTACGTGCTTTCCGCCTCGGAGCCTTTCAACGAGGAGATGGAGCTGGACTACGAGCGGCTGGTTAATTGGCTGAGGCATTATGGTTTGCCGCAATATCATGCGCATGTGTCAGGACACATTATGCCTCTAAGGCTTAAGAAGACACTTAAGGAAATCAACTCCACACGGATCTTTCCTGTTCACACAGAAAACGCAGACTTATTCGCGAAGTTCATGCGAGACTTGAGAGGCCACGTTACACTTGTAGAAAGGGGCAAAGAGTACAAGTTGTAAACCACTAGCATTTATTACATACTTCTGATAGAAAAATGGGTGTGTGTGCTTCTATGAGTGAAGTTTGGTATTATAAGGGTTTGTATAAGGTTAGGGTATTAACTGAAAGTGAAGGCTACTGGATTATAGAAGCCCTTGAAGAGTTTGAGGACATTGTAGGCGGCGAGCGGGTTAAAGTTAAAGTAGGCGAGCAACGTATTGTGCCTTCCAACATGGTTCATAAGCAGAAGCGCTTGGCGCCTCCTGTGAAGGAACACGCTTACGAGTTGGAGATGGAGAAGAAGCTTAGGCAGTTAGTCGCCAAAGACGAAAAGCAGTGCAAAGAATAGGCAACGATATATTTGTAGGAAAATGTGAGTAGGTATCTTTAGTTTTGATTCTACTTGTTGCTTCATAAGTTATAAGCGCAACAAACATATTGAGTATCTTACGATTGCAGATGACGCTTCCTCCAACACTGAGCCGCAGAATACGCATTATATTCCACAGTTTAGGCTTAAGCTGTTTAGGCGGCGCCATATTCCTACAAGCTCTAGTGTTTGCAGACATTCTCCAGCGCGGATATTTCATGGCGGTAGAACAAAACCCTGCGATACTCACTTTTGAAGTGGCGCTGACAGTCTTCGCCATAATTTACTTCATTTACATTTACCAGCGACTAATGCGCCAAGTCAACTAAGCTAAATCTCGTTAGCCATTACACGCAAGCGATATATAGAGTTATACCTTTTCTGTAAATGTTCGCATAAAATTCAAAGCTTAAATGATCCACATTCATCTTACTCTGCCTATCAGGAGAAAAGTTATTGACAAACAAGAAAATAAACGAAGGAGATTACGTGCTTCTGTACTTGGATCCACGCCGAACCTACCTAATTAAGGTTGAGACAGGCAAAAATTTCCATACACATAAAGGCTTCATAAAACTTGACGAGCTTGTAGGTAAGGATTTTGGCACAACCGTTCCAAGCAGCGTTGGCGTAGAGTTCACGGCGCTGAAGCCAGCTTTGACGGATTATATTATGAAGTCGTCGCGTAAGACACAGATAACCTACCCGAAGGATGCTGCGCTAATTGTCATGCTCAGCGGCATCGGCCCTGGAAGCCGTGTTGTGGAATCGGGCACTGGAACAGGCGCTTTAACAACGGCGCTTGCACATTATGTAAAACCAGATGGCAAAGTGTACACTTACGAGCTTCGAGAAGAGTTCCAGAAAAACGCTGAAAAAAATCTGAAGCGAGCGGGTCTCCTGGATTTTGTGGAGCTGAAAAGCGGCGACATCACGGGCGGCATCGAAGAGCGCGATGTGGATGCTGTTGTCTTGGACTTGGCTGTTCCATGGTTGGTTGTGCCGCATGCCTACCAAGCGCTGAAGCCTTCGGGAACTATAGTTTCTTTTAGTCCAACAATTGACCAAGTTGTTAAAACAGTTGAGGCGCTTAAAGAGAATAACTTTGTTTTCATAGAAACTGTGGAGTGCCTAATGCGGAGCATGCAAGTGGAGCGGGGAAAAACGCGGCCTCACACAATGATGACTGGGCATACTGGCTATATTACTTGTGCGCGTAAAGCGCTTAAAACTCCGCAGTAGACGGCCACTTGACGGCGTCGGGCTTTGCTGAACGACGATGCCCACTTTAAATTTAGGCGGCTGCTTGGATTTCCGGCAAGCTTAATCGCCAGAATGCATCTTTAAGTTGTTGGCTGCGTGTCCAGCCGTAGTAGAGGCCTGCAAGTTTGCCGAAACTTGGGAGGAACACGTTGTTTACAAATTTATAGAGCATGGGGTTACGTATTCTATTTTCTAGGAATGTAGGTTTCCATATTCGGATGTTGTATTCCCAGCATCGGATAAAGAAATCCCATCTTGCCCTCGTCAAAGAGTCAAGCTCCGCGCCCTTCTTATTCATCAACATGCAGTTTTCAAGCGGCACAAAAAATAGCGGCACGTAAAATGCCTTGTAGTCTTTAAGTTTATCCATAAGCTCAAGCGTTGCCAAAACGTCTTCTTCCTTCTCGTCTGGAAGTCCTATTATCAGAGTTGCCAGAGGGCACCATTCATTATCATTTAGTATTCCAAAAGCACTAGTGACAACCTCTTGCCACTGCTCCGGCTTGTAGGGCAACATTTTGCCGCCCATATACTTCCGCATAAGTCTAGCACTGCCTGTTTCTATGCCCGTTTCCGCTGTGACAATGGGTTTACCGCCTAGCGAATACCAGCTATGCTCAATCAGAATTTCCGCTAATTCCTTAACCATTTGGGGATTGTTCACTACAGGCGCCAAAGACATATGAGATAGCTGGATACTCTTAACAGCAGGATGGGCACCAACCGTTTTCACAAGCTTCACCACCGCCTCACGATTCGGAATAAAGCTCTTGCTTTTTGCGCCATACAGGAAGATGTCTTCCGTGATCAAAGTTATGTGATCACTGCTTTCCCTTGTAGTTACCTCAACTTCCTGCATAATTCGTTCCAGCGGCACATCCACACGGATCTGCATGGTAGGTGTGCAGAACTGGCAGTTTCGTCCGCAGCCTTTGGAAATTTCGACTTCACCGTGAACCGCAGCATGTTTAATCAACGGCATGGTGCTATAGTCCCAGTTACTCATGCTCTCGTCAGCGCGAACTACACGCGGAATCAACTCGCCATTAACGGCTTTATGGAAAACATCAATTATGACGTCAGGTTTTCCTCCTATAACCACACAGTCCACGCCATATTTGTCGGTCATCTGTTTCCGTTCCAGCTGCCAAGAACCGAAGCCGCCTACTATCACCTTTGGCTTAAACTTTTTGATAACTGGATGAGTTACAAGTTTGCGGAATTCAATGGCGTTCATTGATTCGCCGCCGCCAATAACCGAAGAATAGGTTTTGCTAACGTAACCCATGCCCGTGGGATCCATTGAAGAAATACCCACAACTTTAGTGTTTGGTCCTACAAATTTATCTATATCGAAAGGATGCACTACTACAACTTCAGATTCGGAGAAACCGTTTTCTAGTAGCATGGCTTCAACTTTTCGCAAACCATAAGGGGCATACTTGGCTCTACCGTCAGGGTAGCGTGGCACAGGAGGGTAAAGAGATTTTCTGGCAAGGCTCAGCGGGATAGGCCCTAAAGCGAAGCCTGCGGAGAAAGCCATGAACGGATTGTTGAAGAAGTCACTCATTTCTGTTGCCGAAGCGGTAAGCACAATTTTAGCGCCTGAACTTGCAGTCATATGGTCCCTTCATCTACAGATTGTGAAAAAGAATGTTTTTCCGAACCTTATTAAAAATTACTGTTTACCTTCATATCTGAAATCGCTACTGTGCTGGCGGATCGCCGTCTGAGTAACTCTGAACTTTCATCCGCAACGGTCAAGCTAATGCCTTCTCATCATCCGGCATAAAATACTAAGGCTAACTAGACATAAAAAGGGTTCCTAGTAAAACAGCAATGAATATACAGCGTGTTGTAACCTTTTTAACTCTAAAGGCTTAATCAAATATTAAGCTGAGAACTATGCCGATAAAATACTATCCTGCACCAGACATAAAAAAACAAGTAGACGAAATTGCCGTATCGCTAAATCTACATCATGTTGTGCCGCAATTCGTTTTTTGCGTCCGAAGCAAAGGCTCTAAAGCCAAACGCACAATAGCCCGAATCCACGGTTTGGGCAAAATCTGGCAAGAGGTTCTTAATATTCCACCATCCTACACAATCGAGGTAATATCAGAGATTTATGATAAGATGTCAAGGGAAGACAAAGAGAAAACGCTCATCCACGAGCTTTTACATATTCCAGGAGGCTTCTCAGGAGGCTTCCGCCCACATAAGGGCTACGTGGAAAGAGATATTGTGGAGAGACTATACAGGAAACTTCAGCAGGCACGTGCTTCAAGAAAAATTGACCGCTACTTATAATATTGGGCATGTAACATTTTTAAGAAACAAAACGACTGACAGAGGAAATTATCTACCACATAGCAAAGCAGAGAACTAAAAGGGGCATGAATGCTTCAAATGAAGTTGAAATGCCGTTTCAGGAGGTTAATTTAAACGAAGCATAAGATGAAGAGC
>JAOAIV010000027.1:0-344 GCA_026414525.1 Candidatus Bathyarchaeota archaeon | reverse complement strand
ACGCTCAAGCTTTCGCCTAAAAGCGAGCAAATGGCTACTGCTTGGATAAAGAAACGGCAGTCGGCTACGTCGCCCCCTGACAAAGTTTTCATGAAGAACTTTATGCGTGAATTTTTGGAGCAACTGCAGAATGAATATCCCAACCTGAACTTCTTAGCAGACTTCGCCAAAGAATATTTGCAGAAGATAGAAACTGCCGATGATAAAGACATATGTAATCCGAACTCGGCAATTCATCATGAAATTGATTTTAATGAAATTTTAGATTTTGTAAAGCAAGAGAAGTTACTTAAGGAAACAATGACGCCGGCCGAGAAAAAGCAGAAAGCGGCTGAGCGAAAAGC
>JAOAIV010000026.1 GCA_026414525.1 Candidatus Bathyarchaeota archaeon | reverse complement strand
CAATTGGCTTGGCTATAACTTCTTTTATCTTTAGATTAAAGAATCCAGAGGCATAGCAGGTTTAATTCTTAATGCAGTGTCCTCCCATTCCCCGTTCCCGCTATTGCAATTACGCCCTTATCAATGGAGATTAACCCAGCATTCTGTTGCCATAAATGTTATTTCGACACATGCCTTTGTTCCTTCACCCATCAGTCTCAGAGTATTAGAAATAAGCTCCAGAGACTCTAAAGTACCAAACCTTTTGTAAATGGCTCTCTCCGCACTGCTTAAGGCGTGCTGTATGAATTTTAGCACCATTAGCCAAAATCTCTTGTACTCTTCTTTTAACTCAAATTTGCCATGTGCTGCAAATCCATAGCAGTGTGTTACTGCGATGACGTTTCTGCCTTTGAATGCCTTTGCGGCTTCTGCACCTGTTTTATCTGATGTTGTGGCGACGACCACACTTTCAATGTTTGTTAATGTACTCTTCTACTGCATCTAAGAGCGCTTTTGTGTTCTGCGCGTCGGCCTTTTCAAAATAAATTACCTTTTTTTCATGCAAGGGCATACAAACACCTTATGCCTTTTATTGCCTTATAGCTTCTCACATATTTTCCGCGGTTTCCTTTTAAGGAGAGTTCCACAGATCGTACATTTTGTAGACTTAAAATCAGCGGGGTATTCTCTTCGGCATGCAGGACAATATCTAATCCACTTTAGGAGACGGCGAATACCAAACGTCGCAAGAGGCGCAAATTCTATTCCGAGTTGGATTGCCACGTTCTGTATTGAATAATCATCCGTAACAATTTTGGTGGTGTAACCAGATACATTAAACTCTAAAGCTAACGCTAAAAGTTGCATATCAGTTTCTGACAAGAAAAAAGAGTCGCCAATTTTGGCGGCAAAAATTTTTATGCTATTTACGTATTTGTCTGCAGGCAACTTAATCTTCAATTTCCCATTTTCCACAGCGGTTTCGAATCTTACAGATGCGATTGAGTTGCTTCGCAATTCTTCTTTAACACTAGGCGTTGTAACATGGTCTTCACTTATAGAAAAAGGATCAAATCCTGCTAAAAAAGCCGAAGTATCTATTATAGCAACTCTCTTATTTTTGTCGTGACTTTGGCTTTTCATCCCATACCCTTAAATAGCAAACGACTTCGTAACCTACTGTAAAAATCAGCTTTAAACCTAATAAAGGAACTTACATTCTTTGAGCGTGTTACCGTAAAAGTTGGTTCTTTCCCCGTTATAATCTGCCTATAATTTCCATCGATTAAGACCAACATTTTTTGTGGTCTGATGACTTTGACAGTAACTTTTGTGTCTGCTGGAAACACTATCGAACGAAACACCGTCAATGCACAAATAGGTGTTAAAACGAATGCATCTAATTCTTTATCTAAAACGGGGCCGCCTGCGGAAAGCGAGTAGCCTGTTGATCCTGTCTGTGTAGATAGAATTAGTCCATCTGCTTGGCACTTGAGAATATGCTTATCATCCTTGAATATTTCCATGTACAGTATTTTTGCGGGCTCTCCAGCAGAAATAACAACATCATTCAAAGCATCTGGAATTGTTAAACCATTTGTAGTAACTGCAAGCTTAAAACATTTCTCAATTTTATATTCACCTCGCATCGTCTTTTCTAAGGCTGCAAATGCATCTTTTGGTTCTACCTCGGTTAAAAATCCACGCACGCCCATGTTAATAGCTAATATTGGCGGTTCAGGCTTGGGCATTGCGATACAAGTTCTTAGTATGGTGCCGTCGCCACCTATAGTCACTATAAAATCCGCTTTCATAGTTTTAAGCGAAGAAAATTCCCCTTGAGTTTTAATTTTACCCTTCAACGTGTCTTCAATATACACTTCTAAACCTTTATTTGCAAGGTACTTAGACAATTCTTCTGCGAGTTTTAGCGCGCTTCTTTTGTCATACCGTGCCACTAAACCCACACTTTTAAACACTTTTCCCACCGCTAAGGTAAATAGCGCTACCTTAATCTATATATGGGTGTTGTTTAAAATTGCTTTGAGTAAATGAATCCTTTGGTGAGTGTATGAGTAAACCAGTTGAGGTTGGAAGTTTACGCGTCGGCGGTTACATGATTATCGATAATGAACCTTGCCGCATAGTGGACATAACTAAATCAAAACCTGGAAAACACGGCTCAGCCAAAGCTAGAATAGTTGCCATAGGAATATTTGACGGGCAAAAGCGTCAGTTCGTTAAGCCTGTAGATAGTACTGCTGAGATCCCGATTATCGACAAAAGACCCGGCCAAGTGTTTGCCCTTAATCCAAACAGCATTCAAATCATGGACTTAGAAACATACGAATATGTTGATGCGCCTATTCCAGATGAAGAAGACTTGAAAAATAAGCTTGCCGTAGGCACAGAAGTCGAGTATTGGAAAATAATGGGCCGCGTCAAAATCGTCAGAACAAAATAACAATTTACTTTAAATTTATTTCTCTGTATCGATATATAGCCATTGAAGCCAATGATGCATGAAGAGCCGTCTGAATTGTGAAGAAATAGAAGTTCTGAGGCTTCACTTTCAGCTACAATATATATTTATTTAAAGTCGCTTTAAGTTGATGTTTAAGGCTGGAAACATAAATGGCTTTAGATCGCTTGGGAGCTTCTCTTTACGAAGCGCTAAAAAAGGTTTTCAAATCTTCTGTGGTAGATGAGGCTACAGTAAAAGAGCTTGTTCGCGATATTCAACGGGCTTTACTTCAAGCGGACGTTAACGTTCAACTTGTTCTCGGAATATCACAAAGGATCGAGGATAGAGCCTTAAAAGAAAAAGTTCCGCCTGGCATCTCAAGACGCGAACATGTGATAAAGGTAGTGTACGAAGAATTAACACGTTTTGTAGGCGATAAGTCTGCCCCGATGAAAATGGAGCCGGGGAAAAAGAGAATAATCATGCTCGTTGGAATCCAAGGTTCTGGGAAAACAACTGCAGCTGCTAAACTTGCACGTTACTTCCAGAAAAGAGGATTAAAACCTGCGTTAATATGTGCAGACACCTACCGCCCAGGAGCATACGCTCAACTTCAACAACTTGCCAGCCGAATCAATGTCCCAGTTTATGGTGATACGAAGACTAAAGATCCTGTTAAGGTTGTTTTTGAAGGGTTAAAACAATTTAGTGATAAAGACTTGATAATAGTCGATACCGCAGGCCGCCACAAAGAAGAACAAGAGCTAATAAAAGAAATGAAGACGCTTGAAACGAAAATTAAACCAGACGAAGTCATGCTGGTCATTGATGGCACAATTGGACAGCAAGCGCTTATACAAGCAAAAGCCTTCCATGAAGCAACCCCCATAGGATCCATAATAGTAACCAAACTGGATGGATCCGCCAGGGGTGGAGGCGCCCTTTCCGCAGTTGCTGCTACCGGTGCGCCTATAAAATTCATTGGGACAGGCGAAAAAACCGAGGATATTGAACCCTTCGTGCCCTCTCGTTTCATTGGTCGTCTTTTGGGTATGGGTGATCTTGAAACGCTTCTTGAAAAAGTTCGCGAAGCAGAAATTAAAGTTCCTGAAAAAAAAGCCAAGGCAATACTTGGTGGCAAATTCACCTTAACTGATATGTATGAACAGTTTGAGGCAATGAAAAGTATGGGTCCTTTCAGGAAAATACTAAGCATGTTGCCTGGGATGTCTTATAATCTGCCCGAAGACATGCTTAATATGGCCGAGGATCGGCTTGAAAAGTGGCGGGTAATTATTCAGTCTATGCGGCCTGAAGAAAAAGAAAATCCCAAGCTTCTAAATGCTTCGCGAGTTCGACGCATCGCAAGGGGTTCCGGAACAAGCGAAAAGGACGTCAAAGAACTTTTAAAGCAATATGTTATGATGAGAAAAATGCTGAAAATTTTCAAACGCAAGAAGAAGCTGCCCTTTATAGGTAAAGGCTTCCCAGCGGAGTTTAGGTAGACTTAATATGAATATTTTAGAGAAAGCGCTTGCGATGCTTAGTAAATATCCCTTGTGCGACCATTGTCTGGGACGCCAATTTGCTTTACTTGGCTACAACATAGAAAATAAAGATAGAGGGCGAGTGTTAAAACTTGGTTTAACCCTACAAGCAAGCGCATTTGCCATGGCAAAAGATAACGAAGGCATCAAGAGGCTAAGGATTTTGGCAGAAAATGGTTTTTCTTATGAAGCTAAAGAAACATTACGCCGCTTTAAAACGAGAATCCACAAGCAAGATCCTTCTAAAGTGTGTTTCTTATGTGAAGGTAAATTCCAGCTTTTGGATAGCGTTATTAAAAAAGCTCTTCAAGCCATTGAAGAGTACGAGTATACCAAATTTCTGGTTGGAATAGAACTGCCGATAACTGTTGAAGAGCGTGAAGACGAGTTTAAGGCTGAATTTGATGTAAGCTATGGCGAAAGCATCAAACACGAGTTTGGAAGATTGTTAGGAAAACGTATGGCTGAGCTAACGAATAAAGCAGTAGATTACAAGCTGCCGGACATAGTTATAATAATCAACCCCTTCACTGAGCATGTTCGAGTTCAAGTGAACCCTCTTTTCATAGCTGGAAGATATAGAAAGCTTGTCAGAGATATTCCACAGTCAAAATGGTTCTGCTCAAGTTGCCACGGAAAAGGTTGCCAAAAATGCAGCGGAGCAGGCAAAATGTATCCTGAATCAGTGGAGGAACTGATTTCTGCTCCATTTCTAGAAGCTGCAGCAGGCGAGAAAACGGTATTCCATGCTTCAGGAAGAGAGGATGTAGATGCACGTATGTTAGGCACTGGTCGACCATTCGTGATTGAAATTTTAAAGCCTAAAAAACGCTTTTTAGACTTACAAGCACTTCAAGTATATGTTAACATGCAAGCTAAAGGGAAAGTCGAAATTTCCAGTTTACGGTTTACCAATAAAGAAGTTATTAGACGACTAAAGAAAGCTGAAACAGCACAGAAGGAATATAATGTCCTTATCGAGTTTGAAAATGAAATTTCAGAAGAGGCCTTGCAACTTTTAGAAGAGAAGCTGACTGGTGCCCTTATTAAGCAACAAACACCTTTACGTGTCTTGCATAGAAGGGCTGATTTAACCCGAGAAAAGTACATATATAAGGTTAAAGTTAAGAAGGTGTCGCCTAAAAGGGCTCTGATGAAAATTCGTTGCCAAGGCGGGCTTTACGTTAAAGAATTGGTGTCTGGAGATGAGGGAAGAACATTGCCCAACGTTTCAGATTTGCTTGGAAACAAAGCGAAGACTCTAAAACTTGATGTCACAAATGTTATTATTGAATAATATGTAGGTGAATGAAATATGCGAGGTTCAAAAGGCTATCAAACTGGCGCGCGCGGTATTCTAAAGAAAAAGCCACGTGAAAAAGGTAAACCCAAGCTTAGTAAGATTTTAACTAAATATGCACCTGGATCCAAAGTTATTATCAAGATAGATTCAAGTGTTCAGAAGGGCATGCCGCACAAGCGCTTCCACGGTAAAATTGGCACCATACTGGAGAGGCGTGGCCGCGGGTACGTAGTAAGTGTGCCTGCTGGTGGCGCTGTTAAGGAAATAATTGTTCGTTCTGAACATTTAGAGCCATATGCAGGGAATTAATATGGTAAAGAATGAATTAAGTGAGACAAAACTGACACTGCCACAAGTCAAGAAAATCTTAGAGGCAATTGGTGAGGAAAATTTAGATCAGTTCCAAAGGCGTACATTGGATTATGTAAGTAAGTTTTCGAAAGTAGACGCTGAAACAGCAGAAAAACTGCTGAAAAAGCTTGTAGCAGAATTTGGACTTGACGAGGCTGAGGCAGTTCAAATTGTGAATTGCATGCCTGAAACTGTAGATGAACTGCGAATTTTCTTGGCTGGCGGCCGCAAGATAATTGAAACCGCCAAGTTAGAAGCAATTATCACGCTTTTAAACGAAAGCAGAACTGTTCAAGCTTCTTAATCGACTAAGAATTTTTAAGCAGTGATAGCCAATAAAGAATTGGGCTTAGTGACTGATATGGAAAAGCGATACGAAGAGTACGCTTATGTATTAGACTTCTTGCCGCATGGGCGCCCAGGATTCCGGCCAGCAGGTAGAGCAGGATATCGAGCGGGCGCGTTAATTCAATGTGTAGGCGAAGAATTCTTTACCTTACTGGAGGCCTTAGTTAAAGAAGGTTTAGTGCTTAAGCCTGGTGACCGTGTTTACGTAGGTAAAGACGCGCGTGAGGAAGTTACATACATCATTGGGCGCATAAGCTTTGATGAGTTGACGGCTGCTGCAAAAGCGGAGCTTCCAAGCGTTATAACTCGTATAGTGTTGAATCGTGAGCAGTGGTTTGTTAACTTTTTCAATACTGCACGTGCGATTACGCCGCGTATGCATGCGCTAGAACTCGTTCCAGGCATTGGCAAGAAGTACATGTGGCAAGTTATTAATGAACGTGAGAAGAGGCCTTTCGAGAGTTTTGAGGATTTGCAGAAGCGGACTGAACTACCTAATCCTGTAAAGTTAATAGCTAAGCGGATTATGGAGGAACTTGAGGGTCAAAGCAAGTATCGTTTGTTTACGCGAGCGCAGTAAGGCGGAAAAATGAGCATTTCGGAAACTAAGCGGTTAATTCGAAAACATAAAATTATTCCGAATAAGCTTTTGGGCCAGAATTTCATGGTAGATTCTTCGCTTTTCCCGCTATTGAGCGAGTATGCCGCTCTTGACAAAATGGACATAGTCCTGGATGCTGGCGCAGGATTTGGTTTTCTAACACGATTCTTAGCAGATAAATGTAAAACAGTAATTGCAGTTGAAAAGGATCCTCTTGTTGCTGAAGTATTACGTGAGCAACTCAGAGGTGTTAACAACGTGTCTATCATTGAAGGCGATGTGTTGCGAACACCATTGCCTCGGTTTGACAAAGTAGTTTCAATTCCGCCCTATTATATGTCTTCACACTTAGTGACTTGGTTATTTGAACAGAAAATAAAGCGTGCAGTGCTGATTTTACAGGAAGAATTCGCTAAACGCCTTGTAGCGGCTATAGATAGCGATAATTATGGATGGTTAACGGTTATCGCTTGCCACAGTGCAGAAGTTGAGCTTTTAGATAGCGTTCCAAGATCCATGTTTTATCCTGCTCCAAAGGTCGATTCAGTCATAGTACGTTTTACGCCTTGGTCAATTGACCCTTTTGAGGTGAAAAATTTAATGGTATTTAGGCAAATGGTGAAATATCTCTTCACACAACGGAATAAGAAGCTTTGCAATGCTCTTGTGCCTTTTATTGTTAGCACTTTTAAAATTTCCAAAAAAGATGCTGAAAAGTTAGCTACTTCCTTTTCATTTAGTAACCAGCGTGTGCGTAAATTACCTCCCGCAGCTTTCGGGGTTATATCAAATGTCCTTGCCAACTAAGCGAGTTTATTTTGGTGATTATGTGTTTTTTGTTGATGAAAATGTATACGAACCTGCAGAGGATTCGTTTATTTTTGCTGAGAATCTCGCTGTGACTGATTGTGAATGTGTGTTGGATATGGGTACAGGATGTGGTATCCTTGGAATTATTGCTTCCAAAAAAGCAAGAAAGGTTGTCGCTGTTGATGTAAATCCATATGCTGTTCGTTGCGCAAAATATAACTCTAAAGTTAATAATGTGGAGAGTAAAATCGCCATTATCCAAAGCGACCTATTTACATGGTTAAGCGAAAAAGCAAAATTTGATTTGATACTTTTCAATGCGCCTTACTTGCCTGAAGAAATCAGAAAAGCACAGTGTTGGCTTGACTATGCATGGGCAGGAGGGCTCACGGGAAGGGAAATAATTGATAGATTTATTTCTGAAGCACCAAAGCATCTAAAGTCATCGGGCCGTATTCTTTTAATGCAATCTACCTTAGCAAATGTAAATGGTTCTATATGCAAATTTGCTGAATTTAATATGCGCACACGTATCTTGGCGAAACACGACCTGCCTTTCTTTGAAACCCTTTTTCTCTTAGAAGCATATTTTGATGAAGAATTTTAATCACTGCATTTATGCCGCCTGTTTTCTGCCAGTTTTCTCAATTAAATAATATATGTATGTCCACGGCAAGCTGGAACCAGTTTGGCCCGGTGCTTCTCACAATACGCACAATGGGTTCTTCAAAATTTATATTCAAGGCACTGAGTGCATTAATTATTTTAAATTTGACTTTTTCCATTGGATTTTCAATTTTAGTGGCATGTTCAAAACCATAATAGTGTATCCAGCCTCCTGAAGCTTTAAGTGCGGAAATAGCATAAGGCAGGTATTCAAGTGACTTTCCGGGCAAAGGCATCAACACCCTATCCGCCTTTCCCTTCAATTGAATGCCGATGACTTCTTTTGCGTCGCCTATTACTGGAAATACCTTATTGTAAACTCTATTAAGCATGATGTTCTCTTGCATGAACTGAACCGCGGTCGGGTTAACATCTATAGAAACCACTTTCGCAGCTTTTGAATGCCTCGCGATTATAATTGAGAAGCAACCTACACCCGCGAACATGTTTATTATTGTCTCGTTTGGATTCACCAGCGTTGCGATGCGTTTTCTTTCATGGGAAAGTCTCGGTGAGAAATAACATTTTGCTAAGTCAACTTTGAATAAGCACCCAAATTCTTTGTGAACAGTTATCGTTCTATTTTCGCCAGCTAAGTGAATTAAGCGTCGTAGTCTGAGTTCTCCCATTACAGGGCTTGTTTGCAATAACACAGTCTTTACATTTTTATGGCGGTTCATTATTGTTTTTGAAACAAGTTGTGCTTCTTTTTCTGTTGCATTAGACGGCAGTTTGATTATTGCGATGTCTCCCACAATGTCAAAGGAATTATAAACTTTGTGAAGTTGCCCGGAACTAACTTCTGTAATTGTTCTCAACCTTCTTCTCAATCTTTTTCCCTTCGTTAATCTAAAAAATATCGGAAATCTTTAAAAGCAAATATTTTTTCCTTCTTTAACGAGGTTATTTCAATGGAAAGCGTCGGAATTGTTTATGAGTGTCTGAAATGCGGTTCTAAGGTGCCTTCTGAAGAACTAGAACTTCGCGGTGGAGAAACAAAATGCACTGTCTGTGGTTATAGAATTTTGAAGAAGGTAAAACCACCAGTAGTAAAACGTTTGAAAGCCAGATAAAAGAAAAGGCGAATAATTTCCTTGTTTCCCTTTACTTTAAAAGAGTTCTCTATCTCCAATCTTACGTAGCGCCTTTCCTCGTAACTTTATCGAATGCCCTATTACTTCTTCAGGAGCTTTTTCGACAGTTTTGCGTTTCACCGTTTCTCCGCAGATCCCTCTTGGCAACAAGCGCCTCTTAACACAGAGTGCATATGTGCAATTTGCTACGTTGCATGCGTCATCAGTCCATCTGCACCATACGGAATCACGACGGTAGAATGCGGCGTTCTTAGCGCATTTAAAGCATTGGCATAGAGGAGAACAAGCTTTTGTCTGAGCCAAAAGATACACCTCTATCTTTTTCATAAAAACTCGATTGTTGCCTTAACACTCCGAACATTCTATCTCTTTTAGACTCCATATAAACTTTTTTATTTAAAACTAATGATCAAGCATTACACTTTATACTGTTTTTTTGCTTTTTATAAAATTCAATGGCTATGAACAATCCTATAGCCGCAATGACCAAACTGAACGTAGCCAATATGGCAATTTCAACTATAAACGCGCCTAGAATAACATATCTGGTCATTCTAATTTGCACTGTTGTTGGTTCATTAATTTGAACAGTTGCTACTTCGTAAGCGCTTTCTAAACTTCCATGATAAATAATTATCTGCATGCTGCCTCCTATTATGTTGCTAAACGTCGCAGTTCCATCTGCTTGTGTGACAGCAGACCATGATTCACCGCCTATATTCTTGAGCAGAACATTTACATTAGAAATTGGTTGTCCAAAATAGTCTATAATCATTATTTTTACTTGAATATTGTAAAGATAACAATAGATTTCACTCTGCGTATCTCTAAAAACTTCTATAAAAGTTTCGTACAGCAAGATATTGTCTGTGTAAACTCGCGTTTTGTATTTGCCAATTGTAGCCTCTAATGTTGCCACTCCTGCACTGTCAACATCAATACCGTAGAATAATCCCGTTGTTACCTCAACCATCTCAATACGCGCATTAGGAATAGCGTTTCTGCTATTATCTAATACCTTTAAGCTGATTGTTTGTGCGGGGCACACTATGAGTACTTCTGATGCCGGCTGCGCCGTAAGAATACTAAAGGTGCCGTTGTTATAGTTAAAAACTACGCCGTAAAGAGAAGCATTAATAGTGTAACTTATACCTGTAAGAGTGGAATTCAAAGTAAACGTGCCTGATAAACCGGTTTGCCCTGAAACCATGCCTGTTTTTGTTTGCCTTTCTTTTGTGGTATATTGATATGTAATGTCTATGTTAACAAAGGGAAGTAAATTTCCATCTTTATCTCTAACAGTTATTTTAAGATTCGTCAATTCGCAAGGTAAATTAAAAGATCCCTCCCCTGTTACTATGACATTTATCTTACCAACATCCACGTCATTCCAATATGCAATTATAGTGTAGTTACCTTTCTCAAGTTTCAAAGCGGCAATCCCTTCATTGTTGCTTGTGCTGTTAATTGTCTCAGCCGATAATTGATCCGTTGCTTCGACCGTTATTTTCGGCACCGGCTCGCTTGCCAAGTTTAGCGTTTTAAATTTGACCCAATAACCTGGGATTGTAAAAAGTTGCGAGTCAAATAGTAGTTTAGATTTGTTATGCGAAGTTATGGTTACGTTGTATTCGCCGAGTAGAGCGTCAGATGGAACAGTCCATATAACGCTTACTATTCCTTCGCTTGAGGCAACTGTTTCAGCAGTATACACTTTAAAACCAGTTTTTGTGTATGTTATTGTTATTGTTGCTGTTTCGTTAGGTTGATACCCTATAGCCCGCATTGTTATGACTTGCTCTCTATGATACTCGCTCGAGCTAATAAAGCCTACAAAAAATTGGCTACTTGCCAATTTTTGCGTCTCGTTGAAATACACTTGATACACACCTGTGTAATTGGTAAGCGAGCCTGAAGGCTGAAAGTCCGTGGCGGGATAGGTAAGTTGTGCTTGTGCTGTTCCCTGGCTCGTGCTTAAGAGTGTAATTACCTTTGAATAGGAAGTGTTGAGCGGTGCTGGAAGTTTCACTGTTATGTTAGCGTAATATTGTGTGTTTGGTTGGCCTCCCGTAACAGTGACATTTAGCATAGCAAAGTTTCCTTGTTGAAGAAGCACAGGTGCGGGCGGTTCGATTGCTTTAATGTAGTATGCAGGAATTATATTGAAGTTTTGTGTGGCATTTACGTTTCTAGCAATATCTCTAAGTTTTATCGTGTAAGTGCCACTTGGTAGTTCCGGTATTGTGAAATTTGCATTTACGTTGTATCCTTTTGAATTGTTGCTTGCAACTACTTTGTCGCCAAACCAAATTTCATATTTACCATTGTTTGTGTCAATAGTGCCCTGAAGGTTGACGTTTTGGCCTACAGTTCCTTGCCCTTGTGGGCTTAGTAAATAAATATTCACGCCACCTTGTCCGTGAACTCGCGGAAACGGCATTAATGATAGAACCGTACTCATCAAAATTATTAATGCGATTGTAACAATTTTTTCCTTCAAATCAAGCGGCTCCTTTGGATTTGGTAACTTTTAGCCGGTTGAAGATTTACTATCAGGCGAATGTTTTAAACTTTGCCTTTCAATCTATCCGCCTTACACCAATTTCTCAGCTGCCAAAACAAGTCTTGTATGGTATCCTTTTGTTCCTTCAATAAAAAATATGCTCCTTAAATTAGACTTATTTATAAAAGAGGTTTTGATATTCTACGTTTGTACACATGTTGCGAGTCAATGCTGTATGGAGAATCAAGTTTTACATACATTGCTTCAAGCATTAAAGAAGCAAAAGTACCATCTTGTAGGTAGACATTCAGCAGTTAAAAGATGCAAGTGGCTTTACGAAGCCATAGTTCATGACCGAGCGTGTTATAAGCAGAAATTTTATGGAATAAAATCGCATCAATGTATCCAAATGACACCTTCCCTTTTTTACTGTACACAACAGTGTCTATTTTGTTGGAGGGCACAGAGTGGAGACTTAAAAATAAGATGGAACGAGTTGCGGTTACCCCACTGGGATTCTCCTGAAGAAATTGTTGAGGGAAGCTTGAGAGCTCAAGCTAAAATTTTAAGTGGTTACAAGGGTAACCCGAACACGAACTGGAAGAAGCTTACCGAGGCATTGGTGCCCCGTCATGTCGCCATAAGCTTGACAGGCGAACCCACTCTATATGAACCATTAAGCGAACTGCTACGCGCTTTTCACAATAAGCGGTTCACAACGTTCTTGGTGTCTAATGGTACGTTGCCAGAAAAGCTTGAAGCGTTAAGCGAAGAGCCAACTCAGCTTTACATATCGGTCTGCGCTCCAACTGAACAAGTGTTTAAGCAAGTTTGCCGTCCGCATTCAACTGAAGCTTGGACAAAATTAAATGAGACTCTGAATTTGCTGCCGAGTTTCAGATGCCCAACCGTAATTCGCATGACCTTGGTTAAAGGGCTTAATATGACAGCAGTTGAGGAATACGCCCAGCTTATTAAAAAGGCCGATCCCACCTATGTTGAAGCAAAAGCGTATATGCATGTTGGTTTTTCGAATCTCCGTTTAAGTTATTCAAATATGCCTGCGCATAAGGATATTCACACTTTTGGTGAGCTTTTGGCAGAGAAAACTGGATACAAGATTATAGATGAATCTGCTGAGAGCAGAGTTGTGCTGTTAAGTAAGCTTGAAAAGCCTATTCGTTTTGTTTTTTCCTAACCAAATTCAAAATTGCATGGCAAATGATCCAAATTTTTGGTAATAATTGGTAAGATTAATAATGAGACCATGAAAGAAACATGTGGATAGGCTTAAATAGGTACTTCTATGCCCATATTTTTGAACAAGCAATTTAATTTAGAAGGTGATAACTAATGGTTAGTTCGGGAAGAGGGAGATTGTTCAGGAGAAAAGACGGTAAATACTTGATTTATTTGCCCAAAGACTTGGCAGAAGACAGCATGTTTCCATTTAAAGGTTCAGACTCCATATTTGTCAAGGTAAGCTTCAAAATAGGCGACGATAAACTACTTATCCAAAAATGGGAAGAGCCTGAACAACAACCCTGAAAACTTAAAATCCTGCCCTTTGTTTTTTTGGCTGTCTCTAACTTAAATAATGCGCAAACTATTTTCAAAATGGGTGATTACTTGGAACAATTAAAAATCATCTTAAAAGAAGTGGAACAAGAACTTATTCAAAAAGATGATGTGAAAGAGAAGGCTCAACAAAGCATGAGAAAGATAGGTAGCCTTTCAAAGCAAACTATCCTCTTTATTCACCAAAAAAAGTTCCAAGAAGCAAAAAAGCTGCTTGCAGATGCAAAGGAAATAGTTTCTAAACTTTATGATTTGGCCAACATATTTCCTGACATTGTTTACGGCGGCATGTTTAGCGCTTCACTCCAAGAGTACGCTGAAGCTAATATATTTTTTGAGCTGATTCAAAATTCACGTTTCGTTACACCAAAGGAGCTTAATTTATCACCCGCGGATTATTTGCTGGGGTTAGTTGACGTTATAGGAGAATTTAGGCGACTAACTTTAGATGTTTTACGTGAGGGTGCTGTTGAGAAAAGCGAAGAATATTTGAAACTTATGGATGAGATATATGTTGAGTTGATGGCTCTAGATGAAGTCTGCATGCTAGTTCCTGGATTAAGAAGAAAGTGTGATATCGCCCGGATAATTGTTGAAAGTACCCGTGGTGATGTCACACAGGAGGTGCGGAGGAGGGTCTTGGAAAATTATTTGAAAACTTTTGAACAAGTTTTAAGCAAGAAAAGAGTTCTATAGTAATAATAGTGGCTGTTAGTGTGATGTGTAATTTTTCAGTTTCTAGGGCACATCTTGTGCAGTTGCAGTTATCCGAGAAAATCAGTCAGAAGGATAAATTACCCGACAAAATCAATTATGTTGCTGGTGTTGATGTAGCTTATGTTGGTGACCTTGCTGTAGGCGCAGTTGCAGTTTTAGATTATACTTCGCTTGAGCTTTTAGAATTCCAAACAGCCATATGTAAGGTAAGAGTGCCCTATATTCCAACGTTGCTTTCTTTCCGAGAAATGTCGCCCACAGTTGCATGCATCCAAAAGCTAAAGTTGCAACCTGATGTCTTTTTAGTAGACGGTCAAGGTGTTGCTCATCCATATCGGTGTGGGTTTGCAAGTCATTTAGGTCTTGCGATTGGAAAACCCGCCATCGGAGTGGCAAAAAGTTGCTTGTTCGGTAGACCTTTAGATGTTGGTGGGTTTGTATTTCTATTTGACAATGGTCAAATAATAGGCGCTGTTGTTAAAACAAAAGCCGAATCAAAACCAATTTTCGTCAGTGTCGGTCATCTTATTTCTCTGAAAACTGCCATAAACATCGTTATACACTGTATAAGAGACAATCGGATTCCTGAACCGCTCTTGCTGGCGCATAAGATCGCTTCTGAAAAACGGCTTGATGTGCAAAGGCCCTATTCTTACGGAAAGTAGATGGGCAAGCTCGGCGAGTGTTAAAAAAAGTTTATATTTAAGTGCTGTCCCTTTTAGGATTGCTATGTTAAGTCTTGCTCTCACTTAATTTAAAATATCATCGGGAGGTGATTTGACATGGCAGCTATACCTTCAGGGACAGTTCCAGTTTTAGTATTGAAAGAAGGTACAGGTAGAACTACCGGGCGAGATGCACAAAGAAACAATATTATGGCAGCCAAAATAATTGCCGAAACCGTGAAAACCAGTCTTGGACCCCGTGGAATGGATAAAATGCTTGTAAGCAGTCTAGGCGACGTAACAATAACAAATGACGGCGCCACGATTCGAAAGGAGCTAGATGTGCAGCATCCCGCCGCAAAAATGCTTGTCGAAGTAGCCAAGACTCAAGATAACGAAGTAGGTGATGGCACAACAACCGCTGCCGTATTAGCTGGTGAACTTCTTGCTAAAGCTGAAAATCTACTTGATCAGAATGTGCATCCCACAGTCATTATTGATGGCTATAAGAAGGCCGCCGATAAAGCACAAGAAGTCATAAACAATATTGCGATTCCCGTTAACATAGATGACGATAAGTTGCTAATTAATGTGGCATTGACTTCTATGAGCAGCAAGGGCGTAACATCCGCTAAAGAACACTTCGCGAAATTGGCAGTTGAAGCTGTAAAGCAGGTTACTGAAGATGTTGATGGAAAACTTAAGGCAGACATCGACTTGATAAAAGTCATCAAGAAGCATGGTAAGAGTTTAGAAGAGACAGAGCTTGTTAAAGGCATGGTTGTCGATAAGGAAGTTGCGAGTTCGCA
>JAOAIV010000025.1 GCA_026414525.1 Candidatus Bathyarchaeota archaeon | reverse complement strand
TAGCACAAGCGGCTCCCTAGGCCACGTAAGCAACTCCGCAGTTATCTTGTCCTTCACCACAACAAAATCCTTAACCTCCACAGAAGTGTTAAGATCAATTCTGGCCTTGTAAGAGAAGGTCTCCACGCGCTTTAGAGCGACGGCTATAGCTTCATCCATCGAGACTTTTACGTCGGCGCTGCCTAACTTGTAAATAGCTCTATTGTCGGAAAACCACAAGCCGCTTCTATCTAATGTGAAGCCAAGTCTTCCAGCGGATACGCCGTTAACTTGCCAGACCCAACTGAATGACACTGAGTCTTCTCTCCAATCTGCAGTAAAATTCAGGCTGCCCACGGTTTTTGTTGTAGTTTCTGTGGCGTTAACCATGCTCAAGATGTCTGCTGCTGCTTTAAGGCTTAGGTCGCCCTTCCACTTCTGATACCTGTCCACTAGAGTCTTGGCTAACTGGATAATTTTCAAGCGGTTAGACTGTGTTAAGTTGTCAAATTCTGGAAAAAGAACCGATTTTTGGTATTCGTCATTGAGAACAACATAGTATGGTGTCTGGTTACAGAAGTGAATAGAAAAGCGGAACTGTTGTGTTGGAGATTTAATATAATAGTGAACACCTTGTTCAAAGGTGTTTTCACCCCAATCCCAAGCATAATCGAAACTGTAGTGGTAAAAAGTTACATTGTACTTCTCCATGTCAATGAAGATAAGTACATCTCTCAGGAAGGACAACGCACCAGCTTTAGCAGCCTCTTCCAATTCTTCATCATCTGCTGCAAATACTGGTGCAGTAAATGCTAATGATACTATTAACGTTAAAATAGCTAAAGGCAACACAAATTTCTTGAATATTTTATTCACAATCTCTTCTTCACCTCGTTGGTAATCCACGGTATCCATCACCGAATACCCTTCAAAGCAGTAATTACCCCCTGTAGTCCAGGCATTCCCTTGTAAAGAGGACAATATTCAAACTTCTGTAAGCCAAATGTACGTTGAGTCGCAAAATCAAGTGCCCCTTTAACAGAATATTTTTCTCTTAAAAGACCTTGGTAGAAGAATAGCGCGAATGCTCCGTAGTTATAACCTGAGCTGCCTATCAGCGTTTTAAAGTTCGGCGAAGACCAGTTAAAACCCAGAAAAACATGACCACTTGAATCAGGACTCTTATAGCCATCGCTTGATAAGCCAATAATCTTCAGCCACGAATAACACATCCCCCATACACCACTCCCCCCACTACAATAACCGCCGGGAAACATGCTCGCACTTGCCATACCACACGACCAAAGAAAGACAAAGGCATGCCTATTGTTTATGGTCTTAGTCCAAATATAGGCATCTTGAATATTACCCGCAGGTTGACCCGTATAATCCATTATAAAAGAATGCGTCCTAGTGCCACAGTTGTAAGTTGAGGAATGCCCCTTATAGAAGACCATAGCAAAATTGTAATTTGTCTCGCAGTAATAAGTCAAGTAGCCCACCCGATCTCGGGTTACACTTGATTCCTGCTCGTTTGTGCGAAACTGAAAATTACCATAATCCCTAATGACCTCATTAATAGCGTTAAGATATGCCAATGAAACCTGATTTTCGCCTTGTTCCATCTCTGGTGGAGGATTAGGACAATACGTCACACTCGCATTACTCGCCTGCGCAATACTGATGACTTGCGATGCTAAGAAAGCCGCTAACAGAAAACAAATCGTGCTGATGGTCATGACGCATTTTTTCATGACTAACACTCAGCATTAACTACGTATATTATGTTAAAGTAACTTATATTTCTAAAGAAAAAATTTGAGGTTCAACTAAACTATAGACGCTCGAAACAATTAGAGAATCAAAGCTTTTTCGGAACGTGGCAAAACACATAAATTCTTTCGTTTATTCCTAATGGTTTTGGTCGGGCGGTAGCTCAGCCTGGCAGAGCTTCCGAGTCAGCTAACAGGGCTTGGCTGACGGAGACGCTGTAGAAGTCCACCCATGGTGGGCATCACCCAGCCTGCCGGGCGCACAAGCAGAAACCGGAGTGTCGCAGGTTCAAATCCTGCCCGCCCGACCAAAGCTTGCTTTAACGATGGTATAACGTGATTGCGACTATTTGGAAGAATTGTACTTATGGCATATAGTTTTTTATACACTAGCGCGCTTTAGCGCCAGCACGCAGCCGATAAAGAAGGCGGCGCCGAAGCTGAGCAGGATGAAAAAGGATAGCCATGGGAATGGTGCGTCTAAGGCTAAGGCGCGTAGTATGCTGCTTGAGTGAGTAAGCGGCAGCGCATACAGCAGTGCTTTTGCCACTTCGGGAATTTGGGTTAAGGAGAAGAAGGTGCCGGATAGAAAGGTCATGGGCAGCAGCACTACGTTGCTGAAAGTGCTCATGCCCTGATGTGAATTGATTACCAGCGTGGCGAGCACGCCGAAGAGCGCAAACACAAAGCAGGACGACAGCAGGACGAGCAGTAACCAAGGGCTGATTGCCAGCTTAGGCGAAAGCGCGATGCCAACGAGCAGTATAGCAGAGGAGCTTATGAAGCCGCGTAGCACGCCTATCAGCGCTTTGCCGATGATGATTGAGTAGATGCTTACTGGCGACATAAGCAGTTCATCGAAGCTTTTGTAGAAGAAACGGTCAACCTGAAGTTTCGATGCGGCTCCGTTAAAGCTTGCAGAGAAGGCGGTTAACGCCACGATCCCTGGAATCACAAACGCGAGGTAGCTGACGCCTTCAAGGCTTATTCCGCCGCCTAGGCCATAGCCGAAAGCCACCAAATACAGAAGCGGCTGCACAAGGCTAGTGGCAAGCGTCGAGCGCCAATGATGACGCAGATTCCGCAGATCCACCCAGAAAACCGAGTACACGTCATTCAAGAAGCGCGGCATTTAAGCGCCACCAACCTTCTCGCCAGTTAGTTCCACAAAAACATCCTCCAAGTTAGAATCGCGAATAATTACTGTGCCCGCCGTGGCGGGTAAACTCTGCACATAACGCGTTGCAGATGCGCGGTCAGCGAAATACTTGTAATGCGTTTCCTTATTATTCACATTAGCCTCCACCGCTACTAAGCCTAGCTTCTCACGCAACGCTAGAGGGGTATCCAAGGCAATTAGGCGACCGTGATGTATAATGCCCACGCGGTGGCACAGGGCTTCTGCTTCTTCGATGTAATGCGTGGTTAGAAAGATGGTGGTGCCGTCCATGTTTAAGCGGCGTACAAGATCCCACAAGCGCCTACGGCCCTGCGCGTCCAAACCCACCGTAGGCTCATCCAAGAATAACACTTGGGGCTGATGAAGCAAACTGCAGGCAATTGCCGCGCGCTTTTGCATACCGCCTGAAAGAGTATGTATCATTCGGTCAGCGCATTCGGTGAGTTCAACGTATTCCAGCAGTTCAGTTATGCGTTTCTTGCGCTCCGCTGCGCTTAAATGATGGATTCTAGCGCGAAACTCCAGATTTTCTTTTACTGTCAGATCGCGGTCCAAACTTAGATGCTGCTGCACCACACCGATAACTTTCTTCACTTTATCAGCTTCCTTTACAACGTCAAAGCCGTTTATCTGCACGCAGCCAGAAGTAGGTTTAGTCAAGGTTGTCATAATACGAATAGTAGTTGTTTTACCAGCACCATTTGGGCCTAGAAAACCGAAAATTTCACCCTTACGCACCCGCATGTCCAAGTCTTGAACCGCCTTGACCGTACCATAGCATTTAGTAAGCTTTTCAGTCTCAATGAAGGCTGCCAAAATGACACCTACAATAAGCATTGTGCTTGAAGCACACGAAACATGCAAACATTCTTCAACAATGTGGTAAACGCTCCAATAGGGGATTTAGCGCAGTCCATCATGCTTTCTTAACGCTTCCGCAACCGCGTTTTTCGTCGAGAAACCCATTAACTCGCCTATCTTGACGTGCCCGCTGGTTGTCAGCAGTGGCGTGCCTTCTGTCCCAGAGGTCACTATCACGTTATCGGTGCCCGTGCCGGTTGCTTGATGTTTAGGTGAATAGGTGCTTCTTACGTTCAAATCTTGAAGCGCCGCGGTCTTTGCTTCCGTAGCAGTGATGATAGCACGTGCCATGGCGCCATCACTTAAGCGCGCGTTAGTGAGCAGAATTATGTTTATT
Organism: Candidatus Bathyarchaeota archaeon; assembly: GCA_026414525.1. Classification (GTDB taxonomy): domain Archaea; phylum Thermoproteota; class Bathyarchaeia; order Bathyarchaeales; family Bathycorpusculaceae; genus JAOAIV01. Next base: position 7,101 of record JAOAIV010000025.1, on the reverse strand, counting down.
GTTCCGTTTGTGTAGATGAATTTGCCGTCGCGTTCAACGTAAGATGCCTTATCCACGCCTGTTCTTAGAGCGTTACCTTTCGCGCCTGCAGTAGCTATGCAGCACACCTTAAACTCTTGAAACGAGCTCTCGTGGACAGCAGCGTTATCCATGTTGACGCCTGTGCTGATAAGCGCTATATCCTCAGGGTTTATTCCCAGAGTCAGCGGCAACTGCATCCTGAAAGCCTCATAATTCATCATTGTGCGCTCTGACAATTTAAGCGGCGTATAATTGTTAGCTACAAACCTGACTTGCTTAAAGCCGTCCAATGTTGAAAGAACCCGACGCCTTTCCGTGAAAGAGACAATCAACGTGTTTAAATCGAAGCCTTCGTAGTTGTGGTAGACTACTTTAACGTCGACTTCCGCTAACTGAACAGGAATTTTCCTTTCTTTCATCCTCATTTCACCTTCTGTTTCTTTTCACTTGCGCCTTCAAGTAAACCTTCAATCTGCAAGTATAACTTATGCAGTTCTCGCTTCATATCTTCTGTTGCATGCCATAGGTTGCGCTCAATAGCCTCCAGAAGACGCTCAACCATGTTCTGCAAAGCATAAGGATTCACCTCTTTCAGCCACTCCTGCATCTTCTCGTCGAAAACATATTTCTTCGCCAGTTCCTCGTACATCCAGTCCTCGACAACCTCGACTGTGGCGTCCCAGCCCAAGACAAAGTCAAACGTTCTAGAAAGGTCGCCAGCCGCCTCATAGCCATGCCGCATCATACTTTCAATCCACTTGGGATTGAGAAGCCTCGAGCGGAATACGTGGCAAGTTTCCTCGGCGGTGCTTCTAACCTTAACCCTCTGCGGGTCAGAGCTGTCTCCACAGTAGGAGCGTGGCGCTTTTCCCTTGAGGGTTCGGACAGCGTTAATCATGCCGCCGTGCGCGTCATACCAGTCATCGCCATCAAGTATGTCATATTCACGTGAATCCTGATTCTTCACGGTCGCGGCAATGCCGCTTAAACGCCGCTTAAACTCCTCTGGAACAAAACGACCATAAGCCTTCCGGCTGTAGGCATAGCTGCCCCACGTCACGTATATGTCGCTTAAATCCTTCTGATCCTTCCAGTTCTTGGCGTCAACAGCCTCGCTGACGCCGCAGCCATAAGCGCCTGGCCGATCACCGAAAACTCGGTAATACGCCTCCTCCCGCGCTTTTTCAAGCTCGACGCCTTGCGCCACACGCTCTTTTACTTCGCTATCCACATGCTTTAGGATGTAGTTTTGCTCTGGAGACTCAGGAAGGTTGGCTACCAGCGCCACCGCGTCATCAATTATGTGCACAACATTGGGGAATGTATCTCTGAAAAGACCACTGATGCGGACGACTACATCAATGCGGGGTCGCTTTAGCTCCTCAAGAGGAATAGCTTCAATGCCGACAACACGTCCACTAGATTCTTCCCATACAGGTCGAACGCCCATCAAATAGAGTATCTCGGCTATGTCGTCGCCTTTTGTTTTCATGGTATCAGTAGCCCAGATGACGATGCCAACGCTTTCAGGATATCGCCCTTCTTCTTTTAAATACCGCTCCAGAAGCGCGTTACCCAGCGATACGCCTACTTGCCAGGAAGCCTGTGAAGGCACGGCACGGGGGTCGACAGAGTAAAAGTTCCTGCCAGTAGGCAGAATATCAGCCATACCCCTCGTTATGGAACCAGAAGGACCTGAAGGGATGTATGTGCCTCCACAAGCTCCCAGCGTATTTGTCATCTCGTCAGTAGTATGCGCTAAAGCGGATGCTAAGAAATTGCTAATATAGGCGAGGCAACGGCGCACGTTGGGATTAACTCCGCCGAGGATCTTTTGCATTACGGAGTCGATCTCCTGCTCCTTGAATCCCCTCGCATTAAACTCTCGGATTAACTCTAGACAGAGTGTATTCAACTCTCGAATAATGTCGCCGTTTGTTCGGCCGTCAGAATTCAGCTTGCCCCGATTGGCTAGTAACTCTTCATAATTATAGCCGTTCATAGCTGCAATTGATTGGCGCAAGGATGGCACAGAACCATTATTTAACCTTGTCAAAGTGACTAAAAACTCGTCTAGACGCGAGTCTCTGGGTGCTTCGCCGAGAATGTGCAACCCATCGCGGATTTGTGCATCCGCCAATTCATGTATGTAAGCATGTAGTCGCTCTAAGAATCCATCGAAATCGGCAAACGCCTCCTCTTCAGTAATGTTTAGGTCGTGATTTAGCTTAATTTTAACTACATTTTCCCAGATTAGGTTTTTAGAAATTTGTGCCTTGTTTGGGTCGGCTGCTTTAACATGATAATATTCTTGTAATTGTACTTCCAATGTAGCGAGTTCGTCATAGGTATCAGCGTTATGCATCACAGGAACTAGATGCTCTATAATACAGCAGTAGCTTCGCCGCTTCGCCTGGGTTCCCTCGCCTGGATTGGTGATAACGTATGGATAAATATTTGGAAGGTCGGAAATGGCGATATCTGGGAAGCATGAGGCTGAAAGACCCACGGATTTTCCAGGCAGCCACTCCAGAGTGCCATGTGTACCTACGTGTATGATTACGTTGGCTTTGAATACATCGCGAATCCAGCGGTAATACGCGTAATAATGATGAGGCATTGCAACGTCAGGGCTATGATAGATGCTGGATGGGTTTTCCAGAAAACCGCGCGGGGGCTGCAGACCAATGAAAACGTTACCGTTAACTAAGCCGGCAACCAGTAACTCGTCCTTATAGCTAAAAAGTTTCCCAGGAGGTTCGCCCCAATCATTCCGCATCTTGGCTTGGACATCAGCGGGCAACTCGTTAAACCAACTTAGGTACTCCTTTTTAGAAATTTTGGCAACAGCTCTTTCTGCAAGTTCCTCAGCGCTTAGCCAGCGGCGATCATTGGTTAAGCCGTTTATTATAGCTTCGATGAGTTTTTGCCCATTTTCCGGTATGAAGTCCAGTTTATAGCCTGCTTTGCTTAGTTCACATAGAATTTTATGAACTGAAACAGGCACATCAAGCCCGAAAGCGTGACCTATGGTATCGTTCCTCGGCGGATAATTGTGGAGAATTATCGCGATTTTCTTTTGGCTGTTTGGTATGTGCCGCAGCTTTGCCCAGTTTATGCTTAAACTAACCACTTTCTTAATCCTTTCTTGAATGGGTGCATATTGGATTATCATAGTGCCAGACGCACTGCTTTGAGAAAGAGACATCGCTGCGATGGGCACTGTGATTATTAGCCCGTCGAATTCAGGCATTGCCACACTGGTGGGCACGTCGATTAGACTGATGCCTTGCGTGCTTTCACGCCACTCCTCATGGGTGTTGCATGTTAGAATTGCCTTTATTATGGGAACACACAGTTTTTTTAGAACGTCAACTGCTGTGGAGCCAAACAGTGAAGTGGACAGAGAGAAGGCTAAGGTGCTTATTACCACGTCAACGATGGGCTTTCCGTCCTTCATAAAGTAGTTTTCAATTACCCACTCCAGACCCTTCATGCCTAAGGCTTCATTTTTAGCTCCTGTAAAAAATACGGGGAGCACATTAGCACCTTGCCTTTCTATTTCCTTAATTAGCATGTCTACGAAGACGGTGTTTTCGCCTTGCCACTGTGTCTGATGGAACCATATGCCCACAGTAGGTTTATCGGGCGCGATTTTCTTTGCCATGTATTCTTCAAGCGTAGGCGGCTGCGGGAACTCTGGGTGATATATTCCTTCCCATGCTGGACGCTCCGGCGGGTTAACCTCGTAGTTAGAGCCAGCAAAGCGGTTAGCTAAATAGAGCAAGAGATTTTCGAGGTTCTTCTTTCCGCCATAATTGAGGTATTTGAAAATTTCTTTGTAGTCTTCTGCTGTTACTGTGGAATGACTCTTGTATTTAGCGTTCTGACCGAAGAATGAGGTGGAAACAAAAAGAGGAACATTTGCATTTTTCAAGGTTGAAACAAGAAGCTCGAACTCTGGAAGGTTGCCCATCAAGTGAACGAGAGTTACATGCGATTTTTGTGCGAACTTTATGAAATCGTCGAGTTTCCCTAAGGCTCTGAAGTCTCCGCCAGTTTGAATTTGAGCCTCCACAATGTTGCCTATTCTACTATTTACGGATTTAACGGCGGAAATGAAGGGCGCAGCATCAGTGGGAATTGTTGTGGCAAAAGCTACCTTAAGTTTCGCCATGCTTATACTATCGCCTCTGTTTTTGCTGTGACTGAGAGGGGTGTCTTCCACTGCTTGATACTTGTGGACTCAGGCATCAAGGGCGTAATTTGTGGCTTATCCACTACGGAATTTGTGACTCGTGCTTTAATGCCGTAGACCGCGGCAATGTTATCTTCTGTTAGCACAATTTCAGGAGTGCCAGCGGCGAAGATGCAGCCTTTCTTAAGCATGAGGATTCTATCGGAAAAACGGCTAGCCAAATTCAAATCGTGTAAAGCCATTATTACGGTGCAATGTCTGCTTTGGGCTAGATACTGGAGTATAAGAAGTATCTCTAGCTGGTGCTTAATGTCAAGCGAGCTAGTGGGTTCGTCTAGAAGGAGAACTTGAGGCTCCTGCGCCAAAGCGCGGGCGATTATCACTTTTTGCTGTTCTCCGCCGCTTAACTCATTAAAATGGCGCATTGCTAATTCTTTTATACCCAAGAAATCTAAAGTTTCCGCAACTATTTCGTAGTCGCGCTCGCTTAAGCTCCAGTGAATGTAGGGTTTTCGGCCCATCAGCACTACATCGAAAACGGTGAACGGAAATGTGCAAACTGAGGATTGTGGAACATATCCCATGATTTTGGAGAGCTCTTTAAGGTTGAGTTTATTGATGTCTTTACCATCTATTAAGACAGTATTTTGGCGGGTTTTTAGAATCCTGTTGATGCATCTAAGAAGAGTGCTCTTGCCTGAGCCGTTAGGGCCAACTATGCTTAGAATTTCTCCTGCTCCTATAGTGAATTCTATTTCTTTTAAGACTTGGATACTGGCGTAATTGAAAGATAGCTTATTTATCACGATTTTCAACGCCAACTTTGCCTCCTTTTACTTAGAAGAATGTAAATGAAGAATGGGACACCTAAAAGCGAGGTTACAATTCCTACTGGCAACTCTGTCGGCTGTAGTACCAGACGGCCTACAGTATCCGCGCAGAGTAATAGGCATGAGCCGACAAGGGCGCTACAAGGTATCAGAAAACGATGGTCGCTTCCGATGAGCATGCGCGATATATGGGGGGAAATGAGGCAAATGAAGCCGATTACACCGGTGAAAGCGATGATTGCTGCTGTTGCCAAGGTTTCCAGAACCATTGTTACTGTAAGCACGCGTTTAGAATTAACCCCTAAGCTTGTTGCAACGTCCTCGCCCATGCTTAGTACGTTGATGTTCCAAGACTGAAAAATCATCAAGATAATTGCAACTAAAACTATGGGAAAAACGACCTGCACGCTTTCCCAATTTGCAGTATTAAGCCCGCCCATGAGCCAGAAAACAACTGCACGCACAGCTTGATGCTCAGGCGCAAAATACTGGATGAGAGAAAGCATTGCTGAGAAAAAGTAGCCAACAGCGACGCCTGCCAGAATTACAGTTTCAGAAGTCATAGCACGTATGCGCGCAATAAAAAACACCAGAACCATGGCCAAAACGCTGAAGAAAAAGGCATTAGCAATAACCAAGTAATGACCATACCCATCTATAACACCTAAGCCGAAAACGATGGCTAACGCTGCACCAAAGCCGGCTGCCGCTGAAATCCCTAAAATGTAAGAAGAGACAAGCGGGTTCCGTAGCACACCCTGCATTGTCGCGCCTGAAGCAGCGAGACCGGCACCGGCAATTATGGCTAAGATAACTCTCGGTAAACGAAGATTCCAAATTATTATTTGCGTTATAGCAGAACCTGAGTCTATGCCCAAAGACGGAAAGAGCTTTACTAAAATAACCTGCATGGCTTCATTAAATCTCGGAGAACCAGCACCGAGGCTAATTGAAACGATCGCAGCTACGGCTATAGCGAAAGAAATGGCAAGCAGGGCAAGAATTTTTCGCTTCTTGCCCCTGCCATATAGCTGCTTAAGCTCAGCAATGCTACTCATGGATACGCGAACACCCCCTGCAATTGTATTCCGAAGAATCGACGGTAAAGTTCCGCATGCACCGACACCGGGTCAAGGTCTGCAAAGAGCGTGGGCTGGCACCATTTAGCCCAGTAAAGATAACCAACAACACTGCTTATTCCGCCTCTAATGTCCCAATCACAGATGTAGACTCGCCCATCCTTGATGGCGTCAACACCTGCCAACTCTGTGCGATTCATTATTGCATTACGTTCAGCAATGAAGTCTGATACGTTATGGGTAGGGCTTTTGATTAAGCGAATAATGACAGCCGGGTTCTGCTCAACTACAAATTCAGGGCTTAGCACAGGCGCGTAAACAGTCTGATTTTCAGCAATGTTAATTCCGCCAGCTTGATCTATGCCTGGAGTAACGAAAGTATTGTATGGCCGATACCATTCAAGCATAACTTTAGGTTTCTGGGCTATCGTCAGATTTGCTATGCGCTGTTTGACAAGGTTATTGTAGTATTGTACGAAGTTTATGTACTCGTTAGCTTTCTCTTCCTTGCCCACAATTGAAGCTATTTTACTTATTAGATTGCAGCTGAAGTCGACCACGGTTATATTTGAATGCTTGGTTGGTTCAGGATCTATTGGATCAGCGATAAAAATGGGTATGCCAGCGGCTTCCAATTGACTCATAGCCACTGTATTATAGGGCAACATTGAATCAGCAAATACTACATCAGGTTTTAACTCCAGTATTATTTCGATGTTTGGCATGTAAGAGTTCTCACCAGCAACACGCACGCTTAAAATGGAAGGTGGCATAGTTGAGCTTGCATCGCGTCCCACAATTTTGTCTTGAACTCCCAGCGCACAGAGCATTTCAGTTAAGCCAGAGTTGACGCTAACAATACGATTAACAGGCACTGTTAAGGTCACATTTCTTCCAGCGCCATCTACGAAAGTGATATTCCGAGGCACAATAGGAGTTGGAGTTGGTGTAGGAGTAGCTGTAGGAGTAGGAG
>JAOAIV010000024.1:4550-15627 GCA_026414525.1 Candidatus Bathyarchaeota archaeon | reverse complement strand
GGAATTTGCAATCAAGTAGTCTTTGAGTTCATCGTATGAAGCGAAAGTTTTCATGTTTGCAATGTAAGGCGTTTCAGTTGGCCTAAGTATTGCCGGCGTCGTGCCATAAGTGTAAATTAAAGCGACAAGCATTATTGCAGAGAGTACTGCAGCTAATCCGTACATTGAGGTTTTTTTCTTGACTTCTTGTTGAACCAAATTTTTCACCTGCTATAAGCGTAATGCAACCGCTCGATATTATCCTAAGCTGTAGAACACTCTGTTCTAAGAATTAGAACGGTCTCATAGTCCATATGCGGTATGCCTCATACCAGAAGATTGCACAGATAATAGCGCCGAACACGGAGATAAACAGGTTCTCGCGCATAAACAAGTCCTGCATCAGAAACAGCAAGTAAGCCACATAGAAAACGGTTGAGAACAACGCATAAAAGAAGTATCTTGGAAAGAGCAGCTTACCAAGTTTCACGTAATGGCGGAGCACGCCAATTTTCACTTGGTTAACCAGCACATATTGCCCGCCGACATCTTGCTTCTCAACCAAGCCAAGCTCGCGTAGCTGCTCAAGATGATGATTTGCAACGCTGGGGCTGCTGAAGCGCAGGGCGCGCTGCACTTCCCGTGCGCTTACAGGATTGCCGTTCTTCAACATGAACCAGTAGACCTTCCAAGCTTTACCTCTGAGTGCATATTCAAGTTTTGTTTCGTCTTCCCCGCTCAAACTCTGCGACACCCTTAGGATATTACTGGTAGTCCTTCATTTATAAGACCAATGTTTAGAATGGCTGTTCTAATAATTGGAACAATGTTGATTCAGCGTGATTTTGGCTCCCAAAATCTGCGATTTCTTAACTTTTTCGCTGCTTCTGGATCTACCATCTCTAACTCCTCTATGAGTGCAGCTTTGATTATTCTTGTGGAGATAGGGGGTCCATCTTGCTAAGTTTAGCTTGAACTTGCTTTACAATTTTATCAGCAACATCATCGGCCACGCCGACTTTTTTCAGTAAGTTAACGATTTTTTGAATTTCAAATTCTTCGATTGCGCCTGACTTTTGCTCTACGCTAATACTTGACTGTTTTTGAATAGCCGCTGGCAAGGCAACGACTAGCTCTGCTTTTGCACCGCGTATTCTCTCAAGCAAGCCCACATCAGCAACTATGGTGATTATTTTCTCTTCTTCGTTTATGCCTTTAACTTCAATTTTCTCAATAACCTCGCTATTGTCAAGAAAAATTTTTACAAGGTCGCCTGCAGCTAACTGGGCCGGCACAATGTTGTACTTTATTGGAATGGCTACATTTCCTTCAGGTATGGATACGCTTAGTCCTTTTTCCTTTGCTGCAATGGCTAAATGGATCACTTTGCCGCTTTGATCCAACTCTATTTCTGCATCGCCTATGCCCCAGTCAGTCATTAAACGTCTTTTTACTCTGTTGGCAATTTCTTCTATTGGGCGGTCTGCCGGTAAGGTGAATTCCCTTTCGGAAAGTTCCTCTTTTAAAGACTCTGGAACTTTTGGTTTGGCAGCAATGTCATGAATTAACCGGGAATGCGGCAGTTTAACAGTGAGGTATGCGGCTTTTGGTCCGCCAATGCCTAAAAGTGATACACCTTTTTTAGGGATTTTCTCGGCTATTTTGTCGCCTGTGTTGACTCCCCAAACAATGAATATGCTTACTGCCACAATTTTGAGGGCGCCGCCAAATGTTGGTTGCTCCAAAATTGCGAGTAGGCCGCCTGTAAACCCCAAGAAACCTAGTCCGAAAAGTATGCCGATAAAAGAGGATAATCGTTCATTGGTGAAATACCGGTAAACGGCGGATAGGAGCATAACTATGAAGAAGGCAACGGCGCCGTACATTATGCCCCAAAGGAAACCAATCAATGATTCAGTAATTACTTCATACATTACTAATTTCCCGTGCTTCTAATATCGGCTTAGCGAATAAACATATCGCCCTAAAACGACTTGGACTTACCCAAACTAAATGGGGAAAGAAAGTGGAAATATTCAGCGCTCGGCCTGTTAAGTGTTTTCTGTTGGCAACTTACTTTTTAAGTCAACAGAAAGCCCTGGCGGTAAATCCGGGAGCTTCGAGTTAACCCTTTGCTCTGCAACAGCAGCTGCTTCTGAAAGTATTTTCGCTGCGTCCTCGTTTACGCTATTAAAATTCAAGGATAGTCCTGAGCTTGCGCCGCAATCGAACATTAAGCCGCTTAGCATGTTGCTTATGTCGCCTAACTCGTTTTCAGCTTCGGGTAGTACACCGCACAAGCCCACATTAACTGATCGCAAAACGCTTATGCATGGGCCTAGTGTCGCTACCATGTCGCCGAACTCGGTGATTGTTCGCATTCTCAGAAGCACCTGATCCAAGGCAAGGCGAGCGTTCATGATGAGGCGTTCCATTCTGCGGACTTCGGCCAGCTCGTTAGCATAAATGTTTGCGTGCGGCGTGTCATGCTGCTCGTAGGCCGCTACTATCTTCGTGAATAAAGCTTTGTCTTTTTGACTGAACCTTTCAGAAGCTTGATCTAATCTTTGAATTTGCAGTTCCAAGCGTTTGATGGCATAGTCCAAGCGGGGCTTCAGAGCTTGCGGAGGAGCAAATGCGGCGCGTATGGAGTCAGTGAAGGAAGTTTCCTCTCGTTTACTTTCCCATTTTTTAGCAACTCTTTCTGACATTGAAACACCTTCTGACCTTAATGCTGTTTTTGACATACTTATGTATTATTAATATGGAAAAAACATGTAGATATATATGTGAAGTTGCTAGCTATGCACAAACAGGTCATCATTAAAATCTAATGTGTTTACCCATCACATGATTCGTTTAAGGTGCATTAGGTAGTTTAAGATTGCCGATGAGACTTCCCTTTCAGAACTATTCGCGTTTATAATCTTCCATCTGCCAGCCTGTGTTAAGGAAAGAGCTTTCAACCTAACTTTCCTAAGCTCATCTAAGCTTTCAAACATCTCTTGTTTTCCTCGTGTTCGGCATATCCGCTTGTAAGCTTCCTCAGGTGTAATGTCTAAAAAGAACATGAATTCAGATGTTGGAACAAGCAGGGAGAAAAAATTGTAGGCAATTTTATGCAATGGAGATGGCAAATAGGCTGTGCCCATCAAGTAGCGGACAAAAATTATGTAGTCATACTTTTGCCAACTATACATGAGGATCGAACGGATCACATCTAGCATGTAAAAAAATGCTGTGGCAAAATGCGCGCTTTTTCCTTTTGCGTAAAGAAACTGTTTTGCCTTGGAGCCGAAAAAATTATCCGCTGACGGGTGAAGCCGAAGGCAAACTGTTTGGCCCTTCGCTGTTAAAAACTTAAGCAGATATTGTGCTTGCGTGCTTTTTCCAGAAGCATCTAACCCATCAATGACTAGGAGCATGTTAGGCTCCTCCGCTTAAAGCTATGAAGGTTAAAGCACATACTAGCGGAACTGTTATGTTATCAAAACCTAACGGCGTTAGACTTTCTACTAAAGCGGCAGTAACCGCCACGCCTAAAATGGCGTAAAGCACATTTACAATAGAAAGCGGATAGAGCGCTGAGAAAAATAGTAGGCTGAGAGCTAAACTTGCGAAACTTGTAAGAAACATTGTAATTGAGCCTTCAAGACTTTTCAACGCGAAGATGCGAAAGCGTTTTCTCCCGTATCTTTCACCTACTAAGGCTGCGGCAGCGTCACCATAAGCCATTGGTAAAATTCCCGCCGCAATAATGTATGGTCTATTTGAAAAAAGCAGTGCTAAGAGAGTGTATGAAACTGCGTAGAAGACAAGCCCTAAGTGATGTCCTTCCTCGGTTATGCCTGCCAATCCTTTCATTTTCTCGTAAAAGCGCTTGACCGGAGAATAAGGCGTGGCAAAGAAGGTTATAAGCGTAAATGGTGCTGCTACAAGAAATGGGAAATTAAGCGGTAAAGAATTATATGTAAAAAAGGGAATCATAAAAGGCAAATTTCCAATCATCACATGCAGAAATTTCCTAGAAGCCTTGCGCGAAATGTAGGCGTTCTCTGCCATTTTTCCTGAAAGCAGGATTAGCAGCAGAATGTAGCTGTAGCAGAGGATTAGAAGCGCCAAGTTACTGCATGCTTCATTGAACATATGCTCACCTTAGGGCACCGAAAATAAACGCCAAAAAACCCAGAATAAACCATAGAAGCACCCGCTTCTTTATTCGTCGTGCATTTTCACGCGAATAGTCTCTGAGAAGAAGAACCGATGTAACTCCAAATCCCAAGTCTGTTACTAAAACTAAAGGTATGAACCAGAAAGAGACTATGCCTAAAAGCCAAGGAAGAGGCGTCAATGATACAGCCAAAAGATAGAATGTAACAGCTGTGACTGCAGCCGCTTTTGCTCCATAGCGCACCGCTATCGTCTTGACGCCTGCCGACTTATCGCCTTGTACGTCAACGATTCCTTTGGTTATTTCTCTCCCAGTATTAGAGAAGAAAGCCATAAGCGCAAAAAGCAGAACATTTAGCGGCACATATTTAAGGCTAATTATGCTGCCATATATGAATGGCGTGGCAACGCATGTGCTGACGAGAAGGTTGCCGGGTAACCCGCTGCGCTTGCCGACTGTAACGTAAGTCGTCATAATCGCCCATGCTATTACGGCAACCACTAAACACAAAAGGCTCGTAAAGTAAGCAAAAACAAAACCTACTGCTGAAAGTGCAGCGACAAAAATTAAAGCTTCGCGTGGGCTTACTAAGCCGCTTGGAATAGGCCTTGTCGGCTCGTTTATGGCGTCGATTGACCTATCGTAGTAGTCATTAATGGCCATAGATGCAGCTGTTAATGTGAAACCCGTGAGAAAGCCATAGATCACGCCAAGCCAGTTAAAAGCAGAGAACTGTGGATTCGCCAAAACTGCGCCTACAAACACCGCGAAGCCCATCATTGCACAGTTGATTGGGCGCATCAGCTGAATGAAGCTTCTTGCTTTTCTCATTCAGGTCAGCCTTTGGGAATCATTATTTTTGTCTAAGTTAATAAAATTCTCCTTAATGGCAGGGACTCTGCTTTTTTATGGGTTTTTGCGCATAATTTTTAAGCGAGAAATTGAATGGTTAGCGAAGGAGCAGGTATGGATAAGAACGCTGAGGTTACTGCAACGTGCAAACCGCAGAAAAACCGGCTTAAGAGAACAATATGGTTTCTCGCTGGCACAATTTGTGTGGTGCTGGGTGCTTTTGGCACAGTGCTGCCCATTTTGCCGACAACACCGTTTCTTTTAGCTGCTGCTGCTTGCTACTGCAAAAGTTCAGAACGCGCATATAAATGGTTACTGGGCAATAAATGGTTTGGAGAATACATAAGAAACTACAAAGAAGGCAAGGGTTTGCCAGTGAAGACTAAGGTTACCACCTTAAGCGTGTTATGGGGGACAATAGGTGCTTCGACAGTTTTTGCGTTGCCCATGCTTTTACCTGAAATGCTGGTTTTGCCAATGCAATTAGCCATGATTGCTGTGGCAATTGCAGTTAGCTTACACATACTTAAACTGCCAACCTTCAAGAAAGAATAGCTTTTCACAACTCCACTGCCAGAGAACAAGGGAAAAATAAAAAAAGTTAATACGCCTCAACTATGCACAATTAATTAAAACTCTGCGGATGGGAAATTTTGAGTGATAAATACGCTCCGCTAATTGGCGATAGCTATTCTCCAGACAAACTTCGCGTCATAATCCCTGTTGGCGGAAAGGCTACACGGCTGTTGCCGCTTACGGCAGAAACAAGCAAGGCATGTCTTCGCTTGCTAAACAGACCTCTAGTGGAGTTCTCGCTTTTGACGCTTGCACGCCAAGGTATACGTCACTTCATCTTCGGTGTGAAAGGCTACACGAACTACCGCGATTTATACGATTATTTCGAGTCAGGATACGGTTTCTCCGTGCGATATGACATCAAGCCCAGAATCCACATAAAATATCAGCCCAATGTGGAAGATCTTGGAAGCGCAGATTCAGCACGAATAAACATGGAATATTACGAAATCAACAATCCAGTCTTCGCTGTGCAAGGCGACAATATTTTCGAACTAAACGTGAAAGACCTTATTCAATTCCATCGAGATAAAGGTGCATTGATGACTATTGTCCTTAGGGAAGTACAGAACGTCGAAGGCTTAGGCATCGCTGACATCGACAAAGACAACCGCATACGATGCTTTGTAGAGAAGCCTTCGCCGAAGGATGCGCCGAGCAACCTTGCGAATACTGGCTTGTATGTGCTCTCGCCGGAAGTGAAGAAAGTTTTCAAGGAGAAGGGTGTTAGGCAAATAATGGATGAGAAGCATCGGTTAGATTTCGGCTACGACTTTATCCCATACCTGACGCAGACGGGACGCCCAGTTTATGGTTACACGCTGAAGGGTAACTGGTTTGATGTGGGCACACCACACAACTATCTTGAAGCCATGAAAAAGCTGCTCCACGGCGGCTTTAGTATGCTAACGGATTTCGGTGGAAGAATCAGTGAAAAGCAGCATATTTGGATTCAAGGGGAAAGTATGGATGCAGAACAGCGACGACAGGAAATTATTTGTAAAATCAAGAAAGGATTGATAGAAATTGAGGGTGCTGTGCTGATTGGTAGGCATTGCCAAATCGAAGACGGTGTTAGAATTGTGAATTCGTGCATTGATAATTATACACGAATTGGTAAAGGAGTGGTAATAGAGAACTCGGCAATTTTAGATAGAGTTATAATCGGAGAAAAAACTGAGATCCGTGATAGCATAATAGGCAGGCACGTTACAATTAATTCTAGCAGTCGAAAGCCAACAAAAATAGCCGCTGTCTCTGTTGTAGCTGATGACGTAGTAATCGAGGAGGGCTGCAGATTAACAGCGACAAAAATTTATCCCCATCAACGCGTGAGAGGCATATTCGAAAACCAGATTCTAATGACCACTTAAGCTTTAAACCACTTAAAAATTAAATAAGTGGTTTTTTTTGCTTCCAAATCAGGTACAGCGATTATAAAACGTTTTCGAACGGTAGTTGCCAATCTTCCTGCTTTCACGATTTCTGTAGCGGAGATTGTGGCCTCTGCTTTTTTAACTGAAACCATGTATGGCGCATGCTCAACGCCTGGACCATACTTGTAAACTGCGAAGTCGCAGCCAAATTTTATTCCGGGCGTAACTATCAATCCGCTGTTTCGCAGGTCGCTGTAAACCGCATATTTCTCATCGAATTCTTCGTAAAGTTGCCGCGCCTTCTGCCTAAGCTCTTTAAGGCCAACCTTACGCTTCTCTGAGCCTTCGTGCACTGTTATTCTGCCCTTTTCAGCGAGGTATAACCCCTCCATTAGGTCCAAAATCAGTGGGACATTGAACTCGGGAATTTTTGGTTTTGGTATTCCCAGCGGTTTACCAAAATACTCAGTTTTGTAGAGTTCTGTGCCTTCCGCGGAGTCCCAGACTACTAGGAAATTTTCGATTAATTCGACTTTTATTTTTGCCATGGCTACTTTCGCGCTCATTGTTACATTATGAATGTGAGCATTCGCGCGGCGTCAGCGGCGTCTTCCGCCTTATCAGCAGTATTTTCTAGTAATTGCAGAATATCTCTTAGAAGCAGCAATACTGGGAGATCTATTTTGCTGCTAAGCACTTTTATCGAGAGAGCCCTGTAAATGTCGTCCACAACTCTTTCGGAAACTTCCACGTCCTTGGTTTTCTCAAGCGCTTTTGCGGAGCCATAGTTTAAAACCATCATTGTTTCCCGCAGCTTAAGAACGGTATCAAGAACTGCTTCAGAGAGTTTTAACAAGTCGTTTTTTATGTCATCAGGCACCTTCCAGTCATGCTCCATTATCTCAATGAGATAATAGGCTATGCCTTCAGAAAAGTCAGCGATTTCGCTTGAAAGATTTGCGAAACGCAAATAATCTTCTCTGTTTATCAGGATAGCGCCTATTTCTGCAAGTTCTTGAGAAACCATGCGTCTGGCAGCGATGACTTCTTCTTCGCCTTTTTTGATTTCGTTAAAAAGCTGTCGTGCAGCGCCTTTGTCATTGTTTATGTAATGCTCAACCATTTGAGGAATTTTTCTCGCTACATCTACAACCTTGCGTAGGTTATCTTGGCAGGCACTTAACGCTCTGCGCTTCACTCGCTGTTCTGTTTCCGCTGGCAGCACCAAACTTGTTTCCCGCTCCCGTCGTTAACATTTGTTCTATTGGCACTTAAGTAAGTGCAAGTGCATTAAAAAAGGTAACTACTTGTTTTGGATCAAGGTGCCTAACTCATGAAAGTTTATTTTTCCCATAAAGTATCTGCGTAAAAGTTCAGGTAAATCCTTGATTGAGGCTCTAACCTGCTGCCATGAATCACGGTCTCTGACTGTAACCGTGTCATCGTTAAGCGTATCATAGTCTATGGTTATGCCTAACTGGATTCCTGCCTCGTCAGCGCGGGCATATCTTCGCCCTATAGAACCTGTATCGTCAAATTCCGCGGAAAAGCCTTCCATTACCAGCAGCTTATACACCGCCTCTGCCTTCTCAACAAGACCATCTTTGCTTACAAGAGGATATACGCCGACTTGTATAGGTGAAATGCTTCGTGGAAAACGAAGGATTACGCGGTCATCCTTTGCGTGATAAGCATATTCCAATGCAACATAGAAGAGACGGTCGCAGCCGAAGCTGGGTTCAACAACATGAGGGATGAAGCGTTTCCCTCTCACGATGGTTTTTTGGCGGCTTATACTTACATGCTCGGGTAAAATTTTGTAGTTCTGAATCTGATAAAAGCCATTCTTTTCCAGAGCAGCCATAACCTCTTCTGCCGGGACACTTGCAAGCAACTCGGCTACCTTCGCCGATTCTGCCTTGAAGACAGGACCAAGTTTAGCCATTATAGGCTTAACAACAAGCTGCTCTTCTTCTATTGGCTTAGCATATTCTTTATAGACTCGTAGGTCAACTCCGCTCGCCTCCATGTGATTCTTCAAGTCGTAGTCAGTTCGGTATGCATGTCCGGAAACTTCAATCCAGCCCCAACGGTCCACTAGCACTTCTTGGTCAAAGCTCTGGGTTGAATAATGCGCCTTTTCCCATGGCAACTTTTCGATAAATCGCTGTTTATTCGAGGGCACGCCAAGGTCTATCAGCAGTTTCTTGGCTATTGCCATGAAGAAAGCTTGCCATTCTGAGCTAATCAGCTTCTGCTTAAGCGCATCCTTCACGGTTATGTTAAGAATTTCCTCTGAGCCTTTAAGCCGCTTCTCTGCGGTGAGAATTGGCAAGATGTCATTTTCTACATCTTTAAGCAAGTGACAGTTGGGTTCTTCTGGATCAAAAAAGAATTCTAAATCTGCTATGGTGAACTCTCTTAGGCGGATTAGACCTTGCCTAGGCGAAATCTCGTTCCTCAAAGCATGCCCTATCTGAAGAACACCAAAAGGAAGCCTCTCTCGAGCTATTGTATAGAGTCTATTGAATTCTACGAATATTCCTTGTGCCGCTTCTGGTCTACCGTATCCTGTTGCTCCCGAGTATGGGCCTATTGTAGTTACAAACATTGTTAAGAACTGCTGTGGTTCATTAAAGGAACCGCCGCAGTCAGGGCAAGTAATCGCGTTTTTCTTGATTGCTTCTTTTATCTCGAGTAAACTCATTTTCTCTGCTTCAGCAGCGCTTATTCTAGCATATTCTTCAAGTAGATGGTCTGCACGGAAGCGTTTGTTGCATTTACTGCATTCAACCATTGGCTCCTTAAAGTGGCCCACATGACCTGATGCCTCAAAAACTTTGCCTGGCGTTATTATGGAAGATTCTATTTCGATAATGCCTAATTTGTTAACGAAAAGATCTCGAAGTTTCTTCTCGATGTTCTGCTTTAAACGTGTGCCTAGTGGACCATAGGTTACAAAGCCGGCTGTGCCACCGTAGATTTCATAGGCTTGCCAGAAAAAGCCTCTACGGCGGGCTAACTCGTTGATTAAAGTGAACTTGTCAGTTTTTGTTTCAGTCATTCTTTCAAACCCTTTTTAGGGTAAAAACAACATGGCATTAAAGCATTGCTCTGCCATAAGCATTTTTCATTACTAAAATTTTGATGCCGACAAAAAATTGTTAGAAAAAAGTTTCTGGCAAAATACCTGTTGCGCTTTTCATGGTACAAATTGCTTATAGACAGGGTGCCCTTTAAAGCGGAGTATTGTTTCAGAGCGCTCTATAGTTCCACTGGGTAACCTCATGCATATAGAATGTACAACTGCACCTGTCGATGTTAAGCGCACGCCATCCAAGAGTTCACCTTTTGTGATGCCGGAAGCGGCAAAAACGAGTTCTCTGCCTTTTGCGAGTTCATCTTCAGTGTAAGTTTTGTCCACGTCGACTCCTGCCTTCTTTAGCCTGTCAATCCTGTTTGGGTCATCATTTTTGTCGCGCCATACCTTAACGAGCATTGTGCCTCCCAAGCATTTTACTGCTGTTGCAGCGATTGTGGCTTCTGGACCTGCCCCAGCACCTATGAGGAGATCAACGCCTGAGTCAGGCATGCATGAAACTACGGCGGCAGCGATGTCGCCGTCGGGAATTAGTATGATGCGAACTCCGAGGCTACGCAGAATTCTAAGTATCTCTGTGTGTCTTTCGCGTTCAAGCATTATCACAGTTAAATTAGATAGCGGTATGTTCTTTTCTCTAGCTACTATACGAACAATTGTTTCAATAGGCATGTCGAGAGCTATTTTGCCGACTGAGTGATAGTCAGTGGCGACTTTGAAATAGTAGCCATCATCTGGAAGCACTTGGAAGCAGCCTGCTGGCGCGCATGCGAGGGCCGATATAGCGTCTTTCCTGCCTTTTGAGGCGGCAGTAGTTCCATCAACCGGGTCTACAACAAACTCCACTTTTGGGCCGTGGCCTGTGCCTACTTTCTCTTTTTGGATGAATGCTGGTGCATGATCTTTTGGGCCTTCGCAATTGATGACTTCTCCGTCTATGTCCGTTTGGGCTAAAACGGCTCTTGAGAACTCTACTGCTGTGGCGTCTATTAAGTCACAGTTTCCTTGCCCAACATGTAGCGC
>JAOAIV010000024.1:0-4540 GCA_026414525.1 Candidatus Bathyarchaeota archaeon | reverse complement strand
ATAAGAGACAGCGGTTATACGGGTTAATGATGGTGCTAAAGCTCTGAGCGAAACCATAATTTGGCTTCTCCATGCAGTAACTAGTTATTAACAGGTAAATGGTAGTAATTAAAATATGCGCATTTTCAGTTAATTATGCCACACCAAGCCAGATGCCTATATTCTGCCCAAGAAAGGCCAGCATAGCGAAGGTTACGAATCTAGGCAAAAAGCTTAGAAGAATAAATGTAGTTAGTGGCGCTTTAAGGAAACCACAGATGAATGCCAGTAATTCCACTGGCAGCACGGGGATAAGCCCGAATATAACGTAGATCATCCATCCCCATGTGCTCCAAGCGCGTTTCGCTTCTTCAAAATGCTCTATGGATATTCTTTTCTCAATAAATGGTCTCCCAAGACGATAGGCTAAACCGTAGTTTATGCACATGCCTATGGTGAAGCCTGTGGCTGCTACCAGTGTAAGCAACAAAGGATCGATGAAGGCTGATGCAACAACTACTAGCGCTGGGCTTCCAAGCGGCACTATTGTTCCTGCAGCTATGGTTACAATGAAGACGCCGGCGAGGCCATATTCGGCGAAGAAAGCTCCCATGTCGGCGAAGATTGGAGTTGCAGCAATGTTAAAGATTTTCAAAATCCAAATTATCAATATAGCGACTGCTATAGCGATTATCGCCAGTTTTATAGAGGAACGCATCCATGAAGCTTTAAGCAACTCCGATATACCATAGTTCGATCCAGAGTTATGCCGTGTCAACACATTCACTTGCAAAAAAAGTATTGAAGTTTCTAAAAAGCCTTTGCAGACTTTGTCTTAGATATAGCCGCGACTTAGGGCACTGCCCACCTCTTGCTCTTTAAAATGCACGGAAAGAACGCGCGGTAGAACCTAGCCCTCTATGGGTTTCTGCAATGAACCTCTAATAGGCGCCAAATATGAAGGTTGATTTCGTTTTATATGACGAGTTACACGGTGGATAGTGTATTTATAGGCTTATGTATGGAATGTTTGTGGGAAATGCAGTTGCAGACGCTTCATAAGGTGATGTTTAAGACTGCAGAGGAATTGGACGAGATTCCTAGCGAATCGGTAGATTTGGTGGTTACTTCTCCGCCTTACCCTATGATTGAGATGTGGGATACCGTTTTTGCCAAGCAGAATCCGGAGGTTAGCGAATTGCTTCAGAAAGGTGATGGTTATGGCGCTTTTGAGTTGATGCATAGGGTGCTTGATAAGGTTTGGAAGCAAGTTTATCGGGTGCTGAAAAATGGAGGTTTCGCCTGCATCAACATAGGCGACGCTCTTAGACGTGTTGGCGGCGAATTCAATCTATACCCGAATCATTCACGAATTTTGAGCTGTTGCTTAAAGCTGGGGTTCAGTGTGTTACCCGAAATTTTGTGGCGGAAGCAGACGAATGCGCCGAATAAGTTTATGGGTTCAGGTATGCTTCCAGCCGGAGCGTATGTCACTCTGGAGCATGAGTTCATCCTTATTCTCAGGAAAGGTAAGCCGCGAAGGTTCTGCGGCATGGATGAGCAGCGAAGACGGAGGGAAAGTGCCTTCTTCTGGGAAGAACGAAACGAATGGTTTACCGACGTTTGGGTGGACTTGAAGGGCGCCAAACAGAATAACATTGACAAGGCTATTCGAGAGCGAAGTGCCGCTTTCCCATTTGAACTGCCCTATCGACTGATTAACATGTTTTCCATAAAAGGTGATGTGGTTTTGGATCCTTTTTTGGGCACCGGGACTACTATGGTAGCAGCTATGGCGGCTGGAAGAAATAGCGTAGGCTACGAAGTTGATCCAAATTTCAAACGGCATATCTTCAGCAGGTTTGAAAGCGTAGTTGATTTTGCTAACCAGCAAATAGAAGACAGATTAAGAAAGCATGTGGCTTTTGTAAAGAAAAGAACTATAACACATGGAAGGTTAGGGTACGTAAACAAACACTATGGCTTTCCAGTCCTGACTCAGCAAGAAACTGAAATATTTCTTAATGAATTGCGTAAAATTGAGGTAGAAGCTAACACGGTTAAGGTTGAATACAGCGAAGAAGCAACTCTCCATCCACAAATGACATAATTGGAGAGAAAAGGGAAACCATTGTTAAGCAAGTGGACATAAAATATTAGAAATCAAATTCGACTTTAACGCCGTCTTTCAGTTTCTCGTAACAGATTATTTCTAATATTGATGCTTTCTGGAAGTCTGTTCATTGTTTTATACGTGATAGGTTTAATTGAAACAGATTCATTTCCGATAAAACCATCAATTCCTTTAGATTCCTCAGAAGGTATGGCAACTATTTGATTCACGATATCTCCTTTAGTATGCTTTCTTGAAAGCAAAAACCTACAAACGTCTTTGTCAAGACCAAGTCTTCAATCCATTTCCTAACCTATATCCCTGTCAATTTTTAAGGCAGTATCCGCGATATTTTTGACCATAGCTTACACTTTCTCTGTAGCGTCATCTATAGCATTTGGCATCTGCTCGTTATGCCACTTGACCCATTCATCATATGTGTTAGGAAATCGTGTAATTAGCTCTGTCATCTAACCGACTACTTTAGGTCGTGTTCCTTGAGCATTTTGATTGGCTAGGTTCAATATCTGCGTAGTGTACTTTGGAAATTCGACGATTCTTCCTGCGATGTCTTGAGTGATTTTATCATTCTTAAGTATTATTTTCATAATTGACTCTGAAGTTTAAGTTGTTAATGCTTCTGATCTGAAAATGAGTAAGCAAAGAGAAACAGCAAGCATGCAAATGAGAGCACAACACAGACAATCTGAATACACTCCACAAAAATATTCCTGCATACTGGAGATTTTGTAAAAGTCAATTGCTTCAGCCATTTTATTCACTATGTTAATTTTGCCCGTAAAACATTTTTTTAATTCAAGGAGTTGGATTTTTTTGGTTCATTTGGAAAATGCCTAATTCCGCTTTATTCTTTTAATTTTCGTAGAACAAGTTTAGCAGCAATTTGGAATTAAACGATTTGCTCCAAAAGCATAATTTGATAACACACCCATAAAATCGCATCAATGATTAATGGGAACTGATAGTGTTTTCTATCATATATACGAAAAACTGCCAGTTACCTTGAAATTATTGCGAAAATGATGCCGCAAGCCCTCTTGACTAGTCTTTTTCTAGTCCTATTTTTCTTAGGGCGCCACCTGAAGCGAGGATAATCACAACAAGTGCTGTTACTACAGTTGCAAGAGGGTAGTCGCCTATTCCGGTTGTTAAGCCGATGGCTGCTGTTGCCCAGAGGCTGGCGGCGGTCGTTATGCCCTTTACCTTGTCTTTTTCGCCCCAGATTGTTCCTGCGCCGATGAAACCTATTCCAGCGACGATGCCTGATGCAATCCTGGCTGGATCCACTGCAAAACTTACTGAGACAATGGTGAATAAGCATGCACCAAGCGACACGAGCATATGGGTGCGCAGCCCTGCAGGCTTGTGTGTTAACTCGCGCTCTATGCCCACGCAGGCGCCTAATGCTACTGCTATAAGCAAACTTAGAAGCGTCTCGACAGTTAAGGCCGTGTGCATAAAAGCAAATTACGCCATTGCCAATATAAAAATGCATTTGCTGTTTCCAAAACAGAAAACGATTTACTATTGTGCCGCCATTTGATTTTGAGATGCTCAATGATAGCAAAAAATATCTTGGACTTAATTGGCAATACGCCCCTGGTGCAAATCAATCAATTAAACAAGAATCCGAATGTTAGGTTATACCTGAAACTGGAAAAATTTAACATTGGCGGCTCCGTCAAAGACCGCATAGCAAAATACATGATAGAGCAAGCTGAAAAAACTGGGCAGCTAACCCATGACAAAACTGTTATCGAAGCTACAAGCGGCAACACTGGCATCGGCTTAGCATTGGTCTGCCGCGTAAAAGGCTACAACCTCATTCTCGTCATGCCTGAAAACATGAGTATGGAACGCCGCCAGATTCTCAATGCCTACGGCGCAAAGATAATTCTAAGCGAAGCCGCGAAAGGCATGGACGGAGCAGAAGACCTTGCACGCAAAATAGTAAGCGAGAACCCTGACAAGTACTTCATGCCAAATCAGTACGCTAACCCAGCCAATGTCCTTGCGCACTATGAGACTACCGCGGAAGAGATCTGGCGAGACACCGGTGGCACGGTAACACACTTTGTTGCTGGCATCGGAACCACGGGCACACTTATGGGGGTATCAAAGCGACTCAAAGAATATAATCCCAGCATCCAAGCAATCGCTGCTGAACCAGAAAAAGGCGCGCTTATTCAAGGCCTAAAAAATCTTGAAACACAGTATGTGCCCGCGATCTGGCAGCCAACTCTTGTGGATGAGATTCACAAGGTAACAGCAGAAGAAGCTGAAGACGCAGCACGGCTCCTCGCGCTTCAGGAAGGGCTTTTTGTTGGGCCAAGCTCAGGCGCCATATTTCATGTAGCCTTAAAAAAGGCAAACCAACTCGATAGGGGCGTGATAGTAGCCATCGCGCCAGACGGCGGAGAAAAATAC
>JAOAIV010000023.1 GCA_026414525.1 Candidatus Bathyarchaeota archaeon | reverse complement strand
TCCCAGAGCTGCTGAAAATTAGAGGTGGAGCCAAAGTTTCCCTTTATTGACATACATGCTGGGCATAATTAGTTAAAAAGTTGTGGCTACATTTTTTATAGGAAACTTAACCTTAGTTAGGCATTTTTGCTAGAAAAATTTATATTGCAATTATGTTTTTTTGTTGTGCGCACTAAAAGGGGGTTATCTTGATTTGTCAGTACCAGCTCAAGCTGGCGGAATTCCAGTTCTGGTGTTGAAAGAAGGATCAAGCAGATCTCGAGGAAGAGAGGCGCAGCATGCAAATATAACTGCCGCGAAAATTGTGGCGGAAAGTGTCCGAAGCGCCTTGGGACCTAAAGGCATGGATAAAATGCTGGTAGACAGCTTTGGCGATGTAACAATCACAAGCGATGGCCGCACCATCTTGGATGAAATGGATATCCAGCATCCCGCCGCTAAGATGCTAGTAGAGGTTGCGAAAACACAGGATAATGAAGCAGGCGATGGAACAACCTCTGCGGTAATAATAGCAGGCGAACTTCTAGGCAGAGCTGAAGAGCTGATAGACAAAAACGTGCATCCAACCATAATAATCGACGGCTACAAGAAAGCCGCCGAAAAAGCCTTAGAAACACTCGAGAAAATAGCCATACCTGTAGATCTAAGCAAGCAAGATTATCTAAAAAAAGCAGCGGTTACATCTATGGCTAGCAAAATCGTGGCTGAGCACAAGGAATATCTAGCAGACATAGCAGTTAAGGCAATGTTGGAAGTAGCGGAGAAAGAAGGTAACAGATACAAGGTTGACATAGAGGACGTCAAAGTTGAAAAGAAGACTGGAGAATCACTCAAGGACACAAGCTTGATAAAAGGCATAGTTTTGGACAAAGAAATAGCTCATTCCGGAATGCCGAAGCGTGTCGAGAAAGCCAAAATAGCTTTGCTTGACACTTCTTTAGAAATTGAAAAAACAGAGTTTGACTCAAAAATCAACATTGAAAGCCCAGACCAGATTGAAGCGTTCCTCAAACAAGAAGAAATCATGCTGAAAGACATGGTGAACAAAATAACTGCTGCCGGCGCCAACGTTGTCATATGCCAAAAAGGCATCGACGACATGGTTCAGCACTTTTTCGCTAGAAAAGGCATAGCCGCTGTTCGGAGAGCCAAAAAATCAGATATGGAAAAACTAGCAAAGGCCACAGGCGGAAAGATAGTAACAAATTTGGACGACATCACCCCTGCCGACTTGGGTTACGCCGAATTGTTTGAAGAACGCAAAATTGGAAACGACAAAATGACTTTTATCGAAGGCTGCAAGCATCCTCGAGCAGTTACTATTTTGATTAGGGGCGGAACAGAACGTATAATCGCAGAGGCAGAGCGCTCAATTCACGATGCGCTATGCGTAATCAAAGATATACTTGAAGAGCCAAAAGTTCTCGCCGGAGGCAGTGCACCAGAGCTTGAAATGGCGCGGGCGCTAAAGGCGTACGCAGAAACTTTGCCTGGAAGAGAACAGTTGGCAGTCAGAATCTTCGCAGAAGCTTTAGAGTCGATAGCAGTCACGCTAGCTGAAAACGCAGGTTTAGAGCCTATTGACATACTTTCAGAATTGAGGGCGCGGCATGAAAAAGGAGAAACATGGGCAGGCATAGAAGTTTTGTCTGGGAAAGTTCAGGACATGACAAAAGCCGCCGTATTCGAACCTATCACGGTGAAGAAACAAATAATCAAGTCAGCAACCGAAGCGGCTTCAATGATTCTCAAAATTGACGATATAATTGCAGCCGGAAAGATGAAGACGCCGCCAACGCCGCCGGGCGGAGCTTCGGGTGAGTCATATCCAGGCGCTGGAGAGTATTAGAAAACGTCTGCACAAAAGAAAATATTGGTAGGACCGCCTAAACTGACGCGGTTTGAGAAGGCAAGGATAGTAGGGGCCAGAGCGCTTCAGATTTCCATGGGCGCACCGATACTCATAGAAGCAAGCGAGAAGTATTCCAGCCCAATCGAAATAGCATTAAAAGAGCTGGAAGTTGGAATACTTCCAATCACTATCAGGCGGACCCTGCCCGATGGAACTTTCCAGGATATACCGTTGAAATGGCTGCTTAGTCAAAATTGAGCTTTAAGTTTCCTCGCTTCTTCCAATGTAGTTCGTATCCGAGCCCAATGCGCACCTTGCCAGTAAATGTTGCCACAATTAGGGCATCTCCAGAATTCTTCATAATAATCAAAAGTATTCTTTTCAACTTTGCCTACAAGCGCCTCTTTCGGTACTGGCTGAATTTTGGTGTTGCACTTCGGACAGCGAGAACGCGTCATATCTATCGCCAAAGGAATATTGAATCGTTTAGCAAGCTCAGATAGTCGTGCTGCTTCCGTTTGGCCCTCCACATAAAAGGCGACAAGGCCTTTGGCGATAGCACGCCTGTAAAGCTCGAGATCCCTTGTAAGAAGAACACGGTGCTCTTCTTGGGCTATTGCGATAAGTTTGTCATCTTCAAAGCTGTTTGAGTATTTCACGTCTTGCCCGAGCATGCGAAGCCAGCGGGCAAGTTTCCCAAGCATGCCATCCGCAATGAATTTCACTTGCGGTCTCTCCGGATGATCCTACCGGTTCCAGGCTTAGCTATGATTTCTTGCTCATCCATAACAAGTTGCCCGTTAACAAAAGTTTTCATTGGTTTGCCTTGTACGTCCCAACCGTCAAAAGGGGAATATTTAGCTTTTGAGTGAAAATTAGAGGCGGCAATTTTGAATTTCTGCTTAAAATCTACAACTGTTAAATCAGCTTTTTTACCTTGTTCTAAGCGGCCGCGGTCTTTTAAGTTGAAGATTTCTGCAGGTTTTTCAGCGAGTAATTGGATAACTTGCGCCAGTGAAATTCGGTTTTTCTTGACCATTGTCAACATTAGCGGGAGCATTGTTTCAAGGCCTGGAACGCCAACTTTGATGTCCCAGATGCTACTTGCAGACTTTTCCTCTAACGTATGAGGAGCATGGTCTGAGCCTAAAATGTCAACCCAGCCGTCTGCTATGCCTCGCCAAAGCGCTTCTATATGGTGGCTGCTACGAAGTGGGGGCATTGTTATTAGCATCATGCCGTAGCGCTCAACATCAAAATTAGACAATAGAAGATGATGCGGAGTTACTTCACAAGTTACGCTTCTACCCGCTTTTTTTGCTTCGATTACCGCGTGCAAGCCTTCCTTGGTTGATATGTGACAGAAATGCAGATGAACATTAGATTCCGAGCTTATTTCAAGTAAACGCTTAACCGCTTTAACTTCAACTTGCTCTGAGTGAGCGCTGAGAAAAGCCGCTGGATCGTGCTTATTGGCACGCTTTAATTTTTCTTTATTTTCTGTTAACAACGCTTTATCCTCTGCATGAACCGCAACAGGAACACCTAACTCGCCAACTTTGATAAAAGCTTCCTGTAGCGCTTTATCATCATCAATGTTTAATCCGCCGATTTGTGTAGCCATAAAAAGTTTAAAGGCCACTGCACCTTCAGCGACTATTGCTGCAACCTCGCCCAGATTGACTGGAAATTCTGAATAGAAACCAACATTAACGAGAATCCTTTTTTCCGCTTTCTGCATCCTATTTCTCAGCGCAGCCACGCTCATGGTTACAGGATCATTGTTAGGCATATCTAAAACGGTAGTGACGCCACCTGCAGCGGCAGCAGCTGTTCCCGTGTAAAAGTCTTCTTTGTATGCTTTGCCTTCATCGCGAAGATGCACATGTGCATCGATTAAACCTGGGAGAACTAAAAGCTTCCCGAGATTAATTCTCTCATCTGCTTTCGGCATCTGTGATTCTTTACCTATCTTGAAGATTTCCCCGTTCTCTATGGCTATGCTACAGTCCACTATTTCCTTGTTCAAGTAAACCTTAGCGTTAACAAGTATAGAATCAACAATCAATTTAAACGCGCCCTTTTTTATCCAGCGAATTACAAGCAAGAAGGAATAAAAAGCTTATTTAAATAGAGAATAAGCAGTATTGTTTGCTTTGTTGCCCTTAGGTTTCTAATTCTACACGGCAATCTTCGCATAAATTATGGCCATCAACGTTTTTCAGATTATCAGAAAATACGCCACAGCGATCACAGTAACCAGAGAGAGTTTCTTCGACTTCCACTGGTTCTTCAGTGTCAGCGGCTTTTTCGATGCGTGTCTTTTCTTGGATTATTTCTATTAGCTCGGGCATAACGCCTAATATGTCTTTACTTGAAACTACTCCTACAAGATTGCCCTTATAAAGCACACCAAGCCGACGGATATTTAGTTTATTCATTTTTTTAGCCGCTTCATTTATCGTGGCATCTGGGTCTATAGTAACTAATGGCGAGGTCATGATTTCCTTAGCTTTTACAGTGTCGGGCTTGCTATTTTTCGACAAAACTCGGATTACTAAGTCTCTTTCAGTTATTATCCCAAGAGGCTTTCCTTCCTTGTTAGTTACTATGACACAACCTAACTCATTTTCTTCCATAAGGGCAGCAACTTTATTAGACGTGGCGTCTTCACTTACAGTTACCACTGGGCTACTCATTACATCTTTGACAAGCATTTTTGTTCTTAATCCTATTTCAGACATGGCAAGCCCATCCAACAGTTCCGTTGAGCTTTAATGCACAAGTCAGAAGTAGCAATCATCACATTTAAGAGTTGCTTAAATCTAAACGCTGGTTTTTCTTTGTCCATGGGTAACTAAAAAGCCGAAAAGACACAAAGAACTTAGTGTTCGCATTAAGATTTAGCAAGAAATATTTTAGAGCAGAAATAGCTTTCACGCATCGGTTTGAAAAACTAATTTCTACAACTTCACCAACTTTTTTATCTTGTAAATTCCAATAGCAAAAAGGAGGTTAGCATGCTAAAGACAAATGTCGATAGGCTCGTGAAAATTTCGGTTATAGGTGAAGTTGCTAGCCCGGTCATTAGCAGATCAGTTTACAACATTTCTGCAACTGGTAAACCATTAATCTTGCCCGGCGTAGGCGGGGTAACCTATAATCTGAGAGTAGGCGATCCAGCATGTGGATGGGAGGCTGACCACGTAGAGCCAGGAGTCAGTGTTGAAAATAAAGAAAATGACCCGAGGTACGGCCAAGGCGCTAACGCAGCGTTTAACGTACTTTCTTGTGTTGGTAACGAAGCAATTGTCATCAAAGGCGACGCAAAAGGCGCAAAGGGAGTCGTCACAGGCAAGCATGGCGGAATAGAGCATGTTCTTGTGGATTTCCCCCAGGAAACATTGGATAAGCTCGTACCAGGCGACAAAATACTTGTCAAGGCATTCGGCGTCGGCTTAAAACTCGCAGAATTTCCAGACATTAAAGTCATGAACATTGATCCATACTTCTTATCAGCACTTAATCCGACGCCTCACGGGGAAAAACTGGAAGTTCCTGTAACGCATATTGTACCAGCAGCCATAATGGGGTCAGGTTTAGGCGCAAACCATGTATACTCAGGAGATTATGATATACAATTGTTCGATGAAAAAATTATCGAACAGTATGGCCTCGAAGATCTTCGGCTTGGCGATTTAATAGCCATAATAGATGCAGATCATTCATTTGGTCGGATTTATCGGCAAGGCGCTATTTCCATTGGCATAGTGATACACACGAATTGTGTAACCGCAGGACATGGCCCAGGAGTCACAAGCCTGATGACTTCACCTACGGGAAAGATAATACCGAAAATTAATGCCGAAGCAAACATTGCACACTTGCTAAAGTTACGCGCAGATATCCATTAACCTCAATTTTCAATTGGCGTAAAGAACTAACCATTCAAAACTTTTGTAAAGAGCATTGAGCATTAATTTGGAAGCTTTATTCTAAATGCTTGATTACAAAGTTTCTCTCTTTTTGCATAATTTAAAGTAACTAACGGCGATAGTTTCTGATCTGCCCAAAAGATAAGCACAAATTCGGGAAGTGTATAAAAATTTACTTTGAAGCAAAAAATATTCATTAAATAAATGTTTTTATTAGCTTTACACATAAAAAAGAAAGGGAAAGTGTGTATAGTTTTAGCGTTCGCTTAGTGCTTTCTGAGCAGCAAGAAGCCGACTATGGCAATAGCAACGATTATGGCAACTGTGGAAACAGCGAAATAAGTTTCAACTGGTGCTTGTGGAGCAGGAGTTGGTTCTGGTGTGGCGGCTGGTGCTTCTTCCACGTAAATGGCGGTTTCAGCATGTGAAGGCCAGTAGGCTTTTGAACCGGCAAACCGCGCAATCACCGTGTACTTGCCAGGCACAGGCGGCTCGAAAGCGGCGCTGTAGAAGCCGCTGCCATCCGTAGTAGCCCGCGCCACCTCATAATAATTACCGTTCGGATCATGAACCTCAATGATTACTTCAACGCCCTTAACGTTAGCCGGACACGGAAACTGCTTATACACATACAGCATCCAATCACTCATACTCTCATCCGCAACAGCAGGAACACCATGAGGGAACCGCAGCTTAACAGCCGCATCCTGAGTACCAGGCGAAATATCAGCAACCATGCCTTTGACAAGTACCTTGCTGCCGTGGGTGGTAATCTCCGGTGAAGCTTCAATGGTAGTTTTGCTTGGACCTTTGCCGATAGCGTATACACGAGAGTCATATGAGTTCAGACAAGCTATTATGTTATCGCCTATAACTGGTTTTCCGCCCCAGACAGTTCCGTAATAATTGAGCCGCCAAATTTCCTTTCCGGTTTCCGCGTCAATGCACACCATTTGGGAGCCTCGTTCTTTCGGATCGCCAGGGGAGTGCTCGGCGTAGAAGAAGTAGAGCTTTCCATCGGCTATAAACGCGCTGTAGATGAACCATTTGTTACCGAATAGGAACTCGTGATATCGGTCTACGAAATCGTAGGTCCAGAGGCGATTGCCAGTTTTAACGTCATAAACGTATATTGTTCCACCAGCGCCCTGAGCGTAATATTTGCCGTTGTACATAAAGTCCCAGGAGTAACCTGAGGCATAAGTCCATGCGTCTTTATAATCCTGCTTCTCGGTGGGGCCCCAAAGTTGACGGCCAGTGTTAATGTCGAAGGCCCATTTTTCAGTAGTTTCCAAGCATACTACGACGAATATACCTTCTTTGACGCTAGCTGCTTCAAGCCTATAGCGCGCGTCTGGTCTAGGCGGCGTCCATGTTATGTTAAAAAGCAATTGCCCTTTCGATTCTGGCTTGGCGCTTATTCCCCACATGACCATTGTACTTGGAGCAAGTGAACCGCTGGCAAAGTTTGTGCCTAAAACCCTGTCTTCAAGAGTGGCGACGACACTTCCAGGTAGACCTCTCGGTATGGTTACGTTCCATTCGTAGCCATTTAATCCAAGTGGAGTGGCAGGTGTTACAGGGACGGCGCCTGTTGCGTTTATGACTTTACCTTGTGGTCGCCATGAGCCCCAGCTTGGGTCAGCTGGGTTAGTACCCCAGTATGCGCTGATCACGGCAGAAGAGTTCCATTTTGTCATCCAGCCTTGTGCGAGGTTGACGGTGTACCTAATTATTTCACCGTTTGGTCCATATATGTTTGCGCCAGCAGTAGGCACATTTGTCATCGTATATACCCATCGTCCAGTTGCAGCCTCGTAAGCGTACCATGTTGTACCCACGGTTGCCCAGAGGTAAGCGAAGACACCGTGATAGTTAAAGCCGTCGAAGTAGTAAGTTTGGCCAAATGCTAACCGCGTGTTATTCCAGTTTCTAACCCACAATTCTTCACCAGTACGCAAGTCGACTGCTACGACTTCTTGTTCAACCGCTGTATCCCCGATGCTCTTGTATCTGTTGAAATAGAGTACTCCGGCGATTATGACTGGGGGCAGGAATAGGCCTTCGTAGGCGTCTCCATCTTCAAACGCATGATCGCGAACTTCGATTCCAACTAAGCCGCCGCCAAGTGCGCCCACACCGCCTTTCACTAATGGTTTCGCCCAGAGTATGTGTGGCGCTTCAGGCGCTTCGTCATTTCCTGGCGCCTCCATATCGATGAAGTAGCCTTTGGAATATAGCCAGTTTCCAGCGATAACGTTCCATTCTCTGAACTGCGCGTTTATTGGTCGACTCCAGAATTCGCTTGGCAATGGCACACCTGGCCAGTACTCAAGCGGCTCTTCCTTCACTGTGATCTCAAGCTTGTCACTTACAGAAGCCTCGAGTATCGTTCCGGCAGGCAAACCTAAAACAGCGGCTTCCAATGCTTGCTCTGGGAATCGCACTTGAGCGTAATATGTGCCTGCGATTGTAGGCACGTAGGTTACACCAGTGCCTCCTGTGGTGTCTGTGTTAATCGGCCCTAGAGTGTCAACTTTACCATCAGGTCTTTCGATTGTTACTGTTAATCCCTTGTGACCAGTTTGCGGCCAAGTTGTAGGAATTGTTATTCCAACATGTAGCATTATTGCTTTACCGACCTGCGCGGGATTAGGGACCGCGCCTATGTAGGGGTAGGTTTTTACTCTGCGAGGCGCTTGTGCTTCAGTCAAAGGTATAATGGAAAGCGGAGCAATCATAGCTAATATCAATGCGACAGTTAAAGCAACAGCTAATTTTTTTTGCTTCATTCTTCCATTCTCCTTTTAGGCAAAATTTACTAATAATTTCATGGTATTTATGTTTTAGGCAACTAAGGCTAAATTGGGCTGATCTCTTTGGCGCCCAGTAACGCTTTAGGAGAATAAATCACGAGGTTCACTGCTGCTAAGCTTTTGCTGAGGAGTCCCATAGAAACTGGAAGTACTCACGGGCAAAGCCCACCAAGCCTACATGGTTGCTCCATATTACTAGGCTGGGTTTGTCTTCACCTAAGAAGAGCATAGCTTCTTTGCCGTCAGCTATTACACCGCCACCAAACATGTGATCTCTAATTCGCAGTTCGTTTACGCTGGAAAACTTCTTTAGGAAAAGCCAATCCTCAGCTTTTCCTGCTACCATAAGCTTGATGGTCACAGCTTTTTTAATAATGCCAAGTAGTGGTTCCGCCGACGCCATTATTGGTCTTGCGAACTCTGGTGCGGCAATCATGATTTCTTTTGCCGCTTTTTTCAGAACTTCCTCGAGTTTGGCGAGAACCGCTTGCTGCCCATGTAGCAGGAGCAAATCTGCGCGTTCCACTAATGCTTGCCTTTCATACAAAGGCTGTAGCACTTCGGCTATTGTGCGTTCCCAACTTTGATATTTATCCTCAAATTTGAGTTTAGTGAGCGCCATAGCCTCTGTAGGAGAGACTGGATGATACTTGAAAGGGCGCTTTTCCGAGCTTTTGACCCAGCCTTTTTCTTTAAGCGCGTTGAGAACTTCATAAACTTTGGAGTAGGGTACGGAGGCTTCGCGGCTTATCTCCAACGCGGTCATCTGTCCACCTTCAAGTAGCGCAATATAAGTGTCAACTTCGTATGCGCTCAAGCCAACTTTCCTCAGAATCTCCCGCACATTTCCGCTAACGGGCATTTTAATCCCCTTAATCACCTTAGTAAACAGTTGGAAACATTATTATGCAGACTTTGCTCTTAAGCACTTCGAAACTCGCGTTTACTGAAAAGGCTAGTGGATAACATGAATGTAATTAAGAGCACAAAAAGCATTTGCCCAGAGTGCTTGAATGCGCTAGACGCCGAAATTTTTGAGGAAGGCGGCAAAGTTTACATTAAAAAGAAATGCCCAACCCACGGCTTTTTTCAGGAACTTTACTGGTCTGATTATGACCAATATTTGCGTGCTGAAAAGTTCAGATACGACGGGGAAGGGTTGAAGAATCCACGCACAAAAAAGGAGAAAGGTTGTCCCTACGATTGTGGCATATGCCCAGAGCATAAGTCGCACACGGCTCTCGCAATTATAGATGTAACGAACAGATGCAACCTTACATGCCCAGTCTGCTTTGCTAACGCTGCGGCAGCGGGCTACGTTTATGAACCGACGAGCGAGGATATTACAAGGATGCTGGAGAACCTACGCGCGAACGACCCCGTACCTGCTACGGCACTCCAGTTCAGCGGAGGCGAACCAACAATCCGCAATGACCTCTTCGATCTTGTTCGAAAGGCAAAGGAGCTCGGTTTTCGCCACGTGGAAGTCAATACAAACGGTCTTCGACTCGCACAAAGCGTTGATTACTGTAGGGAACTGAAAGCGGCAGGCGTAAGCACTATTTATCTCCAATTCGACGGCTTGACATCTGAAGTTTACAAGTTCATACGCGGCATCGACCTGCTGGAGACGAAGATGAAAGCTATCGAAAACTGTCGCCAAGCAGGTTTGCACAGCATAGTCCTTGTGGTCACGCTGGTAAAAGGCGTCAACGACGGGCAATTGGGCGACATCATAAATTTTGCAGTAAAAAACTTCGATGTGGTAAGATGCATAAACGTTCAGCCTGTGTCGCTTTGTGGCCGTATTCCTCAAAAAGAGCGCGACCGCATGCGTATCACAATCACCGATTTCATGCGGCTGGTTGAGGAGCAGACAGGCGGCAAAGTTAAGACTTCAGACTTTTATCCGGTTCCCACTGTTGTGCCGGTTTCAAAGGCCATCGGTGCATTGAAAGACAAACGGTACGTAGAGTTTACGGCGCATCCTCACTGTGGTATGGCTACTTATCTCTTTGTAGAAGACGGCGAAATTGTGCCCATTACACGTTACGCCAATGTAGAAAAGTTTATTGGAACTATGCGAAAAGTTTACGAAAACGCCGCCGAAGGAAGCAAAAATAAGGCCAAAATGCGCTTGATAGGCGCACTAAGACATGTAAAGTTCAGTTTTCTCAGAAAATATCTTCTGCGTGTCTTGACCGAAGGAAGCTATAAAGCTCTAGGCGACTTGCAGAGAAAAGCAATTCTGCTTTCAGCAATGCACTTCATGGATCCATACAACTTTGATTTAGAGCGTGTTCAACGTTGCGTCATACATTATGCAGTGCCAGATGGGCGCATAATACCGTTCTGCACAATGAACTCTATTCATCGACCGGAAATCGAAAAGAAAATGGGCATACCTCTCAAAGAGTGGAAGAGCCAGCATAAAGTTGAAATAAGTCAGATTGCCTAGTGCAGAAAAAGGAGCCGGAAAAGGATGGGTGGAAAAAAGAAGCTCGGGCTAAAACAAATGGAGCGCATGCAAGCCAGAAAGGATGAAGAGGAAAAAGCTGCGGAGAAAAAGAAGGAGAAAGCAGGCCCCCCGAAGGAGAAAAAGCCTGCTGGAGTGGTTCCTCCAGATACGAAAAACGAGAAAATCATCAGCGAAATAAAAAAGATGAACGTGTTAACACCTTACGCTATAGCTTCAAAATTCAATATTAGAATAAGCACTGCTAAAGATTTCTTGGAGCAGTTGGAGCAAAACGGCATAGTAGAATTGGCCTCTGGCAGCCACAACATAAAAGTATACAAGCCAAAAGCTGCATGACAGGCACTACTCTTTAGAAAATTGCTTTGAAAGGCCAGGAGCTTGCTCAGCTTGGAATTCCCCAAAAGAGTCTACACAAAGAAAGAAGTAAAAAAGGCGATAGACCTCATAAGTAGCGGCTATAAGCATGAGTTGATTGTAGAAGGAAGCAAAGAGTTTAAGGAAAAAGTATGCCAAGCGCTTGAGTTAATAAAAACAGCTGGCTACTACGATTTCTTTCGGACTTACATAAGAGAAATTGTTGAAATTGATGGGTTAACGCAGCTTCGCGAGACAGAGGTTGCGATATGGGCAAACAAGTTTGCAGTTGAAAACGCCGTTGACGCCGCAAGCTTCTTCATTCAAAAAGCCAGCCAGATGAAGGAATATTTGGAAGGAGAACTTTATTATGGCGGCAACGCGGAAAAGCGCTCGATTGAAAAACGCATAGAATTCTTGGGGACGCTTAAGCAGAAAACACTGGATGAAAACGTAAAAGCGGAATGTGAACGTTTACTTCAAATGTGGAAAGACAGCTCAATAGCTTACTAAGCCATTAACTCAACCTTGATTGTTGTGCCACTTTTAACCTGCTTAAAGAGTTCGAGATTCTTTGTAACCTTACCCAAGACATTCACTGGACTGTAGGGCTGTGACTGCCCATAAAATATGCAAAGGGCGCTGCCCATGGGCCAAAAGGCAATGGTGCCAGCTTCCACGTAGAATTTAGCTTTTTCTTCACCGAGTTTAACTGGAATTTCAAAGTATACCTCTTCTTTCCATAAGGCGGCTCTGCCCTCAACAGGAAGCATCCGCACTATGGTATCGATTGTTCTGGGCGCCAGAAACCGGACAAGTTCACCTTCTGCCTCGCCCAAGCTTTCTATGATGAACCGTATTTTGACCCGCGAAATATTTTCCACATCGCTCACTGTTCCATAACACCTTTCAGAAGTTCTCCAGCACTAAGATAGACCAGGAAATTATTACTTGAAGTTCATATTTAACTCTTACAGTCAGTTTATTCATCTTGATAACCTGCCTGAGGGGTAACAGACATTTCTGCAGGTTAATTTGCATTACAAACCATTGGGAAATAGGAATGGGAAAATTGGAAAGTGGTGTCTAAACTTGCGCTGAAAATGTGGCTACAGAAGGTTTAGAAGAGTCTCACCAACGTAGTCAATCTGCTCCTCTGTTACGCTTGGATGAACAGGCAAGGAGAAAACTTGCTTTGCTGCCTTCTCGGTTTCGGGCAAATGACATCTGCCGAAGCGTTCGCGGTAGTATGGCATAAGATGCACAGGCGTGCTATAGTAAGCTTCAGCACATATTCCTTTCTGCCGCATTTCTTCCAAAATCTTGTTTCGCTCAGCCTCAGTGGGGTCTTTTAACCTTACAGTGTAAAGGTACCAGCTGTGGCGCCTAGCATCGGTTTCTTCCGGCAACTTCAGCCTGTCCGATTTCGCAAGCAGCTTGCTGAGGCGCTTGGCATTTTCACGACGCTTTGCAACAAAACTTGGCAGCTTCTCTAATTGCACTATGCCGATGGCAGCTTGGATCTCTGACATGCGATAGTTATAGCCAAGCATCAGCGAGGTGTATTTGGTTTTTTCTCCGTGATTCCGCAGGAGCCGCAACGTTTCCGCCAGTTCAGCTTTATCGGTGGTTATTACGCCGCCTTCACCTGTGGTCATGTTCTTGCTGGCGTAAAGGCTCCAACAAGCCGCATCTGCGAAAACGCCGGCAGGCCGCCCATTATAGGTTGCGCCATGCGCCTGAGCCGCATCCTCAACTACCGCTAACCCATGAGCCTCGGCGATTTCTCGTATGGGTTTAAGGTCGGCAGAAAATCCGTAAAGGTCAACGGGCAGTATAACTTTTGTTTTTTTAGTTATCTTCTTTCCGATGTCAGCAGGCGAGATATTGTAGGTTTCTG
Source organism: Candidatus Bathyarchaeota archaeon (assembly GCA_026414525.1). Taxonomy (GTDB): domain Archaea; phylum Thermoproteota; class Bathyarchaeia; order Bathyarchaeales; family Bathycorpusculaceae; genus JAOAIV01. Next base: position 3,094 of record JAOAIV010000023.1, on the reverse strand, counting down.
GATCTATGTCTGCAAACACGGGTTTTCCTCCTGCCATTACCACGGCTTCAGCGGTGGCGACAAAAGTGAAGCTTGGCAGAATAACTTCGTCGCCTTGCTGCACACCGGCAGCCAAGACAGCAGCATGCAGTGCTGCAGTGCCAGTGTTTACGGCTACAGCGTATTTTACGCCGGCAAACTTGGCAAAATTGGCCTCGAACTGGGTAACCATTGGGCCCATGCCCAAGCCATGGGTGAGCATACCGCTTCGCATTACTCGGACAACAGCTTCAATTTCTTCTTCGCCTATTTTTGGCAGGTTAATTGGAATCAAGTTTTCAGCCTCGAGTTAACAAGAATAAAACTACATTCATAAAAGCATATGCTATAATTTGTATCAAATCACGACTTAGTCTACGAGCATTTCGTGTTCCCTTTTATAATCGGCGATAACCTTTATTTTGCGCTTTCTTAAGGCCGCGTCAAGCACTTCATCGCCTGTATCTACACGCAACGCTTTCAAGCTTCGCAGTTTACTTTGAGTGGCAACTACAACTATATTATCCAAACCGACACTGCGAATGACTCTGGGACTTATCTGCTGGTTGCCTCTGCCGAAAATAAAGCCTTGACCGCCTATTGGCGTAACAATTATCTGGGTAGATCGGCCACGTATTGTGTCTAGAATCTGCTGTTCGCTTACGTCTCTTGCTATAAGCTTTTTATCAAGGAAGAGATCTACGCCTAAAAGAGTCTTTTCCACGTCTAAGAGGGCGGCGATAGCGCGTGTTGTAGTTCCCGGGCCCAATATGTAAATTACACCAGGCTTCATGTGTTCAATCACGTGGAGGGCGATGGCGGCTTGATTGCGCAATTCACTCTCAGTAATTGGACTCTCCATTTTTGAGCTTTGAATCAAATAAGGCTCATACGGCGTTAGCAGGTAACCGTAGAGATTTGCTGAGACACGCCCCGCTCTAAACGCATTTTCATCAATATCCATTACTTCTGCCTCGCGCAAGAGCAATCCACCCCAAAGAAAACCAACAACGATTTTGGCTGCAGCTTTCGGATCCACAGCAAAAACAGAACTATGCATCTTTACGCCGGTTGGAACTCCCAACACAGGGACGCGGAAGCCAACGGCGTCAAGAATATCCCGTGCGGTTCCATCGCCTCCACAGAAAACGAGAAGGTCTGCCTTTGCTTCAACAATTCTCCTTGCAATTTCCATTGTATCATCAGAAGTGGTTTCTGGTTTTTTCTCGCCAAAAACTGTACAGGAAAAACCGCAGCGCAGCGCCTCTTCTTCGCCCATTGTACCAGCGCCAACAAAAAGATGAAGCTTATCCTTGAGCGCGGTTAGTTCAGAAAGAAAGGAGATTGCACGCATAGGCGCTGTTGGTTTTGCGCCGAGAGATAGGGCTTGTTTCAGAATTTCTTTGCCGTCTGTGCCTTTGAGTCCAACGGCGCCTCCCATGCCAGCAACAGGATTGACAATTACCCCCAGAGTTTTTACGTAAGTGGTCTCATTTTTTTCACACACGTTTATTCCTTCTTTTTTAACACCTACGAAAGCATACAATAACTGAAAGCAATTAAATTAAAAACATATAAGCTAAAGCATAAAAAGCTAAGAGACTACGCGTTGCTACGCAGCCGCTATTTTTTAGGAGGAGGGTCAAATAAATTTGTTTTTGACTTCATCTAACCAAGGATAGAGTTGACGGAGTTTCCGCATTGACTCTGCAACTTTTTCCGCAGGATATTCGTATGGTTGCAGTTTGCCGTTAAGATAGTCATCGTAGGCTTGCATATCAAAATAGCCATGACCGCACAGCAGGAATAGAATGGTTTTTTCTTCGCCTGTCTCTTTACAGCGAAGTGCTTCGTCGATAGCGCCTTTGATGGCGTGAGCAGGTTCTGGCGCTGGGATTATGCCTTCAGTTTGAATGAAGAGTTTAGCAGCATCGAAGACTTCTAGCTGATTGTAAGCTTTCGTTTCCAATTGCTTCGCTTGATAGAGGCGGCTTAACGTTGGCGCTATACCGTGATAACGTAGGCCACCAGCATGTATGGGCGCTGGTATGAAATCGTGCCCTATGGTGTGCATCGGCACCAGCGGCGTTAGCCTTGCAGTGTCGCCATGGTCGTAGGTGTATTCGCCCTTTGTAACCTTTGGGCAAGCGGTGGCTTCAGTTGCTATGAACTGCACATCTTTCGGCGCTTTTTTGGAAATTTTATCGTAGTAGAAGGGCCAGAAGAGCCCGGAGAAGCTGCTGCCTCCGCCTATGCACCCCACTATAACGTCAGGATAATCTTCTGCAATCGCCATTTGCTCTTGTGCCTCTATCCCGATTACAGTTTGATGTGTAAGAACATGGTTGAAGACGCTGCCTATACCGTAGTTGACGGCGTCATGCTCCAACGCGTCTTCAACAGCCTCGCTTATAGCTATCCCCAAACTGCCTGGACTGTCAGGGTTTTCCTTTAAAATCGCCCTTCCACTTTTTGTATGAGTGCTTGGACTTGCATAGACATCAGCGCCATACGATTCCATCATAATTCTTCGATAGGGCTTCTGCTTATAGCTCGCTTTCACCATGTAGACCGTGCATTTTAGTCCGAACATCATGCAGGCAAAAGCGAGAGATGACCCCCATTGGCCAGCGCCTGTTTCAGTTGCTAACCGTGTTATCCCTTCCTTCATGTTATAGTAAGCTTGCGCAACAGCAGTGTTTGGTTTGTGGCTTCCACAAGGGCTAACGCCTTCATACTTGTAATAGATTTTAGCAGGCGTCTTCAGAGCCTTCTCCAAACCGAAAGCCCTATACATCGGCGTGGGCCGCCAAAGCCTGTAAACATCCCGCACTTCATCTGGAATGCTTATCCACCTTTCTGTGCTCATTTCTTGAGCTAGAATTTGCTTAGGAAATATTTTCTCGACAATACCTACACCGGGCGCTTTTGTGACAGGGTCTATGGGCGGTGGAAGCGGTTTAGGCAGATCAGGCAAAATGCAGTACCATTGTTTCGGAATGTTCTCTTCGTCTAAGAGTATTTTTTTGGAAGACACAGTTTTATGTTCTCCTTTAAGTTATAAACCGTACTTGAC
>JAOAIV010000022.1 GCA_026414525.1 Candidatus Bathyarchaeota archaeon | reverse complement strand
CATTAGGCTTCACTCCTATAGATGTGCACGGTAGCGGTGGCGCCTGACCCGCCTACATTATGCGTCAAGCCCACGCGGGCGCCTTTGACTTGGCGACGTTCCGCCTGACCGGTGAGTTGCAGATAGATTTCGTAGGCTTGCGCCGTGCCCGTTGCACCTACAGGGTGCCCTTTGGCTTTTAAGCCACCGCTTGTGTTAACCGGCAAGCGCCCACCGAGACGTGTTTCGCCTGTTTCCGCGAGTTTGCCGCCCTCACCAGCCCCGCAGAAAGCCAGATCCTCGTAGGCGATTATTTCAGCAATGGTAAAGCAGTCATGCACCTCGGCTACGTCGACATCGTCAGGCGTGATCTGCGCCATCTCGTAGGCTTTTTGCGCCGCCAGCCTTGTCGCCCGAAGCGAAGTTAAGCTTTGCCGCTCGTATAGGCCTATGGAGTCGCTGGCTTGTCCAGCGCCGATGATGTGAACGGGTTGGTCGGTGAAGCGCCTTGCCAACTCGGGTTTTGTTAGGATGAGGCAGCTTGCACCGTCCGTGATAAGCGAGCAGTCGTAAAGCTTCAGCGGCGACGCTACTACACGCGACGCTAAAGCAGCTTCCAGCGTAATCTCCTTCTGCATCTGCGCCTTCGGATTGAGGCTCCCGTGATAATGGTTTTTCACGGCTACGTGTGCCAGCTGCGTCTCCGTAGTGCCGTAAGTGTGCATGTGCGCCGTAGCCATAAGCGCGTACAAGCCGGGAAATGTGATGCCATGCCACTGCTCGAACGGGTAGTCCGAAGCCATCGCCAGAAACTCCGTGACCTCGGCGGTGCTCCGGTGCGTCATCTTCTCCACGCCGCCCACGAGAACCACGTCCGCTAGGCCGGATAGCACGGCGTAAACGCCTGAGAGCAGCGCCACACCCGAGCTTGCGCATGCAGCTTCCGTCCGCGTGGCCGGGACATTTAGCAGTCCAGCCCAGTCGGCAGCGGCGGCGCCCATGTGCCCCTGATGCTCGTACGCCTCGCCCATATGCCCCACAAACATGGCTTTCACGTCGCGCTTAGGCTCCAGCCTTGGGCAACGGTCAAACGCTTCCTTTACGGCTTCGGCGAACAGCTCCCGCGCATACAAGCCCTCACGCTTGCCGAACTTCGACAAGCCAGCGCTGACGATGCTGGCAAGCGGCTTACCATTAACCAAACCAACAAACACCTCAAACGTATGTCCTATGCTATGTGCAAAAACACGCTTAAAAACTATGCAACTCGCGTGACTTCAGCGTGCATTTTAACTGGACACGCGCAGGAAGGCATGCGTATTTGGCGGCTAATATCAGTGCAATGCAGAAAGCAGTAGAGGAGAGTCTCTATTGACAGTTTTCGCCTACCAACTCGTGATGAACACTTATTATGGGAGTATAGTCTGCTGCTCATAACAGCGCTAAGCAAGCTTTAAAAAAATCTTCACCCTACTACAAGAGCAGATGAAACGTGAGTAAAACTAACTTGCTTATCCTCTGCTGCGTCGCCGCTTCGCTGCTGCTTTGGCTATGGGAAAACCCGGACACCGTTATGGCGCAGCTGGCGTTCAGCGCAGAAAACCTACTCAAAAGTCGCATTTGGACTTTGGTTACTGCGCTTTTCCTCCACGCTGACCTCGCGCATTTGGTTGGCAACATGCTTTTTCTCTTCATCTTCGGCAACACACTGGAAAAAGAGCTGGGAGCCGGAAAAACTCTGTCAGCCTTCTTCATAGGCGGCATACTCACGTTCCTCTTAGATGTCTTCTTCTATCCGCCAGAAACCTTTCTCATCGGCGCTTCAGCCGCCATTTTCACGCTTGCAGCAGTAGCCATGCTCGTTAAGCCACTGAAATTCTCCTTCCTTTTCCTCATGCCCATCGGCGTCGCAGCACTTCTCTACTTCATCTACAACGTTTTGGCAGTCTACTACGGCGCAGAAGGCAACATCGCTTACATTTCACATGTCATCGGCTTCCTAATCGGCGTTCCATTCGGCGCCGCATGGAGCAAAAACCTCATGGGCAACCTGCTAATAACCCTCGTTTTATTCATCGGCTACATCATAATTGCATACGTGCTAATCCCGCAGCTTCTACAAGCTGTAGGCATATCCTGAAACGCATAGAATACACGCTTCAGTGTAGTTTCTTAGCTTCGAAGGCGAGAACTTTATGGCAATTGATGCATCGAACTAGAACTATCTCGAAGCCCTTTAAGATGTCGAAGCGTGTCTGTGTGTAAGTTCGCTGTTTTGCATGGTCACAAATCGCCTGTGTAACAGAAGTCAGTCTGTCCTCTCGCATTCTCCCTTCCCGCATTTAACACTAAATGCCGCATCCGTTAATAACACTTGCGAAACAAAATTCTACCCTTGCAACTGGTGTAGTATCAAAAACCAGCAACAGGGGCATAAAAACTAAAAATAATAGTTGAGTAAACTGGAGTGCAGATGTCTACTGGAAAATTAAGCTGAGAATTCTGCCTATCTCCTTCAGCGTGCTAACAATTAAATCAGGCTGTTCCTTTGCAAGCTCCTCACGCGAGTAAACACCCGTAGTCACCGCGACACAGCCCATCCCCGCTGCCTTCGCCGCTTTTACACCGAATATGGAATCCTCAAAAACTAAGCAGCCTTCGGCCCTGATGCCCAACTTTGAGGCGCATTTCAAGAAGATTTCTGGATTAGGCTTGGACCGCGTCACATCGGCAGCTGTAAGCACCACATCAAAAAAGCGCTGTGTACCAGTGGTCTTAAGCAGGTGCTCGATCACTGCCCGGTCATTCATAGACGCCAAACCCAACTTGACTCTGCCGTGGAGCTGCTCCAGCAGCGCCATCGCGCCATCGAGTAGGCGCACATCAGTGCTTAGGTCAATTTCATTCTGAATCTTTGCAGCTACAAGCCGCCTAATCAACGCCTCATCGAAAGGTCGTTTATTGAATCGAAGAATCTCACGGAAAGTTTCCGCTGCACCTATACCAATGCGCTTCTCAATGAACTCATCGGATATTTCGCAATGTATTCCCCTTAGCGCTTTCTGAAAAGAGGCCACAATCACTTTTCTAGTGTCAGCTAAGGTCCCGTCCCAATCAAATATGGCCGCTTCGAACATCACTGAACCCTATTTGCCTCGTGCGCTGCTATTGTTGCATCCCAAGCGTTTCGCGGATGCGCTGACTCTTCTTGGCGGCTTCTTCGACCGCGCGCATCAGCGACTGCCGAATCGAGCTGCCCTCAAGCTGATAAATCGCCTCGATGGTCGTGCCATTAGGTGTTGTAACCATATCCTTTATTCGGGCAGGATGCTCCTGCAGCTCCAAGACAAGCTTGCCTGTGCCCAGAACCGCTTGCGCCGCGCCGTACAGCGCCACGTTCCGCGGCAAACCCACCTTCAACCCAGCATACATCAAAGCTTCAATGATTATTGACAGGTATCCTGGGCCGCTGCCCGTCAAAGCAGTTATGGCATCCATGTATTTCTCGTCGATTTCCTCGCATATACCCATCATATCCAAAAGCGCTTTAACCTTCTTCCTGTCCTCTTGGGTTACGTTTTCTCCGCAGCAGTAAGCCGTGTAAGACGCCTGCACCATAACCGCGATGTTAGGCATAATCCTTACAAACTTGGCGTTGGGCACCGTCTGCTTGTAAAACTTTAAGGGCACAGTCGCCGCGGTGGAAATCACCAGTTTACCCTCGATTTCCTTGCTTATCTCCCTCAGAACCTTCTCCACATCGCCAGGCTTAACGCAGAGGAAAACAATGTCTGCCTCCACCGCAGCCTTCCGATTATCCCTTAGCGCCGCTACACCCAACTCCTCCATTGCCTTGATTCTTTCCGGCTGAAAATCCGTGGCTAAAATTTTACCGGTGTACCCGCTTTTCAGCAAGCTCTTCACGATGGCGCCGCCAATCATCCCAGCGCCTATCACGCTAATAGTATCCTTCAACGATTACCACACTCTTTCCTTAACATCTAACCACTTAACACTTAAACCTTTTTTATACTCACTGCCAAAAACATCAATTAAGTAGCCGCCAGCCTCTGCAGCAGCTTTTTCACAACCAGAGCAGACGCGTTAGTTCTTATGCCGCGCGAATTAAAATGCGTAGGAACCGCTATAAACCCGCTGCTCCGCAGAACCTGTAGCATGGTATCAACAGCGGGTACTGGCAGAGCTAATTTGTCGCTAATTCTGTCGAGAACGTAGTATGTTGCTGGCGCTTCAGCCTCAGTCTCTGCTAGGGCGAGCAACCTCGCGATTTTGCCGCTGTTTCTAAGCGCCCTCTGCATGTTCTCTTTCGCCATTAACTTGCAGAAGCCCTTGTCAAAGATTTTTTCCAGCCACAGCGGTCCAGCATAATCCATCTTTGAACCGCACTCTGGGCAAGCAGCATCCTTAGCGAAAGGCGATTTTGCCGATTCGCGGTGCAAGCAGTTAAAGCAGTGTAGAATGTAGCCGAGGCTTTTGACGGCGGCATCAGCCCTTTTCGCGCCGTAGGCTATCTGTGCGTAAACACGAATATAATGGTCTGTAGAGTGGCTGAAGACAACGTGGATGCCAATGTCATGCTTCGCCGCAACGGCGACAATGCAACCGGCTAATAGGCGAACCGCAAGTTCATGACAATACTCCGTGCGCAGCGGTTTCCCGCCGTATTTTCTTACACAAGCTTTTGGGTGAACGCCGCAGAGAGGCGCCAAGTCTGTTGCAGTAACCGCCAAAAGCCCCTCATCTCGCAGCGCACGGATCGCCGAATCCAAATAGGGCACAGGCGATCCAAAAGGATCTAAGTCCACAACATCGAATCGTCTATGGGGAGCTGCATGCTCGCTGAGCAGGAGATTAGCATCCTTATGCTGCACTGTCAAGCAATGCTGAAGCCCATTTAAGATTATGTTATAGCGTGCAAGTTCAACAGCCCTCTCGGAAATGTCGCCAATTAAGACGCCGTTGGCGCCATGGATCTCGGCTGCAAAGCGGATACCGCGAATCCCAGTGCTCGTCAAGGGCTCACAAAGTGTGATTCTTCTATTGATCGCTCGTTGATAGGCTTGAAACGCTATAACCGCTATGTCACGATTTAGCTCCATGATTGGGTTGTAAAATACAGGCGCTCTGGAAGGCGCGTAATCAGAAGGTTGCCTAACAAGGGCGCTGAGTTTCGGCGCTAAGACTCTCACTTGCCCTTCCTGTACAATCTCTGTGGGAAAATGCATTTTTAACTCGTCTGACACCATCATTCTGCGCCTCATGTCACCACTGAGGAAGAAATTTATGCGCATATTAGACTTCTGGTTACTATAGAGGCGAAATATGTTGCTGAAGCGCGTGCTACTCTTAACTGGAAAGCCAGGTGCTGGAAAAACCACTGTGTTAATCAAAGCAGTGAATATTTTAAAAGAAAAAGGCATATGCGTAGGCGGCATGATAAGCCGAGAAGTACGAGAAGAAGATGCACGTGTAGGCTTTGAAATCTGGGATTTAGTTAGCAGACAGCGCGGCTGGCTTGCGCGTATAAACCAGAAAAGCGGGCCACAAGTAGGCAAGTATCGTGTAAATTTATCCGATCTCGACGCCGTCGGCGCAGCAGCCATAGAAGAAGCGCTGGAAAAATGTTTGGTAGTTATTGTAGATGAAATTGGACCAATGGAGTTATGTTCAGAAAAATTTAAGAGAGTAGTACAAAATGTGCTGGAAAGCCATAAACCCGTTGTGGCTACAATTCATTGGAAAGCAACAGACAAAATTATAAAGACGGCGAAAAGCAGGCAAGATGCAGAAATTTTTACAGTTACGCAGGAAAACAGGGATAAATTACCAGAAACACTAGTCAGATGTGTGCTTAATATTTTAAATAACAAAAAGCATGGGTTATGCTAAACAAAAGCAAATAATTTTTGTAGCAATTAGAAAATTATTGCAAAAGTCAGTTGAGGGCATTATTTCACAGATGGCCTAAGGTGTAGTAATAGATGCGTGGCAGATTCAACTGCAGCGGCGTTTCAACTAAAAAGGTTGCATCAAGCGAAGACTAATATCTCTCGTTTCCAGTTTACTCCTGTTGAGTTGGAATAAAGATGCCATATTGCCCAGAATGCGGCGGAGAAATGCAGTACGTGATAGCCACCAAGCATTACATTTGCAGAAGCTGTGGCCTCTCGGTAACCCAGCAAGAACTGTGGGAAATGAGAGAGAAGTTGCGGGCGAAAGCGGAGTCGACAGAGGAAGAAAAACAACGAGAACGGAAAGAATATTTGAAATGGTGGTTAAGCAAGAAAAAGTAGCCGCTTAACTCTCAAGATTTTAAGTGTTAAGTTAGCAAACACTATAAAAAAGTGTAATGCGCTTCTTTTTACTATTTTGCTGAAGAAGAGGAAATAGCCATGGCTTGCAAGTTAGAGATAATCTGCGTGGGCAATGAGTTGCTCATAGGCAAAACATTAAACACAAACGCGCAATGGATAGCTAAACAAGCCACGGCACACGGCGCGATGGTTAGGCGTATAACAGTAGTTTCTGATGATGTGAATGAAATAGCAAGCGCTATCCGCGAAGCGCTCAAACGTAAACCACGCTTCATCATAACCACAGGTGGGCTTGGACCAACATTCGACGACAAAACATTAGAGGGCATAGCAAAGGCTCTGAGACGCAAGCTTGAAATAAACAGAGAGGCGTTGCGGATGGTTAGTAGAAAATATGAAGCATATGCGAAGGAGCAAGGTGTAGAGAAAGTTGAGTTGTCACCGCCACGAATTAAAATGGCAACTCTGCCTAGAAAGGCGAAGCCAATCCCTAACCCCGTCGGAACCGCACCTGGAGTGCTAATAGCACTAAAAGAAACCACGTTGCTGGCATTACCGGGAGTTCCCCTTGAAATGGAGACTATCTTCCGCCAAAGCGTAGAGCCACTGCTTAAGCAAGTGGTAGGCAAAAGTACTTTCTACGAAAGAAGCATCTATGTTGAGGGTGTGATGGAGTCAAGCTTGGCGCCGCTTATAGACAAGGTTATGAAGGAGAACGATGGCATCTACGTGAAGTCGCATCCGAAAGGGCGGGAAAGCATGCCGCATATTGAGCTTCATTTCTCCATTTCTGCAGATGAAGCGGGAAAGGCAGATGAGAAGTTGCAGCGGGCGATAAGGCAGCTTTCGAGCGAGTTAGCGAAAATCGGCGGCAAAGTCATCAGTGGCGAGTTAAGTTGATTAAAGATTATTGGTAGTTATTGGGTGGACATAAGAGCTAATAAGCCATTAGCAAATATTGCTATTCGATAAAACAATGAAAGTCGCATACACAAAAGCAGCAATAATTCTAATGATCATACTTATCATACTCTCCACAATAGCCATTGCAAGTGCACAAGACCACGCCATCACATATCAACTGCTAAACCAACCCGACGGCAAAATAGCCTACAAACTCAACATAGCAATCCCAAAAACTCTCCAAGAATACTACGCAGAAAAAAACCACCGCTCAGCCTCAGCCAGCGACTTCCCAAAATTCGTAACGCCTTACGCACTTAAACCCATAGCCGATAGACTCTGGGAAATCTATAGCAACGAAGAGGACTTCGCCAACGGCGTCCTCATGATAGTCCACCAGATAACTTACGTGGAAACTAAACCAGCAAAGTATCCCGTTGAAACAATGGTGCACGGACAAGGCGACTGTGATCTCTTCTCCTACATCGCCGCTTCAATAATGACTGCAGGCAGATTAGACGTGGTGCTCCTTTATTATGAGAAGCAAGCACATATGAACGTTGGAGTACATCTCTCCAGCCCACCAGAAGATGCCCGAGACAGCGCTTACTACATAACACACAGTGGCCGCAGATACTATATCGCGGAGTGCACAGGTGGAAACTGGGAAAATGGCTGGCGGGTCGGCGAATGCCCAGAGGATTTAAAGAAAGTCTCTGCTAAAGTGATTACTCTTGAAGACGCAGAGCAGGTGTCGCCAGGCCAGGTTTCTGCAAGCTTCACGGCAATAACACCTAGCTACTTGTCGCTGGAATCCTCAAGTATCGCCATCCAAAACGGCATCATCGCCATTCATGGGCAGCTGGCGCCAGCAGTGTCGAGCGAGAACGTTACGCTTTACGCAAGCATCAACGGTTCACCTTTTGCGATGATAGGCACAACAGTAACGCAATCAAATGGGAGCTTCAAATATACTTGGACAGCCAAAGCATCAGGTTTACACATTATTCAAGCTTCTTGGTCAGGTAACGACTTATATGCAGGCGCCAAAAGCGCGGAGAAAATGGTAATAGTGATACCGCTCTTTTTAACGGCCTTAATAGGCATCGCCGTTGCAGCATCGGCTGTGGGCGCAGTCGCCGCTTTCATGGCAAAGCATGCCCAACAAGAAATGATAGAGCCATAAAAATGAAACAATCGTGGCTCTTGCATAAACAGAATAATTGCCATAGTAATGCTTAAGCGTTTATCACAAAAAATTTCCAACACACAAAAAAGGTTATACGCGGGCATACACGCGGTCAGCTGTGTACTTGCCCGTCGCCATTTCCTGCTCTATCTCACGTAACAGGAGGATACGTTTAAAAGTCGGCGGATGCGTAGCAAACCAGCTGTTCATTGTCACCCACACAGACTTGGCTTCCCGCTCCATCGCCAACTCCAGCTCACGTTCATCAAGCACTCCGTCACGGTCTAAGTCATACTCAGACTTGCTTTCCATTATTTCGCGGATCTCCTGCTTAGCTTGCGCCGGATCGCCTATGTAGAAGGCTCTTGCACCTTCAGGAGCTTTGGGCGAAATTGACAAGCCATAGGTAATCTTGGCGAGACCGCTTGCCAAGCTTCTGGGCGAGCCAGTGAGATAAGCAGAGTAGGCATCCGCATAGTGCTCACGCAGTCGGCTGAGCCATCTTACGCTGAGGAAGGTAATCAGGTACACGATGAATGAGACGACGCCTATGAGGAGCAGCACTGCACCCGCGTTTCCTTCACGGTCTCTGCGTCGCGAGTAGGAACTGTACATTCCTGCTCGCATTGCAAACTGCGCAATCATGTAGGCTATGAGCGGCAAAGCGGAAAGCACAGTCATAACGATGAAGTCCCGATGTCTCACGTGTCCCAGCTCGTGTGCGATCACGGCCCGTATCTCGTCCTTGTTCAGGGTTCTTAGTAGACCTTCATGCACCGCGAGCGTGGCGCTCTTGGCTGAAGTGCCGAAAACGAAGGCGTTCGGCGTTTGGTCAGGCACCAGCGCCAGCCTTGGCATGGGAACGCCGCTTTTTTCCGCAAGCTCCTTAACGGTTGATTCCAGCCACTGGTTCTCACCGGGCTTGAGATAATTCAAACGTGCCGTTGCAGCCACAACTGCTGGCCCAATAAGATATTGAAATAGGATAAAGAGGCCGATACCGCCTAACGTTAGTAACAATCCAAGCCATAGGTCAAACCCGAAGACATAGTATTGTAGTAGGAAGATTATTCCTACCATAAATAGGCTGAATATGAAAGATGCTAGGAAAATACTTGTTGCCATTGCGAGTTTTAGCTGAGTCAAAGATGCCATATTCGTGATCACTCTAATCTTCAAATGAAAACCATAGGAAGAATTAAGGGTTTCTTAAAAATTTAGGGGCTACCACCAGAAAATACTGCGATAAAGAAAAGGTCAAATGGGGTAGGCGCCGCAAACTTTGCAGAATTGAATCTTTGTTTTCACATAGCTTTTGCAGTTGGGGCACTGTTTTCCGCCATTGTCTGGGTATACATCCTTGGGTTTCCCGAAGTGCTTTCGGAAGAACTCATAATAGAGTAGCTGCTCCTTATCTTGAATCAGCACCTCATCTTCTTCCAAGATGCGCTGCTTTTTCTCCTCAAAGTCCTTGTCTGAAATTTCCTCGTTAAAGAAAGTTCTCAAAACCTCGGTGCCTGTTCCCTGTTCTAAGGGCGCCTTTGGCCGCCAGATGAGCTCTTTCGGGATTACGTCTTCGTATGCTTTACGGAGTATCCATTTGCTATATTTCACGCCGTTATGTATGTTAATCTTTAGTTTGATTGGCAGCTTCTTAGCCCAGTCCATGAATTCTGGATCCATGTAGGGCGCTTTTATGGTCATTCCAAGCGATTCAGCCATGGGTATTGAAGAGAAACTCATTTCCTCCCACATGTCTTGCTGTCGCTTGGCGAATTCTTCTTCGGACAGGTGAAATTGCCATGGATAACCAAAAAGCTCATCTAAAGCGTCGCCTGTAAAAACGCTTTTTACGCCTTTTTCCTTGAGAATTGTTAGGCCTATGTAAACGGGCATGCTGTTCCGTATTTCCATAGGGTCAAACTTCTTAAGCGCGACTACAACTTTGGGGGCATTGCTTAAGACTTCTTCGCGACCGAACATGTGGGTTTCATGGTTAAGCTTTAGAAAAGCCACCATTTTCTTCACATATTCGGTGTCAGCGGGGTTTCCATGCTTAAAATGCATGGTTAAACACGGAATATTCGGCTTATATTTGACGGCTTCGTAGGCTATGATTTGAGTGTCTGTCCCAGCGGAAAAGAGAATAGCGTCTGCCATGTTTCTCTGAACAACCTTGTTTACTAAAGCGCGCGTTTTGGGAAGTAGGGTTGTGTATTCATGTGGGCTTAACGTCATGTTTTCAACTCGCTGTTACAATTGTTTGTAATGCCGTCATATTTAAACCTATCCGCATGCATATAAAAGCGGCAAAAACATAAACAAATGAACTAAAAATATATAAAATAATTGACATATATGCCGAAGATACAAGCAGCGCTCGATGTTGCGTTAAGCAGTTAACTTTAAAAGTTTTCAAGTACCGTTCTTATCAAAGTCATACAGCAAACGGGGACAGCCTACTTTAATGAGGGGCACACTTTGAAAGTAAGCTTAATACACATGAAAGTGCGTGGCACAATTAAAGAGAACCTCAAGGCAGCCGCCATGGCAATTCAAAAAGCTGCTAGACAGAAACCCGCGTTCATTGCGCTTCCAGAATACTTCTCTGTCCCAAACAATATGGAAGAATTTATCTCAGCTGAAAAAATCAGCAGAGAAACATACGCCGAAACACTGAACTTTCTGGAGAAAACCAGCAGGGATCTCCAAGGAATCTATTTTTTAGGCGGCACCGTGCTAGAAGAAGCGGAGGGCAAATTCTACAACACAAGCACGCTGTGGCTTAACGGCACACTCGTCGGCAAGTACCGCAAAATAAACCCGATTACCATCGAGGTGAAAGCGGGTGTAAGTCGCGGCGACAAGCCAACCGTCTATAACACGGACCATTGCAAAGTAGGCATGCTCATCTGCGCAGACATGTTTGACTCCGCCACTGTTAAAGCCGTTGTCGACCTAGGCGCAGAACTTGTATTCCTGCCTGTCGCAGCCATGGGCACGCACCCGCACGTAAAGGGGCATCCACTCACGGAGAAGCTTGCCACGGAAAACGGTATCTACGTGGCTAAAGTAGGCAACGTCAGCAGCAACGCTAGAGTCGGAAGAAGCGCCTTTATTACTCCATGGGGCATAGCCCAAGAAGCCACAGACGCCGTAAAAGACTCGGTGATGACAATCGATTTTGACATGCAAAAACTCAGAGAATATCGCAGAACACTAAAAAAATAGTTTAAAAAAAACAAAAGGTTTCTTGCCAAAATTGTAAGAAGCTACTGTTATAAAATATCCTTGTAATTGGTGGCCAAAAATCTGACTCGAGAAATATAAGAGGAGCTGGACAGCCGCGAAGCTGCTAGAGACCGTAGCTATTTCTTGCTCATTAAATATTCATGAATAGCTTTTGCAGCTCTCTTGCCCATGCCCATCGCGCTGATAACAGTCGCTGCGCCAGTGGCAACGTCGCCGCCAGCATACACACCTTCTAAACTGGTCTTGCAGTTCTCATCAACTTTTATCGTACCATGCTTGGGATCAGTGACCAAGCCTTCAGTTGTTCTCTGGATAATGGGGTTAGGCGTTTGCCCAATAGCTATAATCACCGTGTCCGTTTCCATGACGAATTCTGAGCCAGGAATAGGCTTGACACTGCGCCTGCCGCTTTTGTCTGGCTCGCAAAGTTCCATACAAATGCATTTCATGGCTTTAACCCAGCCTTTTTCGTCACCGTAAAACTCCACTGGCGCAGCAAGGAATCTGCACACCAATCCTTCCTCTTCAGCATTTTCGATTTCCTCTTTTCTCGCAGGCAACTCATCGCGTGAACGCCTATAAACTAAGCACACATCAGCACCTAGGCGCATCGCAGATCTTGCGCAGTCCATGGCGACATTGCCTCCGCCAATTACTACTACATGTTTTCCAATACGAATTGGGGTATCGTATTCTGGGAAAGCATACGACTTCATAAGGTTAACACGTATCAAAAATTCGTTAGCGGAGTAAATTCCGCCCAAGTTCTCGCCTGGACATCCCGTAAATTGAGGAAGCCCTGCACCGCTACCAATGAAAACAGCATCAGTACCGCCCTTTAAAAGCTCAGGAATAGTTACAGTTCTACCAACCAAATAGCCTAATCTTAAGTCAACACCCAACTTCTTGATATATTCAATCTCGTTTCGCACAATCACCTTTGGCAAACGGAACTCAGGAATACCATAAATAAGCACGCCACCGCCTACATGCAATGCTTCATAGATAGTCACGTCATGACCAAGTTTCGCCAAATCCGCGGCAGCAGTCAACCCTGCTGGTCCAGCGCCTATTACAGCCACTTTTTTGCCTGTTGGAGGAGCTTTCTGTGGAATTTGATAGCCATGCTCACGCTCCCAGTCAGCAAGGAAACGTTCAAGGCGACCGATGCTTACGGGATCACCAACTTTTCCTACGACACATTTCGCTTGGCACTGTTCCTCTTGTGGACAAACACGCCCGCAAACTGCTGGCAAAGCGTTCTTTGTCTTTATGATGGCTATGCCTTCCGCGTACTTCTTTTCCCGTATGCATTTAATGAACTGTGGAATCGGCACCTCAACAGGGCAACCAGTTACGCACTGTGGCTTTGGGCATTGAAGACAGCGGCTTGCCTCTTCAAGCGCCATCTCTTCAGTGTAGCCCAAAGCTACTTCGTTGAAGTTCTTCACTCGAACTTTTGGTTCCTGCTTAGGCATCTCCACGGCTTCTTTCTTTAATTTAGGTTTAGGCTTTGTTTCTGCCACATTTACACTCTCCATGCATTTCCCATAACATTGAACTTAATCTTTCTTCAGGAAGCATCATACGTTGACGCTGAATTAACCCTTCAAAATCAACCATGTGACCATCAAACTCTGGCCCGTCAACGCAACCAAACAGCATCTTTCCGCCGACTGTAACTCGGCAAACTCCACACATGCCCATACCGTCAATCATTATAGGCGTCAAAGTCACAATTGTGGGAATGCCATAAGGACGCGTAATCTCGCTGACTTCTCGCATCATAACAACCGGGCCTAATGCGACACAGCGGTTAAACTTTTCAGTTTCCAGCAGTTCTTTCAAAAAGTCCAAGCCCTTATACCCGATTGAGCCATCATCAGAGGCTATGTACAGTTTGTCGCTTAAGGCTCTAGCTTCGTTTTCCATGAACAGAAATTCCTTTGACCTGCAACCTAGCACGGTAGTCACGTGGTTTCCCGCTTCCTTCATGGCTTTAACCTGAAGGAGCATTGGTGCAATCATGATGCTGCCGCCGACACAGAGAACCTTGCCGAACTTCTTGATTTCCGAAGGGTTGCCCAAGGGGCCAGTGACATTCAGCAAGCAATCGCCCTCTTTAAGCAAGCCCATTTCCTTTGTGGTTTTGCCGACTTCGTGGAAAGCAAATGAAACTGTGCCCTTCTTTACGTCGTAGCCGCAGATGGTTAGCGGTATGCGTTCTCCCTTCTCATGGGGAATCACAATCAAGAATTGCCCTGGCCTAGATTTCTCAGCAATATGTGGCGCATAGATTTCAAACAGTGTCTCTTTATGTGCAAGCCGTTGCTTACAAACTATTTCATACATCTTGGGCATTTTTCATCGTGCCTCCATTTTTGCCATTACAAGTTTAGGCATAGCTGCAATTTTCTGATAGAAACTTTCAAACTTCGACTTAAATTCGCCTTCACATCTAGGCGATAACTCAAAAAGCTCAAAGCGGTTAAGTAACCCTTTCTTTTTCAACACATCTATGAGCACGACCATGTTGCGTTCAGCTGTGTCTCTGCCTTCGCTGAGCTTGCAGTCTTCCGCAGCGCACACGACGCCCATCACGCCGTCAAAGCCGCATTCTAAAGCGTTTACCACGTGCACGGGATCCATACCTTTAAAGCATGGAACCTCCAAAACCAGAGCGTTTTTGCCTCCAAGCGCACTGTTTGGATTATCTAAGGCTGAGAACTCGGACCACTGGCAGCTGAATACGAGCACTGCTGGTTGACCGTTTCGCGCCTTCATTGCTTTTGCAGCCTGACCATAGCGTTGCAGAACGTTATCAAACTCGTAACCTTTCACTTCGATGGCTTTGTGCGGACAAACAAGCGCACATGCACCGCAGCCTACGCAGTCTTCGTAGACGATTCTTGGCGTGGAGAAAGGTTCTGCCTTTATTGCGTTGTATGGGCATATGAAGACGCATTTGTCGCAGCCTACGCATTCTTCAGTTTTGTAAACTGCTTTCCGCGAGTACTTCACAACTGTCAAAACATTTTCGTCGAAACCTAACTGTTTCAGAACGTTTTTGCTTAATTGGAAGCGGCGTGCATTAATTTTTGTGCCTTCTTTGTAGCGGCAGAACTTGTCTTCGCATTGAATTGAAATGATGTTTTTTACGCCTGAGCTTAAGGTTTTGAAAATGAAGTCCGTGGGAACTCTGCCTGAGCATGGCAGCCGCAGTGGGACATAATTTTTGATGTTTAAACCCTGGTCGGCAAGGATTTCTTCGATCTCGCATGTTGAAGGCGAGTTTCCTCGACACATCAAAACCAGTGTGTCACTATTCGTTTTCTTTCTTGTGCATTCAACGTAATTCACAAGTTGCTCATAATCGTAGTAGGCAATCTTGATGGCAGCTACGGGGCAAGCACTGGCACATATTCCGCAAACTTGGCACTTCTGTATGTCAATTTCCACGCAGTCTTTTCCACGGTCATAGTTTATAGCTTCAAAGGGGCAGATTGAATGGCAAACACAACATCTACTACATAAATCTTGGTTGATTTCTACTGCAGCGAAACATTTTTCGCTCATTCTGGAAACCTCTCATGCCAAAGCGCTCTTGAGCCGCAAAGCTTCTGCGCTTAGGCTTATGGAAGCATGAAAAGCGTTTTTGGATGATATAATGTTTTCCCTTTATTTTCGGTAATATGGTCGTCGAATATACCCATATGCAGAAAGCGCTGCGGTGATCCCTTGACCCACTGCCGTGCCAACTTGTTTGACCGGATGATTTGTCACGTCGCCCGCTGCGTAGACTCCTGGAATGTTGGTTCGCTGAAAGAGATCAATTTTGATGTATCCTTCATCGTCAACTTCAACGCCTGCGTCTCTGGCTATTTTACTGTTAGGTGTTTCGCCGACTTGCACGAAAACTGCGTCAACCGCTAATTCCTTTGTTTCATTCCTCTTTTTATCAAAAATTAATGCGCTGGTTACGAATTTTTCACCCTTGATTTCTATGACCTCGGTATTCAAGTAAAGTTTGGTATTCTTTTTTGAGACTAAAATTTTTACAAGTACTTCTTCAGCGCGTAAATCATCTCTACGATGAACCAAAAACACCTCAGCCGCTATCCCTGAAAGGTAAAGCGCGGTGGTAACCGCTGAATTACCACCTCCAACAACAAGCACTTTTTTACCCTTAAACAATGGGCCATCACAGACACCACAGTAGCTTACGCCTTTTCCACGAAAAACAGTTTCGCCTTTGACGCCGAGTTCACGGTAATGCGAACCGGTGGCAACTATGATGGCATCTGCCTCGTAGGCAGCGCGGCTTGTTTTAACTATTTTGCGCTCACTTTTAAGATCCAAGAAAGATACAGGCTCTAGCTCGTGGATGGTTACACCTACTTTTCTACATTGAAGCACCATCTTTTCTGCTAATTCACTACCACTTATTTGCAATAACCCTGGATAGTTCTCTATTATTGGAGCATCTGAAGTTGTGCCACCAGCCATCTTCTCCTCTATAATTAACGTTTTTAATCCGCTTCTTGCACCGTAAATTCCTGCAGATAAACCAGCAGCTCCGGCACCAATTATTATGAGTTCCCAATTTTCCACTGTTAACTCCTCAAGTTAAATTTGTTAAGTGCAATTTATGAATAATTCGGCAAAATTCTACATGAGGTAACTTCCCCAGTAAAGTGGTTGCATTTATACGAGAGCTTAAAAAGGAAATGCATTTTCACTTTATTGTTTGCAGTAATTTTTTATAGGCACTATGGGAATAGTGAAAGTTTCAAGCACACCTTCTATCAAGCGGATTTTGTCAGAAACAAAACGCAAGGCTTGCTCATTTGTCTCTGCTTGGAACAGAATTGCAAAATCCCATTGGCCAAAAACTTGATATGCCTCCTCAAGTTTGACGCCTACAACGGGGTTCTCATCAAACTCCATAAGAGGTTCATAAAGCTTAGCGGCCATGTTAGGGCTAAGCTTAATCATAACCAAGTACTTTTGAACTGTTTTTACCATTTATAGACACCTAGTAAACTGTAGTGCCTTTATAATTAAAAAGTTGCTGATTGAGTTTTAATATAGAAAAACAGATAAGATTAACAGTAATAAATTCTTTTGAGGCTTTCCATGGGAAAATTCAGGTGCAGCGTATGCAATTATGTTTATGATGAAGCAAGAGAAAGAGAGAAGTTCAGCGACTTACCAAAGGAGTGGGTGTGTCCAGTCTGTGGGGCGCCAAAAAGCGTTTTCGTTCCTTTGACTGTAGAAACTGCCTGGGAGAAGAAAGAGAAGACTGTTTCGGATGTTCTTATAGCGCAAATTGCGGAATGGGGTGTGCGATATGTTTTTGGAATTCCCGGAACTTCCACTTTAGGTCTAGTTGATGCAATAAGAAAGAATAGGGAAATCCAGTATATTCAGGTTCGGCATGAGCAGACTGCTGCTTTTATGGCTTCAGCTTACGGGAAGCTTACAGGGCATGTGGCTGCTTGCTTAGGTGTTTCCGGTCCTGGCGCGACTAATCTTGCTACTGGCTTGTATGATGCAAGCTTGGATCATTCGCCTGTTTTGGCGCTTACGGGACTGGTGGCTCGGCAACTTATTGGTCCAGGGTCGGTTCAGGAG
>JAOAIV010000021.1 GCA_026414525.1 Candidatus Bathyarchaeota archaeon | reverse complement strand
GCCATACCTTGCCTTGGCATGTCGATGGTTATCCCGCCGCTTTTGCTGAAGTTGAGAGCAGCGGTCAAGCAGAACGCGCCAAGCGTGGAAATCATGAAGTGGAGTTGTCTCGCCTCTGTTGGCTACTTGTTCGCGGCTTTCTGGTTTAACTATTCCATGCTCTGGGCAGCCGCTATGGTTCCGTATCCGCATGCGCAGGGCAGATACGAGTTCGGCGCAGAGTTCTTGTTTGCACCAGTAAACTTTGCGAGTTTCGTGATAACCGTTTTTGGCCTCTTCGCAATAGCCACAGCCGCGTTAGTGACCACTTTACCCATTATCAAGAAGCAGTCAACCAAACTAAACCTTGGCCGCTTGGGCGCAGTAATTACGGCTTTTGGCGGCTACTTCATATTCAATACAGTAGTCTATTTTCTCACAGGCGGCTACGAGGCGCATCCAAGCGTTTGGTATGAGGTAACAGGCCCACTTCATAATCCCAACTTGTGGTGCGTCGCCTTTATTTTCCTAGGTCCTGCAGTGATGCTTCACAGTAAAATTAAACAAGCGTAAACGGAACAGGCGTTTCCTACTTTTGTGCGAGCGCGAAGGATTTTAGGCTAAGCCTTAAAAGCTGCGTTCTACCTTACTTTTTCTTTACAAACGTGCGGATAATCAATGGTGGATGTTTGGATTCCCTACGGGAAAAGCGAAGTCTGCGTTAGAATCCCCGCTCGAAATTTTCTTGGCTCCATCGAACCTAAAGAACAGGCTGGCGCGCCTGACGCTAAAGCCGAAATAGAAAGAGCCCTTAGAGAACCCATCGGCTCTAAGAGGTTAAGCGAAATCGCCAAACCCGAGCATAAAGTCGCCATAGTAGTAGACGACTTCACCAGAAGCACGCCCACTCACGCCATGATTTTGCCGGTGCTGGCGGAGCTGAACGCGGCTGGCGTGAAAGACGAGAATGTTACGGTCATCTTTGGCTGCGGCACACACCGCGCGGTTAAACCTGAAGAAGCAGCAAGCTTGCTTGGAGAGGAAGCACTGAAACGTGTGAAAGCCATAAGTCACGACTGCAAGGCTCCAGACCTAGTGTACGTGGGCAAAACCAAAACCCATGACAACAAGGTTTACTTGAACCGTGTTTTCGCCGAGGCAGATGTTAAAGTGCTCCTGGGCGATGTTGGCTTTCACTATTACGCGGGCTATGGTGGTGGACGCAAAAGCGTCTTGCCCGCCGTGGCAGGCGCAGAAACCATCCAGCACAATCACGCCATGCTTCTGCACGCCAGCGCGCGCACAGGCATTCTGGAGGGCAATCCGGTTCATGTGGATATGACTGAGGCGGCGAGGCTGGCAAAAGTGGATTTCATCTTAAACGTCGTCACTAATAGTAAAGATGAGATTGTAAAGGCCTTTGCTGGTGATTTGGAGCTGGCGTTTAACGAGGCGGTTAAACTCGTTGACGCGATGTACCGTGTGCCAGTGGATCAGCGAGCGGACATTGTGGTTGTCAGCGCAGGCGGCTATCCCGCAGACATAGACTTATATCAGGCGTATAAGGCGCTGGATAACGCCTTGGAAGTTGCTAAGCGAAACGGTGTGATAATCCTAGTAGCGGAATGTGCTGAGGGCTACGGAAATGCTGTTTTCTACGAGTGGATGGTACGGTTAGGCGACTTGAAAAAGGTGGAGCGTGAAATTAAGCATAACTTTGTCATGGGCGGGCATAAAGCGTACTACTTGCTGAGGGCGTTACAGCGGCACCAGATAATCTTGGTTTCTTCACTGCCCGATTACTACGCTACAAATGTCTTCAAAGTGAAGACTGCACGAGCAGTCAATGACGCATTAAGCGAAGCGTTCAGGATTGTAGGTTCCACAGCCAAGGTTTGGGTTATGCCCTACGGAGCTTTCACGTTGCCAGAAGTCAAAGCCATCAACGGATAGCACACCGGGTTAAGCGCAAGATTTAAGTTTTATACAGCTTTTCTCGTTTAAGAAGGCGAAGTCATGCAGCAAACATTCAAGTTGCGCAAATTTAAGCCAGACGACTTGCAAAGCGTAATGCAAATTAATCGCCTCTGTCTGCCAGAGAACTATACTGATTATTTTTTTATGGACTTGCATCAGCGATTCCCAGAAACATTCATTGTAGCAGAAGAAGATGGCAGGATAATAGGTTACATAATGTGTCGCATTGAAGTTGGTCTATCCAACATAGGCTTAGGAGGCTTAATACGGAAGGGACATGTTGTTTCAATTGCGGTTCTACCTGAAAGTAGACGAAAAGGCGTGGCGCAAGCGCTCTTGACGGCTGCGATGGAAGGCATGCGCTACTACAAAGCGAAACAATGCTATTTGGAGGTCAGAGTAACTAATGTGGCGGGCATTTCCCTTTACAAAAAGCTTGGATTCGAAATAAGCCGAATAATTGAAGGATACTATTCAGACGGCGAAAATGCCTACTTAATGACGAAAAAACTATAATTGAAAACCAATGGGCAAAACAAGATCATTGACGCATCCAATTTTTAACCTAAACGCATGGATCCACTTGTGTAAAGCCTACTTCATAACATCAACTTAATTGCACGAAAGAAAAATATAGCTTGAAGCATTCATTCAATCTATGCCCGCAGACCTCACTGTAGCTATACTTTTTCAAGTTGGCTTGTTAATCGTGGTTTCATCGATTTTTTCGGAGCTATTTAGGAAATTCAAGCTTCCAGGAGTAATCGGAGCCATCTTAGTCGGCCTTTTCATCGGCGGGCCAGCCGGACTCGGGCTCATAAGGGAGGTCACGGTTATCAATTTACTCGCAAGTTTAGGCGCGATTCTGGTACTTTTCACAACAGGCTTACAGTTTGACGCGTCTGCTTTCTGGAAATTAGGCAAAAAAGCATTTCTGATAACAACAATCGGTGTCATCCTATCAATTCTGCTAGGCTATGGCGTAGGTTTAGCATTGGGCTTCTCATGGCAAGCAGCGTTTCTTTTAGGCGCAGTTTTGGCGCCCAGCGGAACAAGTGTGATAGCAGCAATACTTAGCTACGAGGGAATGGTGGAAACTAAAATTGGCTCCACATTGCTTACTGCAGTTGTATTAGACGACATTGAAGGTATACTAATACTTACAATAGTTTTAAGCGCAATCGCTAAAGGAGCCTTTTCCATGTCAGGCTTACTCAGCATCGCAGTTATCGCCTCACTGTTTATTTTAGTTTCTATTTACATTGGCAGCAAAATCTTGCCTTTTGTAATAAAACGACTCCAAGGTTTTATTTCTGACGAAATTCTATTTATAATTCTTCTGGGCTTAGGCTTAATGCTGGCCTTTGCCTCAGCACTATTTGGCTTATCAGCAATAACAGGCGCCTTCATAATGGGCGCAATAATTCCCTATAGAAGAATCGGCGAGAAACTCGCAGAGAAGATCTCTATGATGAAAGAACTTTTTGCAGCTATATTCTTCACAAGCATAGGTCTCGCAATTAGCCCCATAGGCATGATAACTTTTCTGCCAACCGGCCTAATTATTCTGGGAATAGCTATATTTGCTAGGTTACTGGGTGGCCTAATAGGCGGCCGATTAGCAGGCTTTCACGGGAAAACCTTATGGGCGGCGACTGTTGGGCTTGCTGTAAGAGCAGAAATGTCCTTCATAATAGCATATGAAGGGGTAACTATGGGAATAGTAGACCCGGACTTTTTAACGCTAACGGCAATCGCAGTGATAGGCTCAATGATAATTGTTCTCCCGCTTTTCTCAAAACTCATAAGAGATAATGGAGAATTGAAAGATCATGGAGTAGAGCGCATCCAATATTAAATGGCGAGCAACACTAGTTGATGCAGATACTTTTTCAATTACAGCCACATCTGAATGGTTGCTACATATTTTATTGGAGAAACCATTAATAGGCAGCTACTAACACGCTATCGTCAAAAAATAGGAGCTAAAACCCATGTCTAATCGAATAGCAGTAATGGGACAGAAAAAAAGGATTGCACTTATAGCCCATGATAACAAAAAAGCAGATTTACTCGAATGGGCCAAATTCAACAAAGGCACCCTGCTAAAACACGAGCTTTACGCTACAGGCACCACGGGTAAACTCTTAGAACAAGTGCTAGGAACAAAGATAATAATTTTTGAAAGCGGTCCCTTAGGAGGAGACCAACAAATAGGTGCACGCATAGCCGAAGGCACTATCGATTTCTTGATCTTCTTTTGGGATCCACTATCGCCTCTTCCACATGACCCCGACGTTAAGGCTTTATTGCGCATCGCCGTGGTCTGGAACATACCCATTGCTTGCAATAGAGCCTCCGCCGACTTCCTCATCTCATCCCCCCTCATGAATCAGGAATATCCAAGAATTTTACCTGATTACGAAGGCTACAAACAACGATTCAAAAGCCAGATTTGATTAACGAGCCTTTAGCGTAGGGAACAAACTCTCTAATCTGTTCAATCGAAACCTTGTCGACTTTTTCACGCTGCTGCCTTGACAACTTGGTCATCAAAGCTTGCAAAACCTGTTTAAGAAACTCTTTTCCCGAAAAATCGCCTGGAGCGATGACGACATAAACCTTGGTTTTTGCTTTAACAGCTTCTAATGGCCCGCCGATAAATCTTACGCCCTCATCATCTTCAACAAAGCCTATGGCAACTCTAAGAGGCACACCCCGCAGCCAGTTGCGCTTTCCACTCACTGCGAAGGCGCCATGAGGAACATATTCTCCGGAAGGGCCACTCTTGCTTAATTGATCAGGCTTAACCCAGTATACATCCACTGCCGCGGCGCCTTCACGCCAAGCTCTGGAAAACGCAGCAGCAAATTCGCTTGCCTCGCGCAGTGTTGCTTCGCTCGGCGCTTTGCCTTCGGTTTTAACTACAACAAATGGTGCACCTGGGATATCCGCGTGGAACACTACATCCTCTGCTGCAGCGTATTTTTTGATGAGCACTTCGTTGCTCACGGCGTCTTTACCGGCAACCACCAAGAAGCCTTCGGAGGACTTGAACCAGCGAAACTTTTCATACCACGCTTTCTGCGAGGCCTTGCGCTTAATAAGCCGGTTTAAGGTTTCCTGAGGTTTAGTGGCCTTCAGCAATTCAGCTTCTCGGAGACTCTGTTCAAGTTCGGCGAGTTTTCTGCGTGAATCCTCTAATGCGGCTTTTGCTCCAGCAATCTTCTGCTTGGCCTTTTTTCCTCGCTCATAATATTCAGAAGCATTCTCAAATAATGTTTTACGCAAGTTCAAACTGAACCTTAATTCATTAATGCAAACTGTTACCGTAAGGTTACGTGCATCAAAAGACTCAACGAACCCCGCAGAGGTTCTACCTGCACCCTCAGCGGCAAAAACCTCCGCGTCAAACGCTTTAATGTCACGTCCTGCGCTTTTCGCCTCCTTAAATTTGATAAAGAGACTTTGAAGCTCGCTTGAATGCGCATAAATCAAATCACCAATATGTCTGTCGCGTTCTGCTTTGGCCTCGATATCACTAAGAGCTTGCTCTTGCTCAGCGATTATCCTCTTAAGCCGCTCCGCTTCCTGATGCAGCTTCTCAATTTGAATGCTTGATGCGACCTGTTCTGCTGCGGTGGCTTTAAGGTAAAACTCGTCGAGGGCCTCATTAAACCTGCTATACGCTTGAAAACCGCAGTTCTCGTAACGCTTAAGCTTGAATGGCACTGCATCAACGTAGCTACCATCTTCAGCTAAAACTATAATAGGCTCGGTTTGGGAAGCAGCCACGGCTGAAAGTAAAGTTTGAAGTGCACGGTATATGGAGTCAAATTCTGCATCTGCCAAGCTATTACAACTCTTGGTTTTTTCAACATTTGCTCTAAGCAAAATTTCTTCTGAGTATACGCCTCCAACACCGAGGAAACGTGCCAGTGCACGGACAACTTGTATGTCGCCAAAGCCGCTTATTGCTTGTGCAAGTTCGTTTCGGGTAACTTTAAAAGGGTTCCTACCGCTTGCAGGAGGAAAACAGAAAGGCTCATTTCTGAGGATGCTGCGGTCGCGCATGCGCTTGAAAATTAAAGCTTGCAGTATCCCGCCTTTTTCGCTTACCAGAATTACGTTTCCATCGCCAAAAAGCTCCAAAACAAGCCGCATTAAGCCTTCTTTAGTTCTAAATTGGATAATGACGATTCTTTCAAATTCATGCTGCTTAACATTGGCTATCCATGCGCCCCGCAGATGCTTCCGTAATGCCATACAGAACGCCGGCGGAACTTGAGGCGGCTCAAAGGCATAAGAGGTCAGATGTAACCTTTCGCCAGCTTCAATAATTAGGCGCAGCGGCGGTTGATCGGGCTTATGTAGTTTAAACAGTAAGGTTTTGTCATTAAGCTGGTAAATGTTGCTAACGCGAGCATTTACTATAGTGCGTTCAAGCTCATTTACCACGGCAGCCACATCAAAGCTAGAGAATTCTTTTTTACGCAAAGACTTCCGCTCACCATAATCTTCAGTTTCGATGTGCACACTACAAAATAAATTCGCTGATTAAAAAAGTGATTTGGCTGCTTAATGTAAAATTTTGTGGAAGCTAACCCGGTTTTGGCTCTATGGGAAGGGTTATTGTGAAAGTTGTTCCTTTGTTTAATTCACTTTCCACAGAGATTGTGCCCCCATGCGCCTCTACTATACGTTTACATATGGATAAACCTAAGCCCATACCTCGTGCTTTCGTGGTAAAAAGCGGCTCAAAAGTCCGCTTAAGATTCTCTTCTGAAATACCCATGCCTGTGTCGGTGAAAACAAATTTTACTGCCCCATCAACCTGACTGTTTATGTATAGTTTCCCACCGTTTGGCATGGCGTCTATCGCATTTCTAATTAGATTTATGAAGACTCGTTTCATCTTGTCAACATCAACCTTTATTTTTAGTGTGTCTTGGGTTGAGTCTATTAACTGGATTTCTTGTGGAATTGAGATGTGCGATAGCGCTTCTGCGATAAGCAGTTTAGGAGTAGTTTCTCTTAAGTCCAATCTAATTGCCGTGGAATACTCGAATAGATCATTGATGATTTTATTTGAATATTGAACATCTTTTTCGATTACTTCAAGCATTTCTTGCCCTTTAGCATCCATGAGATGACCATATTTTCTTTTAAGATACTGCGCGGCGCTTGAAATGCCAGTAAGAGGATTCCGTAAATCATGGCCAACCATCGCGGCTAATGCCCTTATGGCGTTAATTCGCTCGTTCATAGCGTTATCGATGGCGTCTGCTAAAAAAGAAAGCTCATCTTTACCGTCGAATGAACGATGCCCAGATAACTCATCATTTTTCCCAAACTGCTTTATGTTTGCGACAAGTCGCTCAATCCGAGATAAAAAGCCTTTCTCAATAAGTAAAGTTGCTATAATTACAATAGATATTATTGAACCTGAAAGGAAAGCTACAAAAAATATTACGCTATTAGAAGCGTGCTTATAAAAATCTCTTGGAGTATCCACGCGCATCGTAAGCGCAAAGTTGCCGTAGGCGTCTTTTATTACTGCATAGCCGCCCATGTAATCGGCGTTTATGGGCTGCGCAAAAACGGGCACATCCCCTAAGAACGAAGTGGAATATAATGATTGAAAGTTTATTTTTGCCGTTGAAGTATTGAAATAGTGAATTGATAACGGAAGAAGCACGGCATCTGCCAATTTTTCAATTGCTTTAGAGTCGAGAAAGCGACCGATGATCAAGGCGCCTCGAATTGGGCCCTCATGTTGGCTTGTTACTATTGGATGCGATGCTATTAGCAAAGGCACGTTCGTTAAATGGACGATTCCTGTTATGCCGCTTTCGGCACTTGTGTGATTCCAGAGGAAGCCGTTGGAGGAGAGTAGAGTTAAAAATTCCTGGGGAACCGGCATCTTAGTTGAAGATGAAAGGTTGAATGCTTCGCTATAGATTATTTGCCCTTTGGTGTTTATGAAAACCATCAGATTAACTTCTAAATTGGCGAAGGTTTCATCTACGAGATTGGATTCTTTATATTGTTCGTTGGCGTCCTGTATGAAAAAGTAAGTATCATCCCATGCAGCCCAATCACGTGCGGTGTTATCCAGCTCGGATAGCATATTTGCTAATGCGCTGAGACCACGCTTAACATTTGTTGCCGCTACCTGTTTTTCTATTTCCGCAAAATTGTCTAATAGAATCAGTTTGGCGCCAACAAACATTACTGTGATAATAATCGTCGGCGTAATTGTCATTGCAATCATTGTTTTTCTGCGCAAGTTCATGTTTCATTCGCCATACTTATTTCACTTGGCAGAAGCCTCCAAGTAGTCGGAATTCGATTACGGAGAACTTTATAAAACGTTTATGAACATTGGATAAATATTATAACATAGTGAAAGGTATAACGCGGCAGAAAACGGTTTAATAACGTAGACACATTTTAATCTTAGTTTAAAATATAGGGTCCAGAGGGTTAATGCCACATGAAACCATTATCCATAATCTACTGGAGCAGGCTAAGTTTAGGCATAGTTGCTGCTGTGATCAGCGCAGGTGTAGCCACAATACAGAATGCAGCTTCGTTGAATGCATTCATGAATGGGATAACAATAGCTTTGTTAGTCTACTTAATATCCTACTATGCCTTTAAAGCTAAATTTTATAGCAAAGTGGAAAAACAAACGAAAATAATGACCATGGGCATAGGAATATACTTCATTTCTTGGCTGGTTTTCTTTATACTAACCTACTCTATTATGAGCGGGCAGCTATAAGCGCATGCCCTCATGTTTCTTTGTTGTCGCGTAAGAAATTAGCGATTGTAGCTTGATTCTTATCCCGCTTTAGTGTTTCAATTTTGGTGTTATCAGCAACAACGGTGTCATTGCTTTGCAAATTCTGGAGGTTCATTCGACTTAGAATGCGCATGCAGTCAGCCCATGCAGAGAAGTAGCCACGATCAAAATCGCCGTGCAGCCCATTCCTGGTGTGGTCTAAAAATTCGCGCCTGTATCTATGAAGGGCTTCTGTATCGCTTAAATCCAATTTAGCAAAGAATGCATAAGTGTCATCGTTGTTTTTCCGTGAAAGATACATACCGTATAACGCTCTGAAATATCCTCTATTCCACTCGGTCTTCTGCATTCTCTGTTTGAGCCGCTCCAGCTCACGCGTTGCTTCTGTAAACTGCCTGTTAACAAGAAGCTGGAAGTACCGGGTAACTAAAGCTTGGGGGATGGGCATTTTTAATGGTCACGTTGCTTGTTTGATTTCTCATCTTCGGAAACATCTTCTATACCGTTTTCGGTTACTTTAAAAATTTCCTCACCTTCAGGCAAGTAAGGGCTTGACACAAGCCTTGCAATGCGCACTGGCCCACGTGAAGCACGCCGTAGGTAGATACGCGTATGACTGGTATGCCCAACAATGTGGCCGCCAATTGGAGAGATAGCATCCCCGAAGAACACGTCAGGCTTAGCCATAACTTGATTAGTTACGACTGCGACGGCGTTAAAGGCTCTTGCTAAACCGAGAAGTTTGTGCATATGCTTATTCAGCTTTTGCTGCCGGCTCGCTAGCATCTCCCGCCCGATATATTCGCTTCGGAAATGCGCAGTTAAAGAATCGATTATAATTAGTTTTATATTGTTTGCTTTGATAACTTCATCTGCGTTTTCCAGCAAAAACATTTGGTGGTCTGAAGTGTATGCTTCAGCATAAATAATGTTTTTTACTACTTGCTCAGGATCAAGCCCCAGATGCTTCGCCATCTGAACAATACGTTCAAGCCTAAAAGTATTTTCTGTGTCCATATACAAGGCGCCGCCGTTGAGGCCGCCACGCTCAGGGGGTAACTGAACATTTACACATAACTGGTGGCATATTTGGCTTTTTCCACTACCATACTCGCCATAGAATTCGGTTATTGTCTGAGTTTCTAAACCACCATCTAAGATTCGGTCTAAAGCCTTGCTACCTGTTGTTAACCGCAAAACGTTCTGGCGCATCTTTAAAAGTTCATCTGCACGAACAAAAGAAACGCCTATAGCAGAACGCGCCGCTTCTATCATTGCGAAAGCCTTTTTTTCGCCGACTCCTATGGGTTCAAGTTCACGGGCAGTAGCCATAGCCAGTGACTCGACCGTGTGATAGCCGAGATCGCGAAGTTTTTGGGCGGTCGCAGGCCCAACGCCCGGCAAATCTTCTATAAACTCGTACTTCTTTTTGGGCAAGGTTTTGCTTTCTTGGCTTTCAATGTTTTCTTCAGACATGCTGCTCACGTGTGAAGAACAGTTGCAGAAAGCCATATTTAAAATGCACGAAACGTATGCACAATGAATACTGGGAGAGGTAAGTTAAAGTGAAAAATGGGGGGGAATCGCAGCTAATGCGCATTCCTGATTTTGGATAGTTAGCTTATATTCTATTTTAATATTCTAAAAATTTATATTAACTCAGACTTCATCTTTTCTAAGAGGCTACCACGAATGAAGAGTTTTAGAGACAAAATCGCCTTTTCAGGCATTACCGTATTATTCATAGGCATAGCCCTCTTAATATTCACGTTCCTCAGTGCCTACGGCTTCCTAACCGAGAGCGTAATGCCGCTATCCGCCAAAGACCTCACGCAGACTTTCGGAGAAGCGCTGGGATCTTTAATCGCCGCGGCTATACACGTAATGTATCTGGGGGTCATGGGCTGGGTTGGTTCATTAATAACTATTCGAGGCGTCACGATAATGATAAACGCGGCTAAAACTGAGGCTGCTGCGCCGACAGCGCAAACATCTCAGCAGGCAGAAGCACAGCCAGCAAAAACCAAGCAGCCGCAATAAGAAAAGCAAATTACCCGTTAAAGAAGTGTCTTCAATGAATGTGCCAATTCGCGCGCTAAGCTTAGCTACAACAATATTTTGGATTCTCCTTGTATCCTTTATTGCGGTATCTGCTTTTTCGCTTAAAGATCTTAACTTTAGCTTGGATGAACCAAAATTCACGGTGACAGCAGACGGCAAACTGCTTTTTTCTTTACCGCTGTCTATTGAAAACAGAGGATACTGCGACCTTAAAGATTTCCAACTTACCGTGTTTTTCGACACAACAGGCAGAATAATTTCTGCAGGTAAATCGTGCGTTCCAATTATACAGCGCGGAAAAAGCTTAACGCTTCTACATAACGCCACACTAAGCATAGATGACATAGCTAAAAGCGCTGAGCATTACCTATTCAACGACGCAAACCTAACTGCGCAAGTTACGGCAGGCTTAACTTTCGCAGATTTCGTGCCGGCGCAGATTTCAACAAACTTCACGTTTTCATGGGGAGCGCCCCTATACAACTTCTCTGCAGGACAAATAGACGTCGCACAGTTTAACGCGACACACAGCCTTGTCTCCTTGCCAATAAGTTTTGAGAATCACGCAGCCTTTGACCTTGAAGGCACCATGCGGATAGTGCTCTTTGACAGTGCTGATTCACTAGTGGGCGAAAGCCAAACGCGCTTCCAAGCGGAGCAACACGCACTATGCCATGAGAGGTTGGAGTTTTATGTTCCGTTAAGCGCTGGATCGTTAGCAGCTGCGCAAAGAGGCCACTGCAATGTTTACTTTTCCACGGCGCTTTTTGAGTATGGACCCTTGGTGATTCATTATGGCTGAAAAAAAGAAAAGCAGCAACATCATCAAAGAAGTCTCATTCAGAATTGCAAAAGCCACGACAAAAGCGATACTTGTTTATCTAATGTATTTCCTCCTTGCCCCGCTACTAGCTCCGCTTTTTGAGCTTGTCCCAGGCGTTATGGAATCCATCGAAGCATTTGTTGCAGTTTACATAACGCTAATGATTATAAGCGATGTCGCGGCGCGCACAATTTTCGAGCACATCTTCCGAACAGCAAGAGCAGTGTTCTTTATGGGCTACCTAATTCTTTCATTAGGCAACGGCGTAATCAGCACAAGCTACCAAAACTTTAGCTTAACCCTAGACTTAAAGGCGTTCACTGCAATCGCGTTATCACTAAGTCTTCTGAATGTGGCTACGGCAATTTTGCAGGTAATAAACTTCCTGAACAGCAAAGCTGAAGCAGACAGCGACACATCATCGTCTCAGTAAACAAGGAGAAGATAACAGCCCCGCCCATGTCGCATACCGCCTTTATATAATGCGGCTTAACTCAGAAAACTCACTCATTACTCAGCCAATATTTTGGCCAAGTTCCAGATTTTGTCGCTCACAAAGTGCAGATTCTTAACAACCGCGCCTTGCTTAACGCTGCGTGCAGTTTCGGCATCGTATAAGCTTTCGCCTAAAGCCAGTGCCTTCCCATATTTCACGTCTACCACCAGCACAACATCGCCTTTGCCGAATTCGCCTTCAACCCGCACAATTCCAGGCGCCATGACATCAGCGCCTTTGCAGACATAGGGCACAGCGCCCATGTCAACAACAACCTTAGGCGACATGGCAGTAAACTCTTGGAAGAGCAACGTAGGCAGAGTCTTCCCGCCAACATTAAAGAATAAGGGCTTGCCATTCACAATATAGATTTGGCCAAAATCAGCGTCGACCACTTCAACATTTACCTTCGAACCAAAAACAGCCTCAACATTAACTTTCAGCCTATCCGAAACCTCGCTGAAGATTACCTTGACATTTTTTGATTTCAAAGAATATCTTCTATATTTCTGAGACATAGCATGCACACTAGACTATTCAATGTAGATCGCTGGTTGCCCAGGCAGAGCCAACACCGCACGCTGCTTCGGATCATAACGCGCTTTGTCCTCCTCGCTGTAAACAGCTATCTCAGCGTTAAAACGTTCCTCCAAAAAGCCACGTGCAGCCTCAATTATGTCTTTTTCATTTAACGCTTCAATCTTTGTAATTCGAACTTTTCTCTCAGCGGGTAATTTACTTACTGCCCTCAACATTTTAGGAACCAAACCGGCAACTTCCTTCATATTTGCTTTTAAGCTTGGATCCTGCGCAAGCTCCTTCATGACCTCATTGATTTTCACTTCGCCTTCAGCGGCTCTTGCCATTACGCGGCGATAAACCTGCCACTTCCAGCCTGCAGCCGTGTAATAGCATATTTGCTTAGGCTTAATCTTCGTGGCCTTCAAAACATTCAACGTGTCATCGATTAAATCGGTTATGAAGGCCTCTTGTTCCTCTGACAGCGGGTCAACTTTTGCCTTGTCAACCCTTGGCCACTCAGCCAAGGTGATAAACGTGTCCTTTCCCATGGCACTCCAGAGTTCTTCGCATATGTGCGGCGCGAAGGGCGCAAGAAGCCGCAGCCAAACATCCAAGGCGTCTCTCGCTGCTTTCGCAGATGCATTTCCTTTCCTGCGAATGTACCAGCGGAAGTCATTCCACACCTCGAACAACGCAACTTCCAGCGCGCTTCGTGTCTTTAACTCTTCCAGGTTCGCTGTAACCTCCGCGATGCGCTGCTGCATTCTACTGAGAAGCCACCGCTCCAAATGCGTATTTTCATCCAGCTTGGCTGATTCAATTATTCCTAAAGCAAAACTACGCAGTGTCTCCAACTTGTCCCGTATGTCAGCGGCATTGTCGCTTCTCCAGTCAGGATCATCCATGCCCTCAGCGCCGAGCAGTAAAGCGCATCGGGTGGCGTCAGCACCGTAGCGTTCAATAGCATTTTTCATTGTAACGAAATTACCCTTAGACTTGTGCATCTGTTTGCCTTCAATCATCAGCATGCCATTCACACCTATGGCTCTGGGCCAATGCTTAGGCGGAAACAGCGCCACGTGGTGGAAGATGCAGAAAGACAAGTGATTCGGCACGAGCTCTTTAGCGGAAACCCTAAGGTCAAAAGGATACCAATACAAGAATTCTTCATGCATAGCCCGCAGCGCTGTATCGCTTATTCCTGTCGCCTTGTTAAGGGCTTTTTCCTCGCCTTTCCCGTAGAAAATGTAATCGAAAACTTCAGGTGTAAGCTGCTCCGGCTTGATGCCAAAAGCACGTATGTGCTTGTTAATGGTGTAGAATGCCATGTAAATTGTGGAATCGCTTAGAGTTTCAATTATCCAGCCTTTCCCCCATGGCAACGGCGTTCCGAAACCTGTGGTTCTGGCGCAAGCCCACTCCTTAAGCCAATCAATAACCGTAATAAACCATTGCCTTGCAGCTTCAGGATAAATCTTCATCTGAGCTATAGCCGCTTTAGCTTTCCCCTTCCATGCAGGGTCAGAGTAATTCAGGAACCACTGATCTGACAGAATCTTGACTATGCACGGCGTCATGCAACGGCAAACCACAGGCTGCGGCAAATCATACATGCTATCCGCAATGCCTGCCTTCTTGAAATCCTGAATAAGCGTTTCTTTGACCTCACGCACAGCGCGACCAGCATAAGGTCCACAGTTCTGCTTGAGCAAGCCTGCATGGAATTCCTTCTTGTATAGGATTTTTGTAGCTTCATCCGCCCGTGGGTCATGCTGATCCTTTATGCCCATCTGCGCAGTAATCTCAACAGCGGATTCTCGCCGAAACCCTCAACCGTAATTATCGAAATCGGCTTAATCTGCTTAACCACTTCAACGTCCACATTGAACTCCCGCAGCGCTCCTGGGTTTTCCTGCAAATCCTTCAGCGCCAACCAGTCATAAGGCGCATGCGCAGGCACGCTATACACTACGCCAGTAGCCTGCTTCGGGTCAACAAACCATCCAGGCAGTATCGGAAATTTTTCCTTTGTAAGCGGATTTTCAAAGCGCATTCCAACCAGTTCTCTGCCCTTAAACACACGCTTTACTTCAACACTGCGTTCCTGCTCTCGAAGTTTCTCCGCAGCTTCACGGCTAATTATCCAGCGTTCACCATCCACCAATGCTTCGACGTAATCTGCGTCCGGGTTTATCCACATGTTAGTTACGCCATAAATCGTCTCAGGCCTAAAAGTGGCTGCAGGCAGAAAAGTGACGCCATCCAGCTTATACTTTATTAGGATGTACTCTTCGGGCGTAACGCCTTCGCCCACTTGCCTGTCATGGTCGCCTGTGGGACTCTTATCCTTGGGGCACCACACAACCGGATGCGTACCCTTCGTGACATAGCCCTTCTCTTTTAGGCGCATGTACTGCCACTCTATAAACTTCTGATAGGTGGGCATGACTGTGGTGAATTCTCTGCGCCAGTCAATTGAGAAGCCCATGCGCTTTGCAGCCAAGCGTCCCTCGTTAGTGTAATACTGCGCCATATACAGCGGGTCAACAAAACGCTTAAGCTCCTCTTCGGGCACGCCGTCAATCTCCCGTAAAACACGAATATAGGCCTCATCGCCTTTCGCCACGCGCTCGCTGGCGCCCAGCAGCGGCTGCCCAGTCCAGTGCCAAGCCCACGGCCAAAGCACATTGTAACCCTGCATACGTTTAAAACGCGCATAAACGTCCACACGTGTAGCAGTGAACGTGTGGCCTACATGCAATGGGCCGTTCATGTAGGGATAGGGAAAAGTAACCAGCATCTTCTTGCGTTTCGGATCAGGATCAGCTTCAAATATGCGGGCTGCTTCCCACTTGGCTTGCCATTTCTCCTCAATTTGCTTGAGTTGACTCATGAAACTGTTGAATGAAGTCGAAAGCTATTAAGAGTTTTGCTTAGTGCACAATCCAAAAGCGACAAATACTAAATTGCCGCATAGAAGTATTAGAGCGAAAATGGCCCGCGAAGAAAAGCTCATGCTACGTGCTATAGAAATTCTGCAGGAAAAAGGCAAAAAAGCTTTGGAGCTTGCAAGGCACGAGATACTCCAAGAGGAAGTCGAGTTTAAACCACTACGCGAAGCCTTACACTTTTTCATGGGCGATTGGCAGGATTTTTTGCATCCAGCGCTGCTTTCGATCGCATGCGAAGCAGTAGGCGGGCAACCAGAGCTAACAACCGAAGTTGGCGCAGCAATTGTGCTTCTCGCCGGCGGCGCAGACATACATGACGACATAATAGACGAATCAACAATTAAAGGCACGCAATTAACTGTTTATGGAAAATTTGGAAAAGACATTGCTATACTAGCTGGTGACACGCTTCTTTTTAAGGGTATGCAGCTATTACATATCGCCTGTGAAAAATTTCCAAAAAACAAAAGACAGAAGATTTTAGGGGCAGTGAAGCAGGCTTTTTTTGAAATAAGCAGCGCGGAAGCGGAAGAAGCAAGCTATCGCGGTAGAATGGACTTATCTGAGCAGAAGTATCTGGACATTATTAAGAGAAAGGTTGCGGCTGGTGAAGCATCTATGAAAATCGGTGCAATTATTGGCAACGGAACAATAGATCAAATAGAGCTTCTCGGGCACTATGGTAGAACTTATGGAATATTAATGGCCATAAGAGACGAATTCGTGGACATATTCGAGGTCGATGAATTTAAGAACAGAGCAAAAAAAGAATGCTTACCTCTCCCTATTCTAGTTACATTCAAAAATTCCTCAAAAAAAGGTGTAATCTTGCAATTACTAAGAGGGGCAATAACAGAGGATACTATTGAAAAGGTACTTGATTTAACACTTGACTCCGAAGAAACAACGAATTTAAAGAGGAGGATGGAGCAAATGGTGCGCGAAGAATCTCAGCGAATCTCATTGCTGGAAAATTTAGCAGACATATTGGCGCTATTATTAAAGTCAACACTAGAAGACCTGCAAGTTGATACATAGAGAGCAAACAAAAAATATAGGAAAATTTAGACCCAAACACCTTTCCATCGTATGGGTTTCAAGTGTTTCATTTTTCGCCTTCTCCCTGTTGTATACTTGTTGAACAAGTATACTTAAAAATTTTGCGGCGATTTTGTATATCTAATTCATTTTCTAAATACTAAATACTTATTTTCTCATTTCAACGCTAGAAAAATAGAGTAGGACGTTAGATGCGAAAGCAACCAAACAGCATCTTTGGAATTGAGCCGAAAATTACATTAGCAAACATTACGCTAGTTGCTAACACCTTCGTCTGGTATGCAATCATACTTGCATTTCTGCAGAACACGTTAACGAATAGCGAATTACTCCTTTGGATTTGGAGCCTCCACTTTTCAGGAATAATAATTTCCGCTTTAGCTGGAGTTTTTTGGGTTCGAAAAATTGACCAAACACGCTTTCTTAAGCTCTGGCTCATATTTGGCGGCATATCCTCATTAAGTTTATTTGCGATAAATAGCAGCTCCTTTCTTGTAATAATCGGTTTTCTTGCATTTTTATTAGGGGTAGCATTAGGGATAGGAATGCCTACATGTATGAAATATTATACTGACAATATACCTCTTGAAAAGCGAGGACGAATTAGCGGATTTATAATGCTTGCATTCGCTATAGGCACTGCGGCATTGAGCATGGTTCCATTTAATGCCTTAGTAATCGGAGTTACCCTTGCAGTTTGGCGCTTCTCAAGCCTCGCGGTCTTTTCGCTTGATTCATCAAAAAAAATAGAACAAAAAAAGAATGATTCCACCTACAAACACATTTTAGGCCGTCAAGCATTTATTTTATATTTCATCCCATGGATGGTGTTTTCTTTGGTAAATTATATAGGTGCACCAGTTCAATCAACTCTTTTCGGAGAGCAAGTAACAGAACAATTTACTCTAATCCAGAATGGACTTATGGGCGTCTTCGCTGTTGCCGGCGGTTTTCTTTTAGATTACATTGGACGTAAACGGATAGCTATAGCAGGCTTCGTGATGGTGGGTTTGGGCACTGCTGTTTTAGGAATTTACCCTGAGAGCGAAGCATGCTGGTATTTCAGCGCCATCGTCGACGGCGTTGGTTGGGGTTTTCTTTTTGTGCTCTTTGTATTAACAATATGGGGAGACTTGAGTTACAACAGTTCAAGCGATAAATATTATGCCTTAGGTATGTTGCCTTTTTTTGCTTCAAAGTTTCTTGAACGAACTTTGGGCAAATATATTTCAGCTTTGGTTCCAGATTATGCTCTTTTTTCATTCACAGCTTTCTTTCTGTTTTTGGCGGTTTTGCCACTCGTTTATGCGCCTGAGACATTGCCTGAAAAGTACATTAGGGAAAGAGAGCTTAAGAGCTACATTGAAAAAGCAAAGCGAGAAAAGGAAAAATACGCTTAAAAGTGTGTTTTCGCTTTAAAGGCGAAGTATGTTCTTTCATGTGATGCTTACGACGGAATGCAATTTACAGTGCCGTTACTGCTTTGGCGAGGCAGTTGAGGATTTCAGCGAGGACTTCGCGGATTTTGATGTAGATTACGATTTGCCCAGAAAAGCCGCTTATGACTTGTCAGTATTAGCAGAGTTTTGCAGCAAAGACCCAGAATGCAGCCTGACTTTTTACGGTGGTGAACCGCTGCTTTGCGTTGACGACATCAGGAAGATTATGGATTCCGCGAAGCCGAAGCATTTCATGATTCAAACTAATGGTT
>JAOAIV010000020.1 GCA_026414525.1 Candidatus Bathyarchaeota archaeon | reverse complement strand
GGCGAGACCAGTGTGGCGCCGAGAAAAATGGGTAAGAGCCATATGAGAAACTCCTTTTTGGTTGTGCCAGTTTTCTTGGAGAAAATCAAGGCGAGCGCCGCTGTGGCGAATGTTATGCCGATGAACATGACTGCGCTTAAGGAATGTGTTAAGAATACGGCTCCAGACAAAATGGCTGTTGAGACAAAAAACACTGATAAAGAAAACTTGCTTCTTTGCAGAAATAAATAGAAAATCAGGGGAATCAGCAATAACGTTATTACGTTGGGGTAACCGCCCCACAGGAGCATTTCTATATCAAACCGCGAAATCGCCACTAAAAACGCAACTATCAAGGCGGTTGACTCCATCCATACCGCACGCACTATTAAATACGCGACTAAAACAATAAGCGAAGAAAAGAAAGAAACAACTAACGAATGAGCCAAGTAATCAGGAACACCCGTTAACAAAATTATATACGACACAAAGATGTGGTATCCTGGAAAGGTTAGGGAAAGCCCGCCTCCCATCTGATAGTTGTTCCAGAGAAAATCGGTGTTACCCGACAATGTGATGGATTTGATGACGCTTTGATGTAGCCCAATATCAGCGCCTGGCGGGTAACCTGCCCATGTCATAAGCAGCATCCGATACGCGAAGGCTAATATTAAAATAAGAAACGGCAAGAGAGCATTATTCGCTATTCTGGACATTTTCGGTCTTCCCAAGCATATTTCTTGTTTCTTGAAGGGTTAATATAGAGTCAGAGTTAAAGTTTAAATATGATATTCGAATATAAAAAGCGAGGGTAAAACCTGAAGGGAAGTTTAAAATGTCATGGCTTAAATCTATGATGGAAAAAGAGCCACCTGAACCTGAAAACCCCCTCGGAACAGTTGTTATCGGCAATCTTGAACCCGACATGCACGACACAGCCAAAGAAGCCGTTAGAAAGGCACTAAAGCGCGCTGGATTCAAAACAGTCGATGCAGGAAAAAGTGTTGCACCACAAGTTTTTGTAGACAAAGTCAAAGAGTCCAATGCCGACATATTAGCGCTTTCAATTAATACGGTGCCAGCCAAGAATAACCTTGCAAAGCTTGATGAGGCATTAAAAGCTGCTGGCCTTAAAGGAAAACTGGTAATTATCATGGGCGGCGCTGCAGTTAAAAAGGAAGACGCTGAAGCTTTCGGTGCTCTATTCGGTAAGAACAAAGAAGAAGGCGTTGAGCTCGCAAAGAAGGCAATTGCAGAAAAGAAAAAGTAAATTCAAGGTTCAGATGAGGAAAAATGTTCAAGTTCAATACAGAACAAAAAGTATATCAAATAGGTAATGTGAAAGTAGGCGGTCAACCAGGCGAACTACCGACCTTCTTAATTGGCTCAATTTTCTGGCTTGGCCAGAAGATGGTTCAAGACCCAAACAAGGGCATATTTGACGCCAAAGAAGCCGAAGCCATAATCAACAAAATGGAAACGCTGCGTGACTTGACTGGTGTGCCATTTGCTTTGGACGTCGTCGGTACTACTGAAGAAGCCTTTGCAAAATACATTCCGTTTGTCGCTGATCACACTGACGCGCCAATTATGATGGATGCTATGAGCCCAAAGACACGTATGGCCGGGGCTGAAATTATAAAGAACGCCGGTTTACAAGACAGATGCATCTATAACTCATTCTACAAGGGTGTTTCCAAAGCTGAAGCAGCAAAAGTCAAAGAATGCGGAATCACAGCGTCAATAGTGCTGGCTGACAATCCAAAGGACAATAGTCTCGAAGGAAAAATGCAGGTTTTAGAGGAAGCCTTAGCATTAGCAAAAGAAGCAGGTATAACAAAACCGTTGATTGACACTGCCATTCCTGCGTTCGAGCCAGATATGGGCACTGCTGTCAGAGCAATACCTAAAGTAAAAGAGAAGTACGGTCATCCGACCGGGTTAGGCACTGGGAACGTAGTTACCACTATGGGCTGGGTTAAGGCACATGTTCCCAAAGAATATCGACTGGGAACCAGAACTGCCACTAACGCTATAATGCAGACATTAGGTGCAAACTGGCTGATGTTTGGGCCTGCTGAACAAGCTGACTTCGTCTTTCCTGCCGTGGCGATAGTTGACACCTATATTGCCTCTGTTATGGGCGATCTGGACATTAGACCGCTACATGAGCAACATCCGATCTACAAGATATTTCTCTAAACTTCTCTCTTTTTATTTTTTGCCGATTGCGTGAAATCTGCTGAAGGATCAAAGATTGAAAGCTACTACTTGGCTGGCAATAATCTTTGTTTATACGCTTTTAACTTTGCTTTGTGTGTACTTAATCCCCATTGATTCTCCATTTTACGTGTTTACAATTGTGTTTGGTTTTGTGTTTGTTGCAGTTGTACCCGGCTACTGCCTTGTAAACGTGTTGTTTCAAGAGGAAAAATTGGATTTGATTGAGAAAACCGTTTTGTCTGTTGCTTTGAGTTTCAGCATCGTTGGGATTTCCGGTTTATTCCTCGGTTTATCACCAATAGGTATAACTGTATCCTCAATCGTGGTTTCACTTACCAGCATAGTGCTGTTGCTCGCTTTTTTCGCTTTTATTAAAAAATTCTCCGAGTCTAAGGCACGCAAATGACGAAGTTTGTAGTGTCTGTAAGCTGCTATGCGTTTTGCGTAATCGCTTTTCTTAAAAGCAATTTTAGTGTTTTCCGCGGATTTTGTAGTGCTCTCAGTATTTTGTCGCGGGTTAAAATTGGATTTACAAGATTTGCATATGCACATATCTCGCGGAGTTCATCCGCTGTGAATTCGGGTGTTTCTATAAGCGGTTCTGCACCAGCTAAAGCTTCGTCACTGAAGCACTCCCTGAGGTAACCTTCTCTTTTGGCCTGCTCATAAAGTCTCGTGCCATAAACGGGTGTGGCTATGCTGAAGACGAAGCTTTCCGCGCCCAAGCTGCGAAGCTTGTAGGCGTATTTTATTGTTTCCTGTATGTCTTTTTTTGTTTCGCCTATGAAACCAATTACAAAGAAGCAACCTACCTTAATTCCCACCTTCTTGCATAATGCAACAGCTTGCTCTACACTTTTGAGGTCTAATTTCTTTTTGATGATTTGGTCTATAACACGTTGCACGCCTGACTCTGGCGCTATGCGGATCTTCCTGCATCCCGCCTTTTTCATTTTGGTCAAAAGCTTCTCGTCAAGAGTGTCTGCTCTGACACCATTTGGCGTAAACCACTCAAATTTCAAGCCTTTTTTTATGATCAGGTCGCAGATATCTACCATTCTTTTTCTGTCAAACGTCATGTTGTCGTCAAGAAAATCAATTTGTTTAACATTGTAAGTTTTAATAACATGCTCTATTTCGGCAACAACGTTTTCAGGGCTTCTGCCACGCCATTTTTTCCCCCAAACAATGTGGTGCGTGCAAAAGATGCATTCGTATGGGCAGCCGCGGCTAGTGATTATTGCCGTCCAGGGCTTGTAGATTTCACCTCTAAGAGGGTTCTCCTTCACCGCATCATAATACGCTCTGATCCGAAGAAGATGCCTTGCCGGAAAAGGAAGCGCATCCAAATTCTCTATTAGCGGCCGCTGCTGCGTAATTACGGGGGTGCCCTCTTTTTTGAAACCTATACCGCTTATTTTCTCAAGGCTTCCTGTGCCCTTGTCGAGTGCATCGATTAATTCGGATATGGTGATTTCCGGCTCGCCTATCACGACAAAGTCAACATTAGGGTTTGCAAGGCAGTCTTCAGCACGCGCGGAGGGATGCTGCCCCTCCAGCACCGTGACAATTTTATTGCTAATGCTTTTTGCGAGGGCTGCCACTTCAAACGCGGTTCTAGCCCAGCCGGAAAACGGAACCTCTATCACAACAGCATCTGGCGCCCAACGCTTGAGCCTATCTAATATTTCTATGCGGCTTAAGCCAACGCGGTATTTTGTTCCATCTATCTCCTGTAGGTTCCGCCAGCCTTCTGTAGGTGCATCTATTATGCACACTTTATGCGCTTTTTCAAGCAAAGCGGCTATGTATGCTAAGCTTATTGGTTGAAAAACGCTTGGTTTACCCCACGCTTTTGGTTGGATGCGAGGCGGATTAATCAGGCAAACACGCATATTCTGTACCTGCTATCCGCAGTTTTATGTCGAATCAGATGCGAATGGTTTATGAAATTTTGATTCTGTGAAGAAACCATGTTGGTCATGATGTTTCGCATCCTTTTTTTGACATAGTTGAGAAAGTGCGATTAATAGGTTTTGCAGTTAGCGCCGCTTCTGGCTAATATGGGAAAAAGTACATTCTCGTAAGCAAAATTATGGGTAAACTTAAAAGTAAGGATAAAAGAAGCGCTACATTCCTGATTTTCAATGCTGTTAATATTTTGTCTGGAGTAAGCGGCTCATTTTGGTCGCCGAGAATGTATTGCCCAGGCTTCTCCAACTGCACGCGCAACGCTCCAGCCATGGCAGCCATCGGCCAGCCGTGATTTCTGCTTGGGGTTTTAGCGTGGTCCCGGCGGGCGATCTTCCATGCGTTTTTGTAGTCTCTGCCGAGTATGGCGGCGGCTATAACTATGAGCACGGCGGTTAATCGTGCTGGAACATAGTTGACTACAGTGTCAAGGTTTGCGCTAAACCAGCCTGTATGGATGTGTTCACTGTCTTTGAAGCCTACCATGCCGTCGAGCGTATTAACCGTTTTGAAGGCAACTGCGCCTGAAACGCCAAACAGCGAGTATGCAAGTACAGGCGAGATTTTGAAATCAATTAAGTTTTCGGCCATGGATTCGATGACTGCGGAGCTGATTTGCGGGCCTGTGAGGTTTGTTGAGTCTCGTCTTGAGAAGTGCGAGTATTTTTTCGCTTCGTTTAGGTCGTTTGCCTCGATAGCTTTGGCTGCTGCTTTTGCCCAGTCAGTTTCAAGCTTTATGCAAATCGTGAATTTTAAAAGTATGATTCCGAAGATGGCGTATGCTATCGCGTTTAAGAAGACGTAGGCGGCCCATAAGCCTAAAAAGACGGGAAGCGTGACGGCCGCAATCACCGTTAAAGCTAGCAGAACCCCCTTTAGTTTAGCTACTTTTGGTTTTTGATCCTTAAAATGCGGCTCCAACTTTCTCGTGAGCTTG
The DNA here is from genome assembly GCA_026414525.1 of Candidatus Bathyarchaeota archaeon. Classification (GTDB taxonomy): domain Archaea; phylum Thermoproteota; class Bathyarchaeia; order Bathyarchaeales; family Bathycorpusculaceae; genus JAOAIV01. The sequence goes on along the minus strand of JAOAIV010000020.1, from coordinate 13,323 downwards.
CCAATAAGCACGGCTGGGTGTAACTTGAACGCCGTTTTCTCAGGGTAATTTGGCGACGGGTCACCGAGCATCAAGTCTAGTGCTATCGCCAACAGTAGGATGGAGATAGCTATTGCCACGGCAATCATGCGCACCACGAATTTTGGGATGGCTTAACTTCTGAGGAGTGCAGAATTTATCTGTATCGATTATCAATCTCTTCCATTTTAATTAACAAACTTCAACGGTAACATCTAACTTGTTTCTGCAATGATCAGCCAATAGGTGCAAATATGTTCGCGAGATTTTTGTTAATTCAAAAAACCATCTCTTTAGGTTCGTTTTGTTTATATATCGGTGTTGGTGTTTATGCTGTGCAAAAGAGGATATAGTCGAATGGGTTCCAAGTCTCCAAGAGGCGAGTTCGCCGCAAGACAGTTAAAAAGGAAGCGGAAGAACTTCCGTTGGTCAGATCGCTACTATAACCGCCGCATGCTTCGCTTAGACGAAAAGGTCGATCCGCTTCAGGGTGCTCCGATGAGCCGCGGCATAGTTTTAGAAAAGGTGGGTGTTGAAAGTAAGCAGCCTAACAGCGCCATCCGCAAGTGTGTCAGGACACAGCTAATCAAGAATGGCCGTGTGATAACAGCTTTCCTACCGGGAGACGGTGCGCTCAACGTCATAGATGAGCACGATGAGGTGGTTGTTGAAGGCATAGGCGGCACAAGGGGCGGAGCCATGGGCGACATTCCCGGTGTACGCTACAAGGTCATTATGGTTAATGGCGTATCATTGAAAGAGCTGGTATATGGCCGCAAGCAAAAGCCAGCACGGTGAGTGTTGTGAGCACGGGAAAAAAGGAGATAAAACTTTTCCAGAAATGGACTTTCGAGGGCATAGAAGTTAAAGATCCAGGCTTAAAGCGCTACTTGAATTTGACCCCGATGGTTGTGCCCCATAGTATGGGTCGCCATGAGCACCAACGCTTTAGAAAAGCAACCGTCAACATAGTCGAACGGCTAATAAACGATCTTATGCGGCCTGGAAAGAACGCTGGCAAAAAGGCTAAGACAACCAACATAGTCAAGCAAGCCTTCGAGATAATCCATTTGCGTACAGGCAGAAATCCGATAGAAGTGCTTGTGCGTGCCGTGGAAAATAGTGCCCCATGCGAAGACACGACGAGAATAAGCTACGGCGGTGTCGTATATCACCTAAGTGTGGATGTTTCACCGCAGCGTCGCATAGACTTGGCCTTACGCCACATTACCGAAGCGGCACGTGCAGCTTCAATTAACAGTCCACGCAGTATCCAAGAGGCGCTTGCAGATGAACTAATCCTTGCAGCAAACAATGACATCAAAAGCGTCGCAGTTTCTAAGCGCCATGAGATAGAGCGGATTGCTCAATCATCACGTTAGCGCACGTGAATTTCCACTATATCCCCGTCTTCTAGAGCAAAGCCCAACCCTACTTTTTTAGGGCTAAACGTTAAGCGGTCAGCCCAAACTCGGGCGTAGGCGAAATTTCGTTCAAAGTCAGAATGAATATTCCGAGCTAAATCTGCAACTGTGGCGCCGCGGCGCAGCGTGAAAGGGCGATGAGACGGCTCTTTAGCGCTAGGCTCTTTAGTATAAACTCTGATTACACCTAGTGTATCAAACAAAACTTTGCCTAGCTGTTCCAGCCCAATTTTCTTCTCACACGAAACAGCAATAACGGGCATGCGTCCAGCCACAAACTTCTCTAGCAGCCGCAGTTTTTCCGCCGCTGTCGGGACATCTATTTTATTCGCAACCACAATTGCCGGTTTGTACGTTGTGCTCTCGAAAATGGCATCCTCAACATCATCCAAGGTAACCTCGCCCGAAATCTTCACAACGGCATTATCAACACGGTAGCTTCGCAAAAGCGCCTCGACATCTCGTATAGTACAATCAACTAGTTGCCCTACAACTATTATACGCAAGCCAGCGCCCATATAACGCCTATCAACATCCACGCGGCCACGCGGCTTATTGACAAGTATCCGTGCTTTTTCCAGCTCAGCGAGAATGAGGCTCAGCTGTGCTATAGGATCAGAAGATAAGTCTACCATCAAAATTAAGCCATCAGCATTTCTTGCCAATGCAAGCGTCTGCAAACCCCAAGCGCGGCCATCCGCTGATCCCTCCATTACTGCGGGTGCTTCCACTAGCTGAAACTGAACATCCTCAAAAAGCATAACGGCAGGAATAGGCTCGAGAGTGGTGTAAGGCGCCGCCGAAACAACAACATTCGCGTTTGTCACCGCCGATAATAAACAGCTTTTCCCCACATTCGTCAACCCAAGCAGCACCACTTGCGCAGCACCTTCTTTCTCGATGAAAAACTTTGGGCCTCCTCTACCGGCGCGTTTTGTCTTGCGTTCCTCTAATTCTCGGCGTAAAATAGCAATTTTCTTTTTAATTTGGCCTCGAAGTTTAAGAGTACCCTTATGTTGTGGCACTAAGCTTAAGAATTCTTGCATACGCTGTAGTTTCTCGCGTGGATCCCGCGTGGCTTCAACTTCAGCCCACTTATCTTTGGCTTCAGGAGGCAAATTTGTTGGCATACGCTTTCAATTTAATACTTCTAAAACAGGTTTAATACAATTTCTAGCCAAAGCCCAAAAGTGTTAGTTTGCGATTAAAAATTCATATAATTCTACAATTCAAAAATATGGCGTGTGATATCAGTCCATTACCTAAAAAAGGCTTCATGAATCAAAAATATACTAGATAAAGGCAGAATTGCTATGATAAGCTTAAAATAATTGTAAGAACAGTTGTGTTAACGCACTAAAATTTAAGGAAAAACAATATAGAGGAAGAAAAAATGAGCAAAAGCACAAAACCCCACATAAACCTCGTAATCATGGGGCACGTTGACCACGGAAAATCCACTACGACAGGCCACTTGCTTTACCTAGCAGGAGCAATAGACGAACGAACCGTTAAGCAGTATGAAGAAGAAGCCGAAAAGATGGGCAAAGGCACATTCAAATACGCATGGATTCTCGACAACCTCAAGGAAGAACGCGAAAGAGGCGTAACTATAGACCTGAGATTCCTAAAATTTGAAACCAACAAGTACAATTTCACAGTCATAGACGCACCAGGCCACAGAGACTTTGTCAAGAACATGATTACGGGTGCAAGTCAAGCTGACGCTGCTGTACTATTCTGCTCTGCTAAGAAAGGCGAGTTCGAAGCAGGCATTGGGCCAGGCGGTCAAACGCGTGAGCACGCATTTCTGGCATTTACCCTCGGTGTCCGCCAGCTCGTTGTTGCCATCAACAAGATGGACGATACTACGGTTAATTGGAGCAAAGATCGCTACGAGGAAATCAAAAACGAAGTTTCACGTATGCTGAAGATGGTTGGCTTCAAAATTGAGAAAATCAACTTTGTTCCAGTTTCAGGATGGACTGGAGACAACTTAATCAAAAAGAGCGATAAGATGCCTTGGTACAATGGGCCAACCTTGATTGAGGCGTTAGATCTTCTAGAGCCGCCACCTAAGCCAGTTAACAAGCCATTGCGCATTCCTATTCAGGACGTCTACAGCATTACGGGCATAGGCACAGTTCCCGTCGGCAGAGTTGAAACAGGTATACTCAAAGAAGGCATGAACCTCGTATTTATGCCCTCTAACAAGACGGCTGAAGTAAAATCCATCGAGATGCACCACACTCGAATCCCCGTTGCCGAGCCTGGAGACAACATTGGCATGAATGTTAGAGGCATAGCCAAAACTGACCTTCACCGCGGAGACGTAGCAGGACCAGTGGACAATCCGCCAACCGTGGCTAAGGAGTTCATCGGACAAATCATTGTGATTTATCACCCAACTGCCATAGCTGCTGGATACACGCCAGTCCTTCACTACCACACAGGCCAAATTGCTTGCAGATTCACGGAGCTTCTGAAGAAAATTGATCCACGCACCGGCCAAGTTGTCGAAGAGAAGCCAAGCTTTATCAAGACTGGCGATGCTGCGCTTGTGAGAATGGAGCCATTGCGTCCGATAGCCATAGAGACTTATAATGACTTTCCAGAGCTTGGTCGCTTCGCTGTCAGAGACATGGGTACAACCATCGCTGCTGGCATCGTAAAGGAAATTACTAAGAAAGGGCCATAAGCCTCTCCATTCTTTTTTTATCGATAATCTTGTTATATTCCTTGTATCCGTTAGAACAAAAGAATTTAGCTTTGGATAAGCAGTAGAGGACTATAGAACATTTTGGCTGCTGTTCAATCTCATGGTGGATGCAGCCGCCGTATTATACAAAACGCAACTTTTAAAATATTGAATATACATATAATATATTTTGGAAAGTAGAATTTAAAGGCGATTTTTATGCGTTCTCGTGTTAGAAAATCGAGGAGAACTAGGTTACGCAGGGAACATGGGTTCAGCTTGCGAAAGAGAGTTGTTGAAGAGCGCTTTGAGGTTTTGGAGATTGTCTCATTGCGAGATGTGCCTTTAGAAGAAAGGCGTAAAGAAGCCGAAAAACCGTTGTTCTTAACAAGATATGAATAGCCCACTTACGATGATGCTGAATGCGGCTTCGCGGTGTATCCTTTAGCACTCATTGTTTTTTGATTAGAGCTTTTTGTTTCGAATTTTATCGGCTAAAAAGTATGCGGCTGCTACAGCTGTAATGACTGCCGTGGCTGCCAAAGTTACAATAACTTCTATTGGATTAGCAACTGTGATTGCCCAGATGCGCAGGTCTGGATCGCAAAGGTTATTCATGCCCATGCAGCCGACAGTTACTATCTCCACTTTTTCGTCGTCGTCTAAATCGGCTGCGCCAACGTTCCATGCGCATACGCCGTCGCCAATAGTCCATTCTTGACTTTGCTTCAGAGACAGCGTTTTGCCATCCCAGCGCCAAACTCTTAGCTGTGCATGGTTAGGTCTTGTTTGGCTTGTGTTGAAGCTTCCGTAGGCTGCGACTATGCCGCTTGTCACTATCTCTAAGTCACAGTCAACATCGCGCAGCGAGATGCATTTGACCTCGGTGAGGTAGTCGCTTGTCCACTCGTGGCTTGCTTCCAGCAGCAGCGCTGTGCCATTCCAAGTCCATATTCTAAGCTGCGCCGCAACGTTTTCTCCATCGTACGCGAATCCGCCTGTAACTATCTCCGCGCTGCCATCGCCGTCAACGTCGCCTACTTTCACGTTGTTAACCACGGTGTTGCCTTGTATTCCTCCAGCAATGGTTAAGCCGTAGCCGTTTTCCACCAAACGCCATTCAGCATCCGCCTTCAACAGGAATTGCGTGCCGTTCCAGTGCCAGACGCGGAGTTGGCCGCTGCTATTTTCCAGTTTGCCCGAATATCCCGCGGTGATTATCTCTGTTTCTCCATCGGCGTCGAGGTCGTAGGCGTAGACCGTGCTGGCGCTGGTTACGTTAGCCTCAAACCGCTGCGGTTCGCCCTGCATGGTCAAAGTGTCGCCGTGAAGCTGCCAGGCGGCAAGCTGCGTGCTTGACCAGTTGGCAAGGCTGTTTCTGCCGACCGTGATTATTTCCTGTGCGCCATCTCTGTCGAGGTCGCTGGCGAAGATTGCGCCGTTATATGTTCCTTCATGGCTTGCTTTAAGAGTTAATTCTTTGCCGTTGTAGCTCCAAATTCTAAGCGCGCTGGAGAAACTTGTGCCGTTGATTAGGCTTCCTGCTGTGACAATTTCAACTGTTCCATCGTTGTCTACGTCATCTGTGTAGACACATTCGATGTTGCCTGCCCACTTGTGGCTTTTTTCCAGCGTGAGATTTTGGCTGCTCCAGTTCCAGATTTTAAGCGGCGCCTCTAAGGTTAACCTTTTGCCCTCGTGCACTTGGTACATTAAGCCGCCTGTGACTATTTCCACTGCGCCATCACCATCTACATCAGCCAAGAAAAGGTTGTGTGAGCCGTGGATGCATGTGCCGCCTGTGCCGTAGGTTTCCCAATGTTGCTCTGCCTTTAGCGTCAAAGTGCCGGTTTGATCAAAGGTGTACGCGCTTACTGTTATTAGCACGAGCAGCAGAATGAGTGTGAGAGAGAAAAAGACGGTTTTTCTCTGCATGCTTAATCATCTATTACAGATTATGTAACGCTGTGTAGATATAGGCTTTGATTTGGTAGCGTAAGTGGCTTACTCTTGTTGTGAAACGAAAGTAAGATAAACATGGGTGTTTATCGCAATTTTAGAGTTGAGTTTATGTCTGGTGCTGAATCGCTTCTGCCCTACTTGAATGATAAGAAGAATGGTGAAAAACCCACAATTATCGTTGACAGTCGAGAGGCTAATTCTGCAGCCAAGATTGTTAAGGGCTTAATCGAGCGTGGCGCAAACGTGAAGACGGAGGCGCTGGAAAAAGGCGATTACATCCTGTCTGACCAGTGTGCCGTGGAGCGGAAAACCGTAACAGACTTCGTTTACACGCTTACTCGGCGTTACCTTTTCGAGCAATTGTTCCAGCTTAAGGAGGCTTATCCTAAGGCGCTGATACTTCTAGAGGGCTATTTGCCTATAATCTACAAGTTCAGCCACATTCAGCCTGCAGCGGTTTGGGGCGCCATGTTCAACTTGGCAAAGAACGGCATAGCCCTTGTTAACACGACATCCTACAAGGAAACAATAGATTTCCTCTACGTTGCGGCTCGGCAGGAGCAGATTGTGGAGAAAAGGGCGCCAACAGTTCATCCTTGCAAGAAAACGGAAACTTTGGCTGATGCACAAGTCTATTTCGTCGCGAGCCTGCCCAATGTCGGCAGGGAAAAAGCAGTTGCCATACTCAAAGCTTATCAGACACCTTTAAACGCTTTCATAAACGTGGATGACTGGGCGAAAACGGTTTATGGGCTTGGACCTGTGACAAGCAACAGGGCCAAAGAGGTTCTCAGTACACCTTATAAGGAATGAGCGTGGCGAGCGCTTTAGCGTTTCGTGTGCATCCGGCGCCTTTATTGTTTAGTGATAGTGCATAAACCATAAAAATTCAAGCCGCATATACTATGTGCGGAAGCGTGGTGGAAACATGGACAAAGTGCGATTACTTCTAATCCTACTTTCAGTGACAATTACTGTAGCGCCCACCACTGGAGTAGTGCTTATGCATAAGGACAATTTGCATGGCATGTTCATCCCGCCTGAAATGGAGGGAATACAGAAGAAGTTAAGTGACGGTTCGGAGCAACCGATGCTGACGCCTGTTGGCGAGCCAAAGTATAATTTATCTGCGCGGACGGTTACGCAGCTAATCGAGTTCAAGAACCCATTTCCCTTTGACCTTAAAGTAAATTCCATCAAAGCCGATGTCGAGTGCGCTGTGCATGACTTTCGCTTGGGTGCTGTAAGCCTCAAAGAGCCTGTCCGCGTAGGCGTGAACGAAACTAAGATTTTGACGGTCATCATAACATGGACTACCGCGGCGGAAAGCCACCTTGAAGCGGCACATGCCAGCGAAGATACGGTTACTGCTAATTTGGCGGGTTTAACGGTGGACGTTAACGGCGTGCAGATTTAGACTGAGCAATCAATTGAGATTCCAAACCCAATGCGGCAGAAATAGAGACGATGGCAAAGTGTCAACAAGTTTAGCTGGTGTTAACTGGTTCGGGTTTGCCGGTGCAATCTTGATGCTTATGGTCGCTGCCGTATCGCTGCTACAGCCGTGGTGGCAGCTCACAGTCGGCGATGGACTGCTACAGGCGAATGTTTCGCCGGTGAACACGAACTTCAGCTTTGCAGATAAAGCGTTCACCATACCGTTTGTTTGGGCGCTGAATATTTCATCCTTGCTAATGTTCATTGCAGCAGGTGTTGCAATGCTAGTTTACTCATTTGCACCAGCCAAATCTTATGGCAAGCACCTGCTTGGCTTCAGCTACATGAAGCCGCTTTACACGCTTATCTTCTTCATCATCGGCCTGATAGCGGCTACGGTTATTGCGCAGATACTTGCCGGGATTACTGTGCCACTAACAGGCGCGACGACGGCTACGCTTCCGCGGAACATGACAGAAGGCGCAACAGTAAGCGTTCCAATAACCGCGGCTTTCCAATGGCCTTTCTGGTTAGCAGTCGTCGCCGCAGGACTTTGCATCGCCGCAAGATTCTACCACAAAAGAATCAGCCAGGCACAATCGGTTTCCGTAATCACTGAAACGCCAAAAGCATAAAGCCTACCGTGATGCTCGACGAAACTTCGTCTAATTATAGCGTGAATTGCAGTGCGAAGCAAGCCTCGACGGCAAACTTTCGACACTGCAGAGGAATACTTATTTCTATAAGTTCCAAAATGAAGATAACGCCCATAAGCGCATCCTTGGGGCTGTCGGCTAGTTTGGTCCAGGCTTGTAGCCTCGGGCGCTATAGACCCCGGTTCAAATCCGGGCAGCCCCACCATCAGCAAGACAGCTAGATCTCTCTGTTGAGGTCGGCTGCGTCAGCTACGGCTAGGCGCGCTTTTCTGCCTTTTATTCTTGGGTTGCTGTTAAGTGTTAATTTAGCTGTGGTTTAGGAGTAAATGAAAGTTTAAGTAAAACGGTTGAGTAAGGATTATTTTGGGTGTTTCATGATGGTTTCGGCGTTAGTTCTTTTGGCGCCGGGATTTGAGGAGATTGAAGCGACAACAGTAATCGATGTTCTCCGAAGGTGCAATGTGAAAGTTGCGGTTGCTGGGCTTTCTCCAGAGCCGACCGCGGGCGCTCATGACTTGCTGGTTACCCCTGACACTTCGATAGACAAGGTGAAAGCTGAAGATTATGACGCCGTGATATGCCCAGGCGGCAACCCTGGCTACATTAACCTAAGGAAAAATGCCGCTGTTCTTTCGCTGGTTAGGCAGGCGTTCGCTGCGGGCAAGCTTGTGGCCGCAATCTGCGCGGCGCCGGCGGTGCTGGCGGATGCGGGAATTTTGAAGGGCAAGAAGTGCACCATATACCCTGGCATGGAGAAGGAGCTTGAGCGAGGCGGAGGGAAAGTGCAGCGGGATCTGGTCGTGGAGGATGGAAACGTAATTACCAGTCAGGGTCCGGCGACAGCTTTGCATTTCGCGCTTAAAGTCGCTGAACGTCTCGCAGGCAAAGCGGCAGCTGAGGCAGTTAAGGAAAAAACGTTAGCAAACCTTATCCTTAGATAATAGCTGCCTTAAGTGAATATTCGAAAACGAATTACCCGCAAAGCACAGCCATCAATATTATATCCTCAGCTAGAACGCTAATTAAAATCTTTTATATAACAATGCAAGGATTTAGTAACTATCCCTCAGCATTTTTCATGGGGAAGCAGGTTATGGTTCAGGAAACAGTCTGGCACAGTCTAAGCGTTGAAGACGTTTTCAGGCAGCTTAATACCAGCGAAAGAGGCTTAACTAACGCTGAAGCAGCGAAGCGGCTGCAGATTTACGGGTCGAACGAGCTGGAGGAAGAAAAGAAGACTGGCAAGTTGGCGCTGCTTGTGCGGCAGCTGAAAAGCCCGCTCGTAGGCGTCCTCCTCGTTGCGGCGCTGATCTCGTTTTTTGTCGAAAAATACACTGACATGGCAGTTATACTTGTGGTTATCGCTTTAAACGCGGCTATCGGCTTTTTCCAGGAATATAAGGCGGAGGCAGCGCTGGAAGCGCTGAAAACCATGGCTGCGCCAGAAGCCGAGGTTATCCGCGATTGCCCAGAAACAGGCAGCTGCATAGAAATGCGGGTGAAAACAAGGGATATAGTGCCAGGCGATGTAATCGATTTGGAAGCTGGCGCCAAAGTGCCAGCTGACGCCCGCATTTTCGAGGCCATAAACTTGGAAATAGACGAGTCGATGCTGACAGGCGAGTCCACGCCAGTTAAGAAAACCGCGGGTATCCTGCAGAAGGATGTGCCAGTCGCTGATAGGGTGAACATGGCTTTTTCAGGCACAATAGTTACGCGTGGAAGAGGCAAAGCTGTGGTTGTCGCCACTGGAATGAAAACGGAGATTGGTAAAATAGCTAAATTGATAAAGGAAACAGAGAAAGCTGAAACTCCAATTCAGAAGCAGACAGTAGACTTAAGCAAGAAGCTTGGTTTGCTTGCGCTATCAGCAAGCGGTCTAATACTAATAATCAGTCTGCTCCGCGGATCCGAATTCCTCGAAGCATTCCTATTTGTGCTGGCGGCAGCGGTATCCGCCATTCCCGAAGGACTGCCGGTTGTCATAACAATAACGCTTGCGATTGGCGTGCACAGGATGGCAAAGAGAAACGCCATCATCCGAAAGCTACAAGCTGTCGACACCTTAGGTTCCGCAACAGTCATCTGCACAGACAAAACAGGAACGTTAACAACCAATCAGATGACGGCTCAGAAGATATTAGTAGACAATAAAATAGTCAAGGTAACAGGTGTCGGTTACATTCCAGAAGGGCATTTTGAAGTAGACGGCAAACCCGTAGACGCGGCAAAAGATGAAGCACTCAGTTTCCTGCTTAAAGCTGCCGCATTATGCAATGACGCTAGGCTAAGACTGCATAAGCTTGATGGAAAGCAGCAATGGGAAATTTACGGCGACACCACCGAAGGCGCGCTGGTTGTTGCTGCAGCAAAGGCAGGTTTTCAAAAAGAAGACTTAGAGGCGAAGTATCCTCGAGTGGATGAGATTCCATTCGACCCCAAAAACAGGTATATGGCTACTTTCCACAAAATTTCCGCTGAAAAGCTCCACATCTACGTTAAAGGAGCGCCGGAGACGATAATAGAAAGGTGCGCCGAGATCCTTGAGGAGGGCAAAACGAAGAAGCTAACCCCACAGAAGAAGGCCGAGATTCTGGAAGTCAGCACACGAATGGCCAGTGAAGCATTGAGAGTTTTAGCTATAGCCTATGAAGCCATAGACGCGGAGGAGCTTGAGAAGTCCAAGAGCGACATTCAGCTGGGTCGCGCTAAACTCGTTTTCGTAGGTCTCGCAGGGATGCTGGATCCGCCTAGGCCCGAAGCCAAATCTGCGGTTCAGCTCTGCAAAAAAGCCGGGATCAAAGTGATAATGGCAACGGGCGACCATAAGCTTACCGCCGAGGCCATTGCCAAGGAAATAGGCATCTTAGAAGCAAATGGCAGAGTTTTAACGGGCTTAGACTTGGATGGCATGTCTGACGCGGAGCTTGATGCGGTGATAAACGAAACTGCCGTGTTCGCGCGTGTGTCTCCTACACATAAGTATCGGATTGTAGAGTCTCTAAGGCGGAAAGGCCATATTGTAGCTATGACAGGCGACGGCGTGAATGACGCGCCAGCGTTGAAGGCGGCGGAAATAGGCGTTGCCATGGGCATCACGGGCACGGATGTCACTAAGGAGACGGCCGACATGGTTTTAGCTGACGATAACTTCGCAAGCATCGTTAACGCCGTTGAAGAGGGGCGCGTAGTTTTCGAAAACATCCGAAAAGTAGTCAAGTATCTCATTTCAACCAACACAGGCGAAATAATCACAGTCATAGCGGCGCTTCTGCTTTTGCCTGGTGTGCCGTTAATTTTTACGCCAGTTCAGATTCTCTGGGTTAACTTGGTAACCGACGGCTTACTTGACAAGTTCTTGGCCATGGAGCCAAAAGACCAGGGCGTTATGGAGCAGCCGCCGAGGAAACCCAAGGAGCGGATAATAAACAAAGACATCATGCTAAACATTGTTTACGTGGGCATCTTTATGGCGGTTGGCACGCTATGGATGTTCATAACAGGCTATAACGGCGGGGGACTTCAAAGGGCACAAACATTAGCCTTCACCACCATAGCCATGTTCCAAGTGTTCAACGCTTTAAACTGTAGGTCAAGAACGGCATCCATTTTCAAACTTGGCTTAACCACCAACAAGTATCTGCTAAGCGGCATAGTCGCCTCTGTTTCTTTACAAGTGCTTGCAACGCTGGCTCCTCCGCTTCAGGCGGCATTAGGCACTACAACGCTGTCGCCTTTTGATTGGCTACTGATAATTCTCGTCTCCAGCTCAGTGCTAATTGCGGATGAAATAAGAAAATTTGTTGTAGGTAAACTGAAAAAGTGAGTGCAAATGGCTTCAAAATATGAAGTGGAAATAATCTCAATAGAAGACAAAGAAGCGTTAATGGGAAAGTACAGCGAGCGGTTACTCTACGAGGAAAGAGCCGATATTTACGGCTGCTGCATAAAGCTCCTCACTGACAACAAATACCTCAAAGAGCGCTGGGAAGAAAACTTTTACCCAATGTCCGCCTATGTTCGCTCTCACGGAAGACTTATCGTCACTCAGGAAGACGGCGGAGAGCAGCGTGTGCTTTACGATCCACTCTCGAAAACTGCTTTTCTGATTAATGTGGACTATTACGGCTGGGTGAAGTCTATAGCCCTAAGCGTCGCCGGCGATATTCTCGAGGATGAGCATGGCATAAACTCTGTTCACGGCGCTTGCATAAGCATAGCCGGCCAAGGCGCCTGCTTAATAGCTCCATCGGGAACAGGCAAAACAACGCATACATACGGGCTGCTGAGGCTAAAAGGCGTCAGCGCCATATCAGACGACTGGTTCTTTGTGCGCTTCATGGCGGATCAAGATGTAGCATTCAGCTCGGAAAAGAACTTCTATATCCAAGCGGATATAGCGGAAATCTGGGGCGAATACAAGTCGCTTGTGGATAAAGCCGAGTTTGACGCTAAAGGCAGAGCAGTTGTCAACATACGGTGGATTGTCGGGAAAGGAAAAATCTTCCCCATGACACCCCTGAACATGGCAATTTTACTGAAACGCGACCCAGCCGATAGCACAGTCGCGAAAAAGTTGACAACTTCTGAAGCAGTTGAGTACGTCAAGAAGGAAGGCTTCTGTAATCCGCATCTGCTAGTTAAGGATGCGAGAAAAACTCTGTTACGCGAGAGGTTCTTCAAGGAATTCTTTAGCCGTGTAGACAGTTACCTTGTGAACACCATGTTACCGCCCGTTGAGACACACAAAGTAATAAAAGAAATTTTAAAAGTACCATAAACACTAAGCAACCAAGTGCTTGGCTCATGCAAAATCAGAATCGACAGAAAGTCGCATACTTTTCAATGGAAATTGCACTCTTAAATGAAATGCACACGTACAGCGGCGGTCTCGGTGTACTCGCAGGCGACACAATACGCTCAAGCGCAGATTTGAAACTGCCTCTTGTAGGCGTCAGTTTAATCAGTAAAAAAGGCTATTTCCGACAAGAATTAACACTTGAAGGAAAGCAGATCGAGCATGAAGATCCATGGGACCCTGCGCAGTTCATGCAGTTGCTTCCAGAAGAAGTTACAGTGCAGATTCAATCACGTGATGTGCGCGTCAAAGCGTGGCTTTACAATGCTG
>JAOAIV010000001.1 GCA_026414525.1 Candidatus Bathyarchaeota archaeon | reverse complement strand
AGATAGCAGACTATGAGCAGGGCAGCGACCCCGGCAATATTCGCTGGTACCCGAAAGGGCGCTTAATCAAGTCGCTGCTGGAGCAGTTTGTGACCTCGGAGATGATTGCCTACGGCGCTATGGAGGTTGAAACGCCCGTCATGTATGATTTTAACCATCCCAGCCTAGCGAATTATCTGAATCGTTTTCCCGCGCGTCAGTACTTGCTGAAAACAGAAGATAAAGAACTCTTCTTGCGGTTCGCCGCATGCTTCGGGCAGTTTCTGATGATGCATGACGCGCAGTTTTCCTACAAGCAGCTGCCGCTTAAAGTTTACGAGCTAACCCGTTACAGTTTCAGACGCGAAAAAAGCGGCGAAGTTGTGGGTTTAAAGCGTCTCCGCGCGTTCACCATGCCTGACTGCCATGCCTTCTGTGCGGATTTGGAGCAAGCGAAGCAGGAGTTTACGAAGCGCTTTAACCTCTGCATAAGCGTTTTGAGCAGCATAGGCTTATCCAAAGATGATTATGAGATTGCCATGCGCTTCACAAGGGACTTTTACGAGGAAAACAAGGAGTTCATTGCGGAGTTAGCCAAAATTTTCGGCAAACCCATGCTGGTGGAAATGTGGACGGAGCGCTTCTTTTACTTCGCGTTGAAATGGGACGCTAACTTCGTGGACAATCAGGACAAGGCGGCGGCGCTTTCCACTGATCAGATAGATGTTGAAAACGCAAAGAGATACGAGATAACCTACGTGGACGAGAAAGGCGAAAAGCAGCATCCGCTAATTCTGCATTGCTCACCCAGCGGCGCCATCGAAAGATGCGTGTACGCACTGCTGGAAAAAGCATACAGAGAACAGCAAAACGGCAAACCGCCAATGCTTCCACTATGGCTGTCGCCTACACAAGTAAGGTTAATACCATTATCCGACAGCTTCACGGAGAAAGTCGAGGAGATCGCCCGCAAAATATCCCAGCATAACATACGTGTAGACATCGATGACCGCGCTTTCACGCTGCAGAAGAAAATCCGCGAGGCAGAAATGGAGTGGGTTCCTTACATCATCGTTGTGGGTCAGAGGGAACTTGAGTCAGGCGTTCTTGCGGTTCGAGACCGGGAAGCCCATGGCAAAGTACAAAACTTGAAGCTTGAGGAGTTAATAGCAAAGATCACCGGTAAACTCGAGGGCAAACCTTTTAAGCCACTGCCCTTGCCTGTGCGCCTCTCTAGGCGCCCGCAGTTCTACGGCTGATACATGAAGCATATAAATCATTGCCAAAAAATATATCAAATGATACTTACAATAAAAGCGCCAATACTGAAGTGAAGACTATGGATAGGGAACTACAAGTCTACATAGACGGCGTTTACTACCCGAAATCTCAAGCCAAAATTTCTGTTTACGACCACGGTCTACTTTACGGCGACGGTGTGTTCGAAGGAATCCGCGCCTACAACGGCATCGTCTTCAAACTAAAGGAGCATGTAGACCGCTTGTACCGCTCAGCCCACGCCATAATGCTCAAAATACCCTTGACAAAGGAAGAAATGATAAAGGCAGTTATTGAAACGCTACGCAGAAACAATCTGAAAGACGCCTACATACGCCTTGTAGTCACTCGTGGCGTAGGCGACTTGGGCTTGGATCCGCGGAAATGCCCTAAGCCCTCCGTCATTATCATAACCGACTCAATTTCAATAATGTCAAAGGAGGCCAAAGAGAAAGGCATCTCCGCCATGATCAGCTGGGTCAGGCGAAACGCGGTGGACGCAGCCACACATGAGATAAAATCGCTGAACTACCTCAACAGCGTGCTAGGCAAAATAGAAGCTACTGCAAGCGGTGCTGACGAAGCAATATGCTTGGACAAAAACGGCGTCATAGCTGAGGGAGTAGGCGAAAACCTATTCATAGTAAAAGACGGCAAAATCTTCACGCCGCCAACCAGCACCGGCGCCTTAGCGGGCATCACAGCCCAGTTAGTAATCAAACTCGCCAGAAAATTGGGCTATGAAGTAACCGAGTGCAATATTACGCCATTCCAGCTGTTCACTGCGGACGAGGCATTCTTCACGGGAACCGCAGCAGAGATTGTGCCTATTCGAGAAGTGAACAAGCGGCAAATAGGAGATGGAAAACCAGGACCTGTCACGAAAAAGCTAATGGACGCCTTCCAGAAAGCAATTGTTGATCCAGCGGAAGGCGTGCCGATTTACCCGTAAAGCTAAAGTGGCATTAGCATTTTTGTTTGCTTTTCACGAATTTTTCTAATTCGTTGAACGCTTGCTCCAATGTCGCGATTGGCGGAAGGAACACTATACGCACGTGCCCAGCGCCATAAGCGGGGTCAAAGCCTGAACCATGCACTAGCAGAACACCTGTCGCCTTTAAAAGCTCAACGGCGAACTCCATGTCTGTCTCCCATCTTGAGCCAACACCGTGGATCTTTGGGAACACGTAGAATGCGCCGTCAGGTTTCGCGCAGCTTACGCCCTCAATCTCATTGAGTCTCTTCCACGCGTAGTCTCGTCTTACCCGCAGTCTTTCAACCAGATCTTTCACGTGATCTTGCGGGCCCTTCAGCGCGGCTACACCTGCAACCTGGACGGGCGTGTTGGCGCAGATTCTTATGCGCTGCTCTTTTTCTATGCTTTCTTTTAACTCCTTCAATTCGCCGTTTTGATCGTAGAAATATATGTAGCCAAGCCGCCAGCCTGTCATGAGGTACACTTTTGAGAATCCATTCAAGCCTACTACTGGCAGGTCTTTGGCCAAGCGGGCGGTGCTTTCGTACTCTTCAATGTATCTTATCTGATCATAGATCTCATCGGATATAACCAGCAGGTCATGTTCGCCTGCAACGTCTAGTATCTGCTTAACCACTTTTCTTCTATAAAGCGCTCCTGTAGGGTTATTTGGGTTAATTATCACTATAGCGCGGGTCTTTTTCGAGATTTTCCTACGCAGATCATCAATGTTCGGCTGCCAGTTTTCCTCCTCTATCGTTTCGTATGTGACGGGCGTTCCGTAGTAAGCCTTCGCATAGGAAATGTATGGGGGATATGCGGGTCCGGGAACAAGGATTTCGTCTCCTTTCTCTATCAGCGCCGATATAACCATCCGTATTCCTTCGGAGACGCCAGAAGTAACTAAGACATTTTCCGCAGTTATGTCCACGCCGTTTACTTTTTTCTCCTTTTCGGCTATAGCTTGCCTCAGTTCAGGTAGCCCTTCTGAGGGCGCGTAATAGTTCTTTTCCGACTGAATTGCCTCGCAAAGGGCTTGTTTAATATGTGGCGGCGTGGGAAAATCAAATGCCACAGGGTCGCCTATGTTTAAGTAGAAAATTTTTCTGCCTGTGGTTGCAAGTGATCCCGCGTTAATTACCACATCGCGTATTGCATACTCAACTGATTTTGCACGTTTTGTGATTTTTATGCGCACCACAGTTGAAGCCCCTGCATAACTTCACACTTGCGTTATTCCAGAACATAAAGCTTCCGAAGAAGCCGTCAAGCAGGAATAAAAGCACGTTCTTTTTTAGGCAAATAGTAGTCGCAACTGTTGATTAAACTTTTATTTTCGCGCGATTCATAATACGGAAACAGTTGAGTGTGCCAAGCATGTTTGGTTGGACGGGTGTTTTCTTACAGGTTAACTTGGCCAAATACAAAGCAGTCGCAGAATCATATGATGCAGGTTTGGCTTTGAATTTTCTTGGCGGCAGAGGTTTCGCCGCTAAAATTTTATGGGACAGGATAAAACCTGGAACTGATCCATTATCTCCTGAAAACAAGTTGATCTTTGCTGCTGGACCATTAACTGGGATAGGATTACCTAACAGCGGCAAATTCGTCGTTGCTGCAAAGAGTCCTCTAACAGGCGGCTATGGAGATGGAAACATTGGAAGCAATGTTGCGGTTCAGATGCGTCGTGCTGGATACGACGCAGTTATCATCGAGGGCAAGGCGGAAAAGCCTGTTATTCTTTACGTGAAGGCTAAAACAGTTGAATTTGTGGATGCCAAAGAATTTTGGGGATTAAGCACATTTGAAACGGAAGCACAGCTAAAACGTGTATACGGCCATAGCGCAGGCATTGTATCTATTGGCCCAGCAGGAGAAAACCTAGTAAAGTTTGCCACCCTTATTTCTCAAGAAGGCCGCTCAGGTGGAAGACCAGGCATTGGCGCTGTTATGGGCTCTAAGAACTTGAAAGCTGTGGTTTTTGAAGGCTTTGACAACGTGCCGATTTCACAGCCAAAGGAGATGAAGGAACTTGGCGCCACCGCTTATAGGGAAGTGTTAACTATGCCGCTTTACGCTTTTTGGAAGCGGCAAGGAACAATGTCAACTATAGAGTGGAGCCAAGAAAATAGTGTGCTACCCACCCTAAATTTTCGTGAAGCCGTTTTTGACAAGGCAGATAAAATAAGCGGATTTGCTATGGAGAAAATCAAGGTTTCCAACCGTGGTTGTCCACAATGCAATATGACCTGCGGCAATGTCGTTAAAGACTCGGATAGAAGGGAGGCAGAGTTGGATTATGAAAATGTGGCGATGCTTGGCTCAAACATAGGACTTGGCAATCTTCGACAGGTAGCAGCTTTAAACCGGAGCGCAGACGAGTTGGGCTTAGACACAATCTCGCTTGGAAACGTGGTGGGCTTCGCTATTGAAGCATCCCAGAAGCATCTAATCGCTGAGAAATTGGAATGGGGAAAATATGCTGAAATCAAGCAGTTGATTAAGGACATAGCATACAGACGAGGAATAGGCGCGCTTCTTGCCGACGGGGTTCAAGCAACAGCAGCAAAAATAGGAAACCGCGCAAACGAGTGGGCAATGCATGTTAAAGGCCTAGAGATTTCCGCATACAACTGTTATGCAGCGCCAGGAATGGCTTTAGCTTACGGCACAAGCGCAATTGGCGCACATCATAAGGACGCATGGTTGATTTCATGGGAAATACATACAAACCGCGGAAGCTACGATGAAGAAAAAATCGACAAGATTATAGAGATGCAGCATACCCGCGGCGGAGTCTTCGAGTCCTTGACGGTTTGCCGATTTCCAAGTATATCGCTTGGTTTGGAACTTCAATGGTACACGCGCTTTCTACGTGTCGCCACGGGTATGGACTTCACATGGAAAACTTTAACTGAAATAGGCGAACGCATATGGAATCTTATTCGGGCATTTTGGGTGCGCGAATACAGCAGTATGTGGACGCATGAAATGGATGTTCCACCGGCGAGATGGTTTAAAGAGTCGCTAACTGAGGGCCCATTGAAAGGCGCCAAACTTGATTTAGAAAAGTACAATGCAATGCTGCAGCGATATTATCAGAAGCGAGGCTGGGATGAACGGGGAATACCGAAGAAATCAACTCTGAAGTGGCTTCGGCTAGAGGATGTGGCTAAGCAACTTAATAGGTATGTAAAATTAGTGGAGTAGAAAGAAACGTGGCTTAGTAGGATTTGGCGAAGTACACCATTTCAGCAGCTTTTAAACCGCAGTAAACGCAGTCGGTTATCGGTGTCTCCTTTTCGAAAGGTCTCAGCCTAATCGTAGCGCCTGTTTCATCCTTAATCTTCTCCTCGCAGTCGCCGTTACCGCACCAAGCCGCTTTGATAAAGCCGCCCTTCTCCTCAAGCACCCGCTGAAATTCATCATAGCTACGCACAAGGGTTATTTTTTCCGCTAGCGCAGCTTTAGCTTTTACGTACAAATTGCTTTGTATTTCATCAAGAAGCTTTTCTATGGCATGCGCTGCCTCATCAAATCTAGCCACTGTTTTCTGGTAGGTGTCGCGTCTCGCTAATGTTACTTGCTGCTGTTTGAGGTCTCTTGGGCCTATCTCTACACGGATCGGTACGCCTTTCAGTTCCCACTCGTTGAATTTCCAGCCTGGCGTGTATTCTTCTCTATCATCCAAAATGGCAGAGATACCTTTTTCTTTAAGCTTTCCCAGAAGCTCTTTCGCCTTTTCAAATATGGCCTCGGAGTCTGCGCCCTTGTAGGGTATGGGCACTATGACTACTTGTATGGGCGCAATTTTCGGCGGTATCACTAAGCCTTTATCGTCGCCGTGAACCATGACAATCGCGCCTATAAGCCGTGTAGATATGCCCCAAGAAGTCTGCCAAACGTAATGCTCTTTCTCGTCTTCACCTATGAATTTTATCTCGAAAACCTTGGCGAAATTTTGGCCCAAATTATGCGATGTCCCCATCTGCAAAGCTTTCCCATCAGGCATAATGGCCTCCAACGTCGTCGTGTAAAGTGCCCCAGCGAATTTTTCATTTTCAGATTTCACACCAACTAACACGGGAATCGCAAGGTAACTTTCCATCAGATCCTTGTACTCACTCAATATGTCCATCACTTCTTTATCAGAATCCTCTTTTGTCGCATGCGCAGTATGCCCTTCTTGCCAAAGGAATTCTCTAGTTCGAAGGAAAGGTTTTGTTGCCTTGGTTTCCCATCTAACGACGTTGCACCATTGATTAAGTTTAATGGGCAAGTCCCGCCAGCTTCGAATCCATTTTGCGTAAGTAGCGTAAATGATCGTTTCAGAGGTAGGCCTTATAGCAAGTTTTTCCTCCAAGGTAGAGTCTCCGCCCTGGGTTACCCAAGCAACCTCTGGCACAAAACCGGCAAAATGTTCTGCTTCTTTCTTTAGAAAACTTTCTGGTATGAACATGGGAAAATAGACATTCTTATGGCCTGTTGCCTTGATTTTCTTGTTAAAAATTTCCTGAATTTTCTCCCATATGGCATAGGAAAGTTCACGGAATATCATGCAACCCTTTATTGGCGCATAGTCGGCCAATCCGGATTTTAAAACAACTTCCGTGTACCATTCGGAGAAGTTCTCGTTTTTTTTGACGGTAACACCCATATCTGACATAGTCTTTCTCCTTTTCTGTTTTGCAGCGGCAGCATATAACCATAACGTAGCAGTTGTTCAAAACAGCAAGTTATACTAAGCAGATAGAAAATAGTTAATCAATATTATGTGTTAACGACATTCGTGATCTTTTAATACAACGCCTAATAACGCTTTGTCATAACTGTTTATATTGAAACATGCAAATAGTATTACTTCCTAAGGGTGACGTTAACTGAAGGCGTTAATCCTTGCAGGCGGATTTGCCACCAGACTTAGACCGCTAAGCTGTACAAAACCGAAAACCTTGTTTCCAATAGTTAACAAACCGCTGCTGCAATGGATTTTTGAGCGGCTCGCAAAAAACAATATTACAGACGTAGTATTAGCAGTGAATCTGCAGACAGAATTCTACATAAAAAAGCAGCGAATCCCAAAAAGCGGGTTACGCATAAAATACTCGGTTGATCCCCCGAAAACGCCGCTTGGGACCGCCGGTCCGATAAAAAAGGCGGAAAAACTTTTGGGCGACAAAGAACCTTTTCTGGTGCTCAATGGCGACATATTTGCAGATGTGAACTATGCAGAAATAGTGGCTAAACATGTAGAAACGAAGGGTTTAGCTACAATTGCTCTTTGTGAAGTTGAAGATCCAAGCAGATACGGTGTCGCTGAAATAGAAGAGGATGGTCGTGTGAAGAGGTTTATTGAAAAACCAGAGAAGGACATAGCGCCAACCAAACTTATAAACGCTGGGATTTATGTGCTCAGCCCTGAAGTGCTTCGTTATATACCCAAAGGAAGAGCGGTTTCGATGGAGCGGGAGATTTTTCCTAAACTTGTGGCGGAAGGCAAACTTTACGGGCACATTATTAAGGGTTTGTGGCGGGATATAGGAAAACCTGAGGAGTACTTGCAAACGAACAAGGTTATTCTTGATATGCTAGTAGGAAAACAAGAGTTAAGAGCCAAAGGCAAGTTTGAAGTCAAACAACCTGTAGCGTTAGATGAGCACGTTTCTATCGGCGAAAAATCCACAATAGGCCCACATGCGATAATAGGGAAAAACGTAAAAGTAGGAAAAAACGTGCAAATAAGCGAATCAGTAATTTTCCCAGACGTAGAAATAGGTGACTACACCACAGTAAATGGCTCAGTTATAGGTGAGGCGGTAGTAATAGGCAAAAAAGTCAAAATCAGCCAAGGATGCATTATAGCTGACCAAGCGAAAATTAGAGATGGCGTCTCACTTGCTGAAGGAACAGCAGTTTGCCCGGCCAAAGAAATCTGCTGAAAACCATTTAAGAATCGACAAATATCATTTAGTAAATAATAAGAAGGGCTTTAAGTCATGGAGTCAAACAAGCTTTTTGGGACAAATGGCATCCGCGGGTTAGTAAACAAAGAGTTAACAGTAGAAATGGTAGTGAAAGTTGCCGAAGCCATTGGAACCTTCTTCCAAAGAAAAAACCTGCTATTGGGTTATGATGCTAGAACTAGTGGTCCAATGTTCGCTAAAGCTATGACTGCAGGCTTAACAGCAACAGGCTGCAATGTATACTTCGCAGGGATGGCGCCGACGCCCGCACTTCAGTATGCAGTGAAAAACCATTGCATGGATGGGGGCGTAATAATAACTGCTTCGCATAATCCACCTGAATATAATGGCATAAAAGTCATTTGGCGAGATGGAATAGAAATCTCTCATGAACAAGAGAGGGAGATAGAAGAAATCTACTTTAAAGGTAAGCTGGTTTTAGCGGAATGGAATAAACTGGGCGCAAAACGTGAATTATGGACAGTAAATGATGAATACATACAAGCAATAAAGAAGCATGTCGATACAGCAGCTATCTCCGAGAGAAAATTTCATGTCGTCTTAGACCCGGCGAATAGTGTAGGCAGCCTTACTGCGCCGAGTCTCCTACGCGAGTTAAACTGCAAAGTCACCACTATCAACGCTAATATTGATGGAACATTTCCTGGGCGAATGCCGGAGCCGCGTCCAGAAAATCTGAAGGAGTTGGCCATAGTTGTGAAAGCTACAGGCGCTGATTTAGGCGTGGCGTTTGATGGAGACGCGGATAGAGCTATATTTGTAGATGAAAATGGAGAAGTCCACTGGGGCGACAAAACTTTTGCGATAATCGAAAAAGAGTTTCTAATTGAGAATCCGAATGAGAAAATAGTGACGCCAGTCAGTTCTTCGACACTCGTGAAGGATATAGCTGATGCATATAAGGGCGAAATTGTTTGGACCAAAGTCGGAAGCGTAACTGTTTCCCAAACAATGAAAGAGGTTAAAGCAAAGCTGGGCGGCGAAGAAAATGGCGGGGTCTTTTACGGTCCGCATCAGGCAGTGCGTGATGGCGCTATGACAACAGCGCTAATCTTGGAGATAATGGCTAAAACAGGGAAAAAGCTTTCACAACTTATCGCGGAGCAGCCTCAATATTTTATTGAAAAAGGAAAAATTGAATGTCCTGAAGACAAGAAAGGTAAGGTTCTTCAAAAACTTCTCGAGCAAGTTCAAGACTTAAACATAAGCACTATTGATGGGGTAAAAATATGGTTTGAAGATAAAAGCTCTATTCTAATAAGGCCTAGCGGAACTGAGCCGATTTATAGACTTTACGCTGAAGCAAAAAGCCAAGAGAAAGCACAAAAGCTTATTGAAGAGTACAGTTTGAAGATTGAAAGGATTCTCAAAACTCTTTAGTAAGTATACTTTTGGGGATAGCGGCCGATGCCTGCAGTTCTACGAGTAAGACCAGAAGAGTTAGATACTGTGGAAAAGCGTCAAGCATATACAGTAAGCGTTGTAGGCTGCAGGCAAATAGGCATTCTTTACGCCATTGCCTTCGCAGAAGTAGGGTATAAGGTCATATACACAGATCTAGACCAGAGTTTGGTTAGAAGTATAGAAAAAGGAAGACCATTATACGTTAGCCGCGAAGTAGCTATCAAATTAAAGCGTCTTACGAAAACAGGGCGATTAACCTCTGCTAATGACCTAAAAAGTGCAGTTTCACAAAGCGACATCATACTAATAGCGATTCAAGCAAAATTCGATGAAAAGATAAGGACGGATTATTCAGAAATCGAGAAAGCATGTAAACAAATCGGAAATGCACTGCGCAGAAACACGTTAGTCATTTATGTGGGTATAACAGGATTAGGCGCTGCAGAGGGAGTTATCAAAGAAAAATTAGAAAGCACATCAGGTTTCAAAGTTGGAGATTCGTTTGGTTTCGCCTACAATCCAATTTATCTCCCTTATAGCCAGAAACTTGCAACTATTAGGGAACAAAAATTAAAGATAGCTGCTTCAGACGAAACAAGCTTAGCCTCTGCTTCGGTGGTTTTGGAAACAATAACAGGGAAAGCAATACAAAGAATAACGGATATAAAAACTGCAGAAGCCGCCGCACTTTTTGCCATTACAAAGAAAGATGTTGATATGGCTTTGACTAATGAGTTAGCTATTTTCTGTGAAAAAGCAGGTATAGATTATAATGAAATTTTGAGAGTCTTAGGCATACAGGATATAGATGCAGCCCCGACTATTTCTGAGGAAAACTACCGCGATGGAGTAAATCTTCTGCTTGAAAGCGCCGAAAACCTAACCACTAAGCTTCGTATTCCCTCGCTTGCCAGGCAAATTAATGAGCAGATGACGGCACACGCAGTTAACCTAGTTCAAGATGCACTGAGAAGTTGTGGAAAAACCTTAAGAAGAGCGCGAATTGCGCTGCTAGGTAACGTTCAGTTTCAGACAGCAGCGGAAATGCTTGTGCAGTTGCTAGAGAAGAAAGGCGCGAAGCTTAATCTTTATGATCCAGCAGCTATGATGAGTGAAACAACGGGTCTAGCGCGGCTGCTTAAAAAAAGTGTGAATGAAGCAGTTGAAGGCACAGATTGTATAATTTTAATCAACCCGCTAGATATAGTTAAACGCCTAAATCTTAAAAAGCTCCATACGATAGTAAAAACGCCAGCGGCTTTCATTGACTTAACAGGTATAATCGAGCCGCAAAAAGTTGAAAAAGAAGGGTTTGTATATCGTGGGATAGGTCGAGGAGCAAGAAAAACATGAAGAAGCTGGGCGTAGCTGTAATAGGCGTGGGCGGCTGGGGAAAAAACCATGTACGCACCTATAAAGAGCTCGAGTTAACAGAGCTGGTAGCGGTTTGTGACGTAAACGCTGAAAGAGCAAAAAACATAGCTAAACAGTACGGTGCTAAAGCGTACACAAATAGTTCAAGGATGCTGAAAAACCCGGAGATTGAAGCCGTAAGCGTATGCACTTGGTCAACTATTCTCGCCAAGGAAGCCTTGAAGGCGCTTAAAGCGGGGAAGCATGTTTTAGTTGAGAAGCCCATGGCTGCCAACACTAAGCAGGCGAAAGTGCTTCTAGAAACAGCTGAGAAAAATGGTTTGCACTTAACAGTTGGCTTCTTAATGCGATTCATTCCTGGGCTACAGCATATCCGCATGGCGGTGGTGAAGAAGGAAATCGGCGAGCTTGTGTGTGCTACTGCAAAGCGGTTTTCACAGTGGCCTGAAAGAATAGGCGACGTAGGCGTGGTCAAGGACACGGCGATCCATGACATAGACGTCATGCGTTACGTATTCAATGAAGAGCCAGTCATGGTTTACGCTAAAACTGGAAGCATGAGGCATACAAGATTTGAGGATTATGCGCAGATAATGCTTACCTACAAAGATGGAAAAAGCGCTTTCATTGAATCCAACTGGTTGACGCCCTACAAAACGCGTTTGCTTACGGTTACAGGCAGCAACGCCATAATGCGCTTGGATTACATGACGCAAGAGCTGTGGATTGAGAACCAAAAGGAAAGTGTGCAGCCGAGATACGCGTGGCAGGAGCCTTTAAAACTTGAGCTGCAACACTTCGCAGAGTGTATACTAGAAAGGAAGAAGCCTCTGATAACCGGCACTGATGGTTTAAAAGCATTGGAAATAGCAGAAGCAGCCTTACGTTCATCGGCAAAAAATAGAGCAATAAAGCTTGAAACAAATTCTTATTAACGTTTTAAGCTGAAGGGTTTGCCTTCAAAAACGATTTTTTCAGGTATTTTTTCGCGCCATTTCTTCAAAAACGGTAAATCCTCAGCTTCTTTCCGCAACTCGTCAGGCAGCATCTCAGGGATTTCATCTCGTATCGGATACCATCGTAGACACTTGGGGCAGACAATTAAGCCTTCGATTATTTCATCTTTTTCTTCGAAAACATGAAGCTCAAGCGGATGATGCTTATCTATAGGACAAGCCAGTATCTCCATCAACTTCCTTTTCATTCTACATCACACATAGATAGAGGGCATTAAACGCTATTAAGATTTACCGAAAGTTAATCTACGTGGCAAGCGCCACAACCCGATTATAACCAAAAATCTTTTCTTACAAGCGCTTAACTAAAGCTTGATGGAGCTGAAACAAGAAATGTCATCAGACATATACTCAGCGTACAAGAAGTTGCTTGAGTTAACCAAAGACTTGATTATCCTACAAACTACAGAAGCCATAATTCATTGGGACATGGAAACCGTGATGCCGCCTAGAGGCATCGAACAGCGTAGCCAGCAGCTTGCGCTTTTAAGCCGTCTCAGCCACAAAATGAGCACTTCGCCGGAGATTGGGCGACTCTTAACCGAGATACTTGCAAGTCCACAGTATGAATTGTTAACAGAGGTAGAGAAACGCAATGTATATCTTATCAAGAAGAATTACGATGAACAAACTCAGTTGCCTGAGAGACTTGTTGCTGAAATCGCCAAGCAGCAAGCGCTGACGGTAAACACTTGGAAAAAAGCGAAAGCTGCCAAAAATTTCAGTATACTTCAGCCTGAACTAGAGAAGCTTGTGGCACTTAACCGTGAAAAAGCAGAGATTCTTATGAAAGTCAAAGCAGTTGCAACGCCTTATGATGCACTAATAGACCTTTTCGAGACGAAAATGACTGCTGCAGCCATCGCGCCTATTTTTGAGCAGCTCCAAAAAGGGCTAGTTGCCTTGCTTAGAAAAATCCAGAATGCGCCGAACCAGCCAAACACGTCGATACTTAAGTGCAGCATCCCCGTTGAAGTGCAACGTCAAATTGCAAAAGCTCTCGCGGAAGCTTTGGGCTATGATGTTAGCTCACCAAGTTCTGCTGGTCGTATTGACGAAACCGAGCACCCGTTCACAATGGGATATTACGATGACGTGAGAATCACAACGCACTATTATCCAGAAGAATTCACTTCTTCCATTTTCTCAGTGCTGCATGAAACAGGCCACGCATTATACGAGCAGGGTCTGCCAAGGGAATGGAAGTATCAGCCTGTCGGCACCAGCTGTTCCTATGGCATACACGAATCGCAATCCCGTTTCGTAGAAAACATTATTGGGCGCTCCCGAGAATTCTGGTGCAGTTTCCTGCCTAAACTGAAAGCACTTGCCGGCGCAAACTTGGCGCATCTTGAATTGGACTCGTTTGTTCACGCTATAAACGAGGTTAAGCCCTCAAAAATCCGGGTAGAAGCCGACGAAGTAACCTACTGCTTACACATAGTGATCCGCTTTCAGATTGAA
This sequence comes from Candidatus Bathyarchaeota archaeon, assembly GCA_026414525.1. Classification (GTDB taxonomy): domain Archaea; phylum Thermoproteota; class Bathyarchaeia; order Bathyarchaeales; family Bathycorpusculaceae; genus JAOAIV01. The sequence goes on along the minus strand of JAOAIV010000001.1, from coordinate 24,984 downwards.
AAGGACCTTTTCGGATACGAAATAGAAGTTGATCAGTTGCCGGAGGTATGGAACGAGAAGTATGAGGAGATTCTCGGCTTGAAAATTGAGAATGATGCGGAAGGGGTGATGCAGGATACGCATTGGGCAAGCGGCTATTATGGTTATTTCCCAAGCTACGCTTTAGGTAACATCTACAGTGGACAGTTGCTTGCCGCTTTGGCAGAGGACATAAGCGACTGGCGAAGCCAACTTGCGCGGAGCAACACAAAAACCATTATAGATTGGCTTGCCAAAAACGTTCACTCATACGGAGCCTTATACGACCCAACTGACTTGATAACTAAAGTAACTGGAAGAAAGCTGGATGCTGGTCCTTACTTAGAATATTTACATGAAAAGTACAGTAAGCTCTACGAGTTCTGAACGGCCTCTTTTTTATTTAACTTGTTATAAATATATAAAGTAAGAAAAGCAAGTGTATCTCCGAGAATGATGAAAAAACCTATCCAGCCAACAAGCGCTTCATAAAAATTAGCTCCGTAAAGAAAAAACATGGAACCTAATAGTATGAAGCCTAAGCATACCCAATTAAGCTTAACCATTTGTACACCACTTTTGGTGTTAACACAACGTACACTAAAATATTAGATTTACCTAATTAGCTAAAGTAGCGGCAAACTTTGGCTAAATGCCGAAATCACAGCATCTTGTATAATCACAGTTTGACTCGGCAGATATTCCGAGACTCAGAATTATGCGCAACCGACAGAATCATAAAAGAGTTAGCTGTGCTTTCAATAATCTTCTCCGACACTCTTATATATAAGAGACCCTATACAGAGCGCAGAGGCGACGTAAATGTCGGGTATAGACACCAAAAAACCTGAAACACGCGAAGATTTCATTAAACTTGTGACGGAAGCCGCGAAAAAAGAAGTTGAACACAGGCTTTCTCAAGGACAAAAGCCGACAAAACCGACAGTTGCTGGAACCGCAAAAGAGCTTAACATACATAGAGATACACTTTACACGTGGCTGAAGGAGTTTAATGTCGACTTTAAAGAAATTGTTAATCGCATACCAATGTCGTTCGCAGATGAAGGTGTCGACGAGTCTGGGCCTGCATATTTAATCGGTGAAGCCCTTTTAGGGGAAGGAAACGAGGTAGCGCACATAGATCTCTTAATCGGCGACAAAAATGGGCCTGTTGGACAGGCTTTCGCTAATGGCTTGGCAAACCTTTCAGCAGGGCATACACCTTTGCTGTCGGTTATTCGACCAAATCTTCCGCCTAAACCACATACATTACTTGTGCCTAAAGTAACCATCAAGAACATGGAAGACGCGGGGAAAATTTTCGGACCAGCGCAGGCCGCAGTTGCAAAGGCGGTGGCAGACGCGGTGGAGGAGGGAATTATTCCAAAGGAGAAAGTGGATGATTGGGTTATTGTATGCAGCGTCTTCATTCATCCACAGGCAAATGATTACCGCAAAATCTACCAGTACAATTACGGCGCAACAAAACTGGCGTTACGAAGAGCCTTAAACAAATATCCATCGCTTGAAAAGATGCTTTATGAGAAGGATCGCGCGAAGCACCCAATAATGGGCTTTAAGGTTCCGCGATTATGGAGACCACCATACCTACAGATTTCGCTTGATCCACCGGAGTTGGAGAAGGCTAAGAATGTCCTCACTCAAATTCCTGGAAGCGACAGAATAATAATCGAAGTGGGAACACCATTAATCAAGCGTTACGGAACCCGCGTTATAAACGAGTTACGCCAGGTCGCAAAAGACGCATTTATAATTGCTGACTTGAAGACTTTAGATGTCGGAAAAGTGGAAGTGGACATAGCCTACGAGGACACTGCAGACGCGGTTGTTGCTGCTGGCTTGGCACCGGCAGAAACATTAGACGCGTTTGTGCATGAGGCAAGACGGCTTGGCATCTATGGGGTTGTGGACATGCTGAATGTGGAGGATCCTATTGGAAAGCTGAAGCAGCTTAAAGAGTTTCCAGACATGGTTATAATTCACAGGGGAATAGACCAAGAAACAGGGAGAACTCTAGGGCTAGATCTCATACCAAAACTGCGGCAAACCTTCCCAGACAAGAGATTCTTAATTGCAGTTGCAGGCGGAATAGTACCGGAGACCGCAAAAGAAGCGCTGGAGAAAGGCGCTGATGTAATTATCGTCGGAAGATATGTAACCCAAGCTAAAGACGTGGAACGAGCGGTCAGAGAGTTCTTAGAACTAACGCCAACGATGCGTGAAGACATCGACCTGTTCCGGGTACATACAGAATAATCATTTTTCTCCTATTTTTTATGCGAAAAATTTGAAAAACACATAGGCCATAAAGAAAGTTGTGCTTGCTATTAGGAATTGAGGCAGAAATCCAAAGTTTTCCGCTATAAAAGGGCCTATAAAAGAGCCGGAAGATGAACCTAAACCTACAAGCACATCAAATAATCCTGCTTTGCCGGCTGGAATTAACTCCATGGACAGCGAAAGCGTGAGGATATGATAGGAGGCGTACGCGAACCCCATGAAGATCAAGATAACGGAAGCCAGAAGTGTTGGCGAAAAAGCAAAATTAACAATGAGAGCTAGTATAAGAACTAACATACCCCGAAGTAGCGCAAGTCTGCGAACGTACAATTTTGCTTTGGGAGAGGCAGAATTTCTTACTGCAAAAAAATATCCGAGCATGGTGCCGCTGGAATTTAGTATGTAAATCAAGAACACCATGTTTGCAGGTAAGGCAAGCGCATTAGAGAAGAATATTGGAAGTGGAGTGAAGAAGATGCTGGAGGCCAGCGAAAAAAGAACCAAACCAGCACCAAACAGCATAAAGTTTTCGCTTCTAAACTTTTCATGAAGAGAGAAGCCATCTTCAAGCCTTGAGAAAACTCTGACGCCGTTATAGGTGTAATCGATCTTTTTTTCTATGCTAACCAGTCGCCTCTCAAAAATGATTATTGGATCGGCTATGAATAAGAGAGCTAAAAGAAAAGCTGCCACATTTAATCCACTACATAGCATTAGGATAGAAGTGGGGCTCAGAGTAAGTGTTGCGGTAAATAGTCCTGTTATTAAACCGATTATCCAACCTATTTCTGTGAAACCCTCATAGAGCGCGTAGGATTTACCCCAATCATCTCGTGGATAATGCTCAGCTATCAGAACGTTTTTTGGTGCTTCATGTGCCACATGAAGGACAGTCATCACTACGTAAAGAATGATGAAAGTGCGCACATCTGCTGCAAAGGACAAAACGTAAAGAAGGATAGCCAGCGAAATAAAGGATAAAAGGATATACCGTTTATAATGTCTTGTTTTATCGCAAAGGTACCCCCAAAAAAATGAGGCAGGTATAGCCAAAAGCAGCGCCGTAGCAGTCATGACTCCCAAGTCAAAAAGTGAACCGCCAATCCGAGGCGACACCACGTACAGTGGAATAAATATCGAAAGCAAACCGAACGCGATTTCGTGGAAGAAGAAACCTAAACGCCACATAGCAGCAAGACTTCTAAGAGCTAAATTAAAATGTTTACGCTAGAAAAAACATTTTTAGAGTTTGAATAATTGTATGTTCGCCATAAATCCTTAATAGAGAGATGCTTAACTTCATACTTCGCTGGAGAGTTAAGCAGCACATGGCTAAATTCAAAGTAATAGTATCCGACCCTGAAACGGGAACATCAAAGGTGGTTGAGCTTGAAGGAACACGCGCAGCGCCCTTCATCGGCAGAAAGATCGGGGAGATAGTAGACGGCTCCATAGTGGACTTACCAGCGCACAAGCTGCAGATAACAGGCGGTTCAGACAAAGATGGCGTGCCTATGAGAGAGAATGTGCATGGCGGCGGGCGCCGAAAAGTCATACTAAGTGGAGGAACCGGGTTTAACCCTAAACGAGAAGGAGAAAGAAGACGCAAAACTATTCGAGGAAACATAATAACAGACGAAATCGTGCAAATAAACGCGAAGATAGTTGAAAAGCCGCCTCAAAAAGCTCCAGAGAACAAAGCAGAACAGCAAACAGCGCCGAGAGCATAGCACTAAAGAAGTCATTTTCACGGAAATTTCTCAACAAAACCACACCTTCATATTTGGTATATAATAGAGATTTATTGCAGAAACCTATGGAGGGTCTATTCCGCGCCAGCCCATAAAAAAGGCGGCTAACGGCTTGGCATATTTTATAAAAAATGGGTGTGAAACGTTTCTGCCTACTTTACGAGTTTGTATATTTTGTCGACGTAATCCCAGTTGACGATGTTCCAGAAGTTTTCAACGAATTTGGCGCGGTCATTCTTGTAGTCAACGTAGTACGCGTGCTCCCAAACATCTATAACCATAAGCAGGCGGAACGCGGGATACACGTTTACATTATGCTTTTCTATCTGCATTATCAGCGGCCTGTCGATACATTGGTGCACTGCCAGCACAGCCCAGCCTGAGCCTTCGGCGCTTGTTGCGGCTTGAGTAAACTCTCTCTTGAAACGCTCAAAACTTCCAAACTCCTTCTGTATGGCGTCAGCTATGGCTCCGCCTGGTTTTCCTCCGCCTTTGCCTGGAGGCGCCAAGTTATCCCAGAAGGTGCTGTGGAGCAGGTGGCCGCCTATATAGAACGAAAGCTCCTTAAGTGTTGCCTTCATGTCGATGTCCAAGTTCTCCTTTCTTGCCTTGTCCAGCTTCTCGAATATGGCGTTGGCGCCGTTCACGTATGCTTGATGATGCTTATCATGATGAAGCTTCAACTGCTCTTCAGACATGTACGGTGCAAGCGCATTGTAGTCGTATGGCAACTTCGGTAGACTAAACATTTTTATGGCTGACATTCTCTCTCACCAAAAAATCACCATTTCAAAGACACACCATAGCTAATATACTTTACTTAACCTCCGGCAAGGTTGCGCCTAGTACTGTATTCCCTCAGTTGACTTGAATTTGTTAGGCATCTTAACTAATTCAACATTATTAACGAAGTCAGCTCTGTCCACAAGCTCTTTCGGCGCCAATCGGCCCGTCATGACTACAGTTGTCTCTTCGGGTATAGTATCAAGCAGTTTCAGCACATCCTTAACATCCAGCAGCTTCCACTGCACTGCCAAGCAGATTTCATCAAGCACAAGTAAATGTGGCTTTTTCTCCCGAAGCACCCGCGCTGCAAAATCAAGTGCCTCCATAGCAAGCTCTTTATCGCGGCTTGTGAAACGTTCAACATGGAATGTTTCTCCTGCGAACGCTGCTGTTTTCTCCTTTTCACCAAGCCATGCTTGCCGCCCGAACTGATAAATCTCGTAATAAGGCGCAAGCTTATCTTTAATCAAGTATTCGCCAATGTCCTTTTTCCATTTAAGAAACTGGATTATCACAACGCTTCTGCCATGACCTACTGTGCGCAAAGCTAACCCAAGCGCATTCGTGGTTTTGCCGCCGCCTGTACCATAATACAAGTATATGTAACCCATAACTTTCGCCTCAGCTTGGAAAGGGACAATTGGGTGTTGGGCAGCCACCTGCATATTCAGACTGGGCTGAAACAAACGTGCCTTCTTTACTTTTGACTTCGCCGATGTACAATACCTGCTCCGGCTTGCTGCCATACCTGAAAACCGTAATGCCTTTGCATTTAAGCCGCCAAGCTAACTCGAAAATTTCCTTTACATCCTCAACTTTTGCTTCAAAGGGCATGTTAACAGTTTTTGAAACGGCATTATCAGTGAATTTCTGGAAGGCAGCTTGCATCCTAACATGCCAGACCGGCGCAATATCCAACGCCGTAACAAACAGTCGCTTAACATCGTCGGGCACACCTGCGATTTTTTGAACCGAACCAGTTTTAGCCACTTCCTCGAGGAGTTGCGCACTGTAAAAGCCTCTTGCCTTGGCAACCGCCTCAAACAGCACATTTGTCTCGAAAAGTCTAGCGCCGCCTAGAACGTTTCGAATAAACGAAACAGCAAACAACGGCTCTATACCGGAAGAGCAGCCTGCGATGATGCTTATTGTTCCCGTAGGCGCAACAGTGGTCACCGTTGCATTTCTAAAGGCACTGTACTTGTCCCTCCAAATGCTCCGCTCAAAATTCGGGAAAGAACCCCTAGCCTCGCCGATTTCCCTAGACTTCTCATGCGCTTCTTTTTGGATGAAACCCATTACTTGCTCAGCCAATTTTAGCGCTTCCCCTGAGTCATATGGCACGCCAAGCAGAATCAGCATGTCAGCGAAACCCATGACGCCTAAACCGATTTTCCGGTTAGCCCTCGTTATCTCAGCTATTTCCTTAAGTGGAAAAACATTCGCGTCAACAACATTGTCAAGAAAATGCACAGCATTCCGCACGGTCAGCCGAAGCTTATCCCAATTAACCTTACCGTCCTTCACCATACGTGAGAGATTAATCGAACCCAAATTGCACGATTCATAAGGCAACAACGGCTGCTCGCCGCATGGATTCGTAGACTCAATTCGCCCAACCTCTGGTGTAGGATTATGTCTGTTTATCTCGTCAATGAAAACTACTCCGGGGTCTCCACTTGCCCATGCAGACCGCGCGATCAAGTTCCAGACGTCTCTTGCTTTAAGCTGCCGCACTTTTTCGTTATTTCGCGGATTAACAAGCCAATACGCTTCGTCAGCGGCAACTGATTGCATAAACTCGTCAGTAACAGCAACTGAGACGTTAAAATTCGATAGAAAAGTGGGATTCTGCTTGGCGGTGATAAACTCCAAAATGTCAGGGTGATCCACGCGCAAGATGCCCATCATGGCGCCCCTGCGTTTTCCGCCTGCTTTTATCACTTCAGTGGCTACATCGAAAATTCGCATGAAACTTACTGGACCCGAAGCGACGCCTTTTGTTGAACGTACGATGTCGCCTTTAGGTCGTAACTGTGAAAAGTTGAAGCCCACGCCGCCGCCTGTCTGCTCAATAAGCGCCATGTTCTTCACGGCAGTGAATATTCCCTCAAGCGAGTCTGGAACTGGAAGAACAAAACATGCAGATAACTGTCCCATAGCAGTTCCAGCGTTAAATAGGGTTGGCGAATTGGGAAGGAATTCAAGTTTCGCCATCATCTCGTAAAAGATTCTTTCGTTTTTTTCCGCGTCATCGCCATATGCCTTATCAACTTTAGCGATGGCCCTAGCTACTCTACGAAAAAGCTGAGCAGGAGTTTCTATGATATTTTCTTTTTCATCACGAAGAAGATACCTTGCCTTTAAAACTTCAAGAGCATTCACAGTTAGCTTGGGCTCTATCCCAAGCGTTTCTCTAAGAACACGAAGCTCTTCTTTCTTTCTTCGATAATCCTCATAGGCTTGCGCAACCTTTGTGTAGCCTTTTTTCTTTAAAACTTCTACAATTATGTCTTGCACATTCTCAACTGAAGGAATTACTTCTCTGAAACGTTCCTTTAACAATGCGATGGTTTCTTCCGTGACAGCTTCGGCGTTCTCACCATTTTCAAGTTCAACTGCAAGGAAAGCCTTGTGGACAGCGTTTTTAATTCTCTGTTGGTCAAAATCAACGATGCTGCCATCTCTTTTTTTGATTTTCTTTAAAAACATCTATATCCACAATATTGAGTTTTTAAGAATGATATAAAGTTTTCAAAAATTAATACATAAAACTTGATGCTTGAACGTAACTACGGCTTACTTTCGTTTGACAAATTGACTCTTGGGCGCGCCACAAATAGGACAAGCCCAGTTATCAGGCAACTGCTCAAAGGCTGTGCCAGCGGCGACGCCATGTTCTGGATCCCCCTTTTCGGGATTGTATATGTAGCCGCAGATGGTGCATTCCCATTTATCCATTTTTCTAGCACTCCATTTGCCAAGAATAAAGGCAGGTTATCTTATATAAGATGTGCTATCGACTGATCCGACTACGCCCAAACGAAAAAGGAGGAGGTAAAGTAGCCTTTTTACACTACGGCCTTCAGCTTTTCGATAAGCTCTTTTCTCATTTCAGGACTCTCATTGATTTCTTTACGAGCCTGCCGCCAATCCGCTGAGCAACGTCCATAACTTGCTTGCTCACCTATGTAACCATGGATAACTTGCTCAACCGCATTTTTGTTCTCCTTAGTTATTTGCACACCAGCCTCTTTTAAAACACTGTTAAACCATTTCCAGCAGCCCAAAGAAATCACCTAAACATACTTTATTAAAAAGCTTCATAAGAATGTTTTGAAAAATACGTAAATAAAAAAGGCGGTTATTCAGATTTATGCAGGTTTAAAGAATTTTGTTTTTGGCGCGCCGCAGATTGGGCACACATCGGGCGGTGAGCCTTCAACAGTGTTTCCACAAACACTACACACGTAATAGTCTACCTGCTCCATCGGCTTTCTGCTCTTTAACGCATCTATTGCCTTGGCGAATAATTTGGCATGTATCTGTTCCACCTCGTTTGCCACGTTAAAGCTCCAAACCGCCTGCTTGTTGCCTTCCTGCTTTGCAGCAGTTATGTATGAGGGATACATTTCTTTGAACTCAAAGTTTTCTCCTGAAATGGCAGTTTCCAAGTTCTCCAACGTTGATTTGATTTGTCCAATTATCCGAAGATGATTCAGCGCATGAATTGTTTCCGCTTCTGCCGCAGCCTTAAAGAGTTTAGCAACCTGTGCATAGCCTTCTTCCTCAGCTTTCTTCGCAAAGGCTAAGTAGCGGCGGTTAGCCTGGGATTCACCTGCGAAAGCAGCTTTCAAATTCTCTTCAGTTTTCGCCATAACAGAACACACTCTTAATATCAGAATCACACAAGAAGTTATAAGTTATTCTGAATTAGACAAAAATTGCTTAAAGCCTAAAATGAAAGAAGAAAAGGTGGCAAGGCGGGTAGTTATGTTTGAATTGAGGCACTAACAATTAAGCAACGAAAAAAGGAAACATGCCAGAAAAAGAATGGCGAAATAAACGGACAGGAAGACCACATTCATTTTTCGAATATAACTTTTAGTCCACGCGACTTTAACGGTTTTATTATGTTAGGTCTGCCCAGCATTGAAACTACCAAATAGCCTATCACCGCTACCGCAATTAAACTGCTTACAGTGACGCTGATTATCATTCCTGACCACGCAGGCAAACCACTTAAAACGTCGGGCGGCGGAAAGAAAAGCCATAGATAGCTTCCAACGATTAAGCCTATAGGCAAAGAACCGGCAACACATGCCAGCAACCGCCTTTTTCGTAAGAGGAACACAAGCCACGCCGCGACGAAGTTTGCTATCGGCCCTAGAATTACGTCTGGCACGCCGAGGAAGTAGTAGGCGTTAGTTAGGAAGCAACCTAAGGTGACGCCGCTAATTATTGGCCAACCGAATAATATTGCCAGAGCGATCATGAAGTCAGCTAAGCGTAATTGTATAGGTCCATAAATTGTAGGGTTACCCACGGTAATAGCTTGTAAAATGTTGATTACCACATATAAGGCAGCAAAGACAGCAGTTCCAGTCAAATCTCGACTATCTATTTTCACCATTTACACCTCCTACACCGGGGTTTGTTCGGCGGAACGGGTGGAGGCCCACCTACCCGCCCATTAGCTTATGGTCAAGCGAAAGTTGCCTATTAAAACTTACTGCGTGAGAGCAAACGAAAGCGCCTTTAGGCTTATGCATATCTTGGAATTGCCAGAAGTAAAATGCGATCAGCAAAGCAATTCAGTAAGCACTGCAAAGGCAACGAAAATGGTTACAAGCAACGCTATTAAGACCACTACCCTGCGTTCAGTCATCGGGCGTCGATAAGTGATGAGCGTAATTAAACTGCGCCTGTGAGTTGATACAAGCTTATTTCCGTCAATTGTGACGCCGGCTTTTTTTCCAAAAAGGAAAACACTCAACAATATCAAAGAGGAGTTGAACACATAGGGTATAATCGAAATAAGCAAGCTCAGTTTTAGATCAGCGATCACAGCGAATGATGATATTGTCATGCCGATAGCAAATGAGCCGCTGTTGCCTACAAAAATCTTGCCTGTGAAGTTTAAAGCCGCAAGCGCAATCCATATTATCAGTGGCCCAAGCATGAGAAGCATATATGAAAATGGCGACAGCGCCATTAACCCAATTAGGATTATGGCGGGGCAGATGGTTTCTAAACCGTTTAAGCCGCCAAGCATGTTTACTACGTTAGTGACCACCATTACTATTAGGGGGATTACTAGGAAGTAATATGCATCCCCAAAATCTAATACGCCAATCAGAGGCAGCGAGATCGCAGTGCGCAAAGCATACTCGCGCGCCAAGTATACAAGGGGAAGCGCGGCTATCAGGGGCATAAACGCCTTATAGCGCCATTTTAGATCCATCCAGTCGTCCAACAACCCCATGAAGCCGCCGAATAAAATGCAAACAGCCAAAGTTAAAGGTGCAGACACACCGTTTGAGGTTTTAGCAATCCCAAGAAAGTAACTTAAGAAGAGGTAGACTGTTGTAAATAAGACATAGACTACACCTAGGCCGTTGGGAACTAACGGCCTATTTACCTTGTGCTGATCTGGAACCTTCGGAAACAGCTTTTCACTTCCTTAAGGTTTGCCTGTAGCATTATAGTATTTCTGCCAGTCAATCTCGTACAAGGCTACAATGGGTATAAGCCCGCCGTATTTGGCTGAAGCCTCAATTGCGCTCAAGTTCTCACCGGCGAAGTACGCCTCTTTGAAGTATGTTGGCTGCACTCCTGCTTCATCGACTGTTATGCCACTTTGTACGCCGGACACGTCAGCCCAGCGTTGTTTTGCCCAGCTCATTAACTTGTAAATAGTCGTGTTCTTTCCCACGTCAAGCCATGCCCCGCTAGTTGTGTTGATGAAAGCTTTTTCATCTTTCCACGCAGAGCGCTCATCAAGCAGACCCTCAGCTATGAATCTGTCGCGCGCTTGCCCAGAAATCCGCGCCATCCACTGCCATTTCCCTTCATCGCCATAACCTACAAATCGAACCACATAAGAGCTACCGCTGGATGACTGTGCTATACCGAGTGTGACAAATACAAGTATGTATTTAGCATTATACCGCTCCAGCATAGCCAGCGCTTTTTCTTCAGGCGCCATAAAGATGAAACCGATGTTTTCTATCTGGGTACTATTAACCGTAGCGTTGTCAGCCAACGTTGTAACATTGCCAAGTATGCTTAACCAATATCCATAATCCCACCAAGCGCATACGATAGTTGTTGACTGGAGATTATTCCTCGTCCAGCTTAGCATATCTAGCCACTCCGTGGCAGGCTCATTTGGAGTCACTGGGAGACTGGCAGCGGTAATCGTGAGAGGTGAGTAAGCTTGACCATACACGCGTGGTATTCCTCCAGTTTGAGGCGAAAACGCGAGATTCACCGTTAGGAGCATAAAGATAAGAAACACAGCGATGCCACTGTACTCTTTGCTCACGTGCGCTATCCTCCGCTTCGCTTTTACCGCAATATCCGGTGCTTCACGCAATAAGGCGTAAAATGGCTTCAGTATACCCAGAGTCCCTGTTGCGGCTAAAAGGCTGAATGCAGGTGCGAAGAGGGCGAGCAACCGCACCATTGAAGCAGCGAAATAAAGGGATGTGGCACCGAAAAGCAGCAAGAAAATGTTTCGGTTAGTTGGGTTTCTCAGCGTGAAGTACAAACCAGCTAGGAAGAAGAGTATCCCTAAACCCAAATCGTAGTATATGGTTCCCCACGCGGAAATTCTGTGCTCGGCCACTGACTCTAATAGGGGTGCAGCAGCGCGGAGGAATGGATCAAGGACAGAGATAAATTTGCCCGCTATATTTGCTAGGTAACCAAGTTGTGATAAAGCAACGGCTACTCCGACTATAACTATTAGTGTTACTGCGGCAAGCATGGTCTTTGTTTTAGCAGAGATATTGTGGCGCAGAACCTCTGCGAGACACAACAGAAGGAAGACGCTGGCAACCAGTATCACCGGTCCGGTGGTCAAGTAGTTTAATGAGAGGTAAGGAAACTTTGTGGCTATGAAGAAAGCTAAACCGAAAGTTATGCTGTAGGAAAACAGTAAGCGTGGCGTGTATCTTTTTAGCAAGATTAATGTTAGAACGAAAAGGGCGGTTAAACCCAATATGTAATATGAGGCACCCCAGCCTAAGAGGAAGTAGGCTAATGCGCCGGCGGCGCCGAAAGAGTACAGTAGGGACGAGCGGGGGGGTCGATTTTCATCTATTGCCCTCAAGAACAGCAATACGAAAGACAGAAGACCGAGAATGCCTACGGATTCCGTGTCAAAAAAGCCGAGAGCGGTCCTAGCAAGAAAGGAGGGCGCTAAAGCTAGGAAAAGAGCGGCAAGTAAGCCAACTGTTTTTCCGCCCATGTCCTTGCCTATGAAATAGATGATTAAGCAGGCGATTACCCCGAAGATTGCAGGTAAAAATGAACAGAATGACATTAAATCGATGTTAACGCCTAGAAATGAGATTATGCTGTAAAGGGCAGCGGCCGTCATAGGCAAGGAGGGATATGAAGCAGACATGTCTAGTCCAGCGGGGTACCATTGTTGCATGTTTATCCATGGTTTAGGCCAATAAGGCGAGAACAGACCATTTTGCACCATATATTGCGTCAAACTATATTGATAATAAGGGTCGAATTCGTTTAGGCGCAAAGTGCCGGATGGGATTTCCCAACGTATCGGTAAAAGGCGAATGGCCAATGCGATAAAAAGTATCAGGAACAAAGCGGAATAGCATACAATCGACGCGTGGCTTGTTTGGATACGCAAACGCCCAAAAGCCTTAAGTGTGTTGGAGAACCGTTCTTTGGCCGTGTCTTCTTCCTCCGATTTGTAATGTCTTCATACGTAAATGGAACCATTTATTTGTTTTGTGGTTAATAACGGTTATATCACAAGGCACCGTTTATTTATTGTTTTCTAAAAGTAAATTATGCTCACTCACGGTCTAAGGGTGGACCATGGGAAGATTAACTTTTTATTTGGTGCAAGCTATTTTACAGATTTTATTTCAACGTCGATGGGCAACAGCGATAATTTTCGGCCACAATTCGGACATTTCCCATCATAATTCTGCAGAATTTCATCTGGAGGCTTAAGCTCTGCGCCCTCGTAAAGCACATGCTTGCAGCCATGACAGATTATGATTTGCGGCATTAATGTCACTTTTACCAAGTTATAATGTTTAGGGCATATTTATTGATTGCTAACTTTATGAAACACTTTGATGATACAAGTAAACGTATTTTGTAGCTGGACATTTAATCTTTTATTCAGAGGCATGTTGTATGCGGCTATGAGGCGTTCGCGAGCTCTTATTTATAATGCACCGAAACTAATTGCAATGAATAAGCCGTACATGAAAAGTAATATGGCTGCTTCACGCCAGCCTATCCTTCCACTTGATAAGAAATACCATAAGAGTAGGTTTGCCATCAAAGAGAAAAGCGCCACATTGGAAAAGCCGCTCGCGTCTATGCTGAAAGATGTTGCCGTCAAAGTGACCCCCAGAATAAGGGTTATATTCACAAAGCAGCTTCCAACCGTATTACCTAAGGCTAGCTCTAAGTGTCCTTTTCTTACGGCGCTGATGCTGGTTGCGAATTCAGGCATTGTTGTGCCAAATGAAACAATAGTTGCGCCTATAATAATAGCTGGAAGACCTATGCTTGCTGCAATGTTGGATGCTGACTCCACTATAAAAAAGGCGCATGCTACAACACCTATGGCACCGATGAATGTAAGAGCCACGTACTTTCCAAGTTTACGTTTTTCTGCTCCGGAAGGGGCTTCTGTTTCAGGAGCGCCGCCTTTGGATAGCTTGTACATGTAAAACATGAATATTGCTAAAAGCATTATGCCGATAAAACGGCTGACATGATGCAGATAAAGCAGAGTCAAGGGGACAATAGATGCGATGAAAAGGCCAAAATGGAGGCTGCTTATTTCTTCTTTCGCCATTTTAGGCAATAAAAAAGAGCCACGTGGATTTTTTAACGCTAAAAGAAGAAAACATGAGCCTAGTATGAGGCATATATTAGAAATATTGGCGCCTAAAACGTTTCCAACAGAGACACCGACATTTTCAGGGTTTACAGTTGAGAATATAGCGACGAAGAATTCAGGTAGAGATGTTGAAAATGCAACAAGGATGAAACCTACAGTTGTTTTTCCTAGCCTCGTAACGCTTGCCACATTCAAGGCATGTGTTATTGTCGTTTCACTAGCTTTAGCTAGTGCCACCAATGCCGCGATAAGAATTGCCATGTTACCTATCAGACCTAATTCCTCAAACATTATTCTGCCCTTCTTGGTAAGACGTAGTCTAATGCCGGCTCAAAAGCCGTCAAGGCTAAAGAGACTTGCTGGAATTTCACTAATAAACATTTTTTAGCATTTATATTAATTTAGGATGTATCAGTTTTAGGCTAATCCGCTGAAAGAGTCATGTTAGTAAAACCTTTTTGAATAAGAAAGCGAATTTTAAAGAGCAAGCGTGGTTTATGGGCAGTTGGAAAGATACACCTTAGTTATAACTGAAAAACCAGATGCGGCTAGCCGGATAGCGGCGGCATTGGACATTGAAGGGAAGGCTGAAAAAGTTTTGGAAAATGGAGTTCCTTACTATTTGGCAAAAAGAAAAAAAAGGATAGTTGTTGTGCCGGCTTTAGGGCACTTGTACACAATTGCAAGTAAAAATAATGGCTATCCTGTGTTTGATTATCAGTGGGTTCCGCTGTACGTAGCCAAGCGCGGTGAAGCTTATATTCGCAAATGTTTGAAGGTTATCTCAACCTTGGCAAAGCATGCAGATGAGTTCATTGATGCATGCGATTATGATATTGAAGGAAGCATAATAGGCTATACCATACTAAAATACGCGTGCGGCGAAAAGGAAAAAACGGCACAACGCATGAAATACTCCACATTAACCAAAGATGAACTTGAAAGAGCCTTTGAAGAAAGACTGCCCCAGCTAGATTTTGCACTTGTAGAAGCGGGATTGACCAGACATGAAGTGGACTGGCTCTACGGCATAAACTTGTCTCGCGCTTTAACAGCAGCGGCAAAAAACTACAGCGGAAAATATGCTATGCTAAGTACCGGCAGAGTTCAAGGACCCACACTTAACTTCTTGGTGTCTCGGGAAAAAAGCATAGGCTGCTTCGTGCCTACGCCATACTGGAGCATAAAAGCAGAGGTTGAAATTGACGGTGTAGTTTTTGAATCGCCATATGTGAAGAGAGTTATTGAAACTAAGGCAGAGGCGGAGGCGCTAATTAACTCTTGCAAAGACAAAGTGGGGATAGTAACTAAAGTAGAGAAGGAAGATTTTATACAAAAGCCTCCTGTACCTTTTGATTTGGGCTCATTGCAATTTGAAGCTTACCATGTCTTTGGATATACGCCAATGCGTACTGCACAAGTTGCTCAGCGTTTATATTTAGATGCCCTTATTTCATATCCTAGAACTAGCAGTCAAAAATTGCCGGCAGCAATTGGTTATCATGCCATATTGAAGGGGCTTGAACGAAGTAGCGTTTATTCAAAGCTAACGCAGCTGTTACTTGCAAAGCCAGAACTAAAACCTGTTGAGGGCGAGAAAGATGATCCCGCGCATCCAGCTATTTATCCAACTGGTAACATGCCAGAAAGAACACTAAACATTGACGAAAAAAACATATGGGATCTTGTTGTCAGAAGGTTTATGTCGGCTTTTGGTGACGCCGCGATTTGGCAAAACGGAACAGTAACATTAAGCATTAATGGAAATTTATTCACACTGAATGGCCAGCAAGTTTTATCAAAAGGCTGGCTTCATTTCTACGAACCATATGTCCAAGCAAAAGGCAAACTGCTGCCAAATGTTAGAGAAAGACAGGAAGTAAGCGTTAGAAGAGTTGTTTTAGAAGCCAAGTTTACTAATCCGCCACCAAGGTATAATCCCAGTAGCCTTCTAAGGAAAATGGAAGAAGAAAATATAGGAACTAAAGCAACTCGCGCAGGTATTATTCAAACATTGTATAATAGGAAATATATTTGTGGAGAAAGTATTATTGTAACTGAATTAGGCTTTGAAGTTGTAGATATTCTGAAAAAGTATTGCCCAACAGTTATTTCGGTGGAGTTAACGAGGGAACTTGAAGAAAAAATGGAGAATATTCAGCGTAAGAAAGAAACAAAAGAAAATGTTCTGCAGCATGTTATTGGATTACTGTGCTCCGTGACCGAACATATAAAAGAAAATGAGCAGGCAATGGGTGCAAGTTTAAGTCAAGCCTTACAAAAGGAAATTTTAGCAGCCAAAAGTATTGGGGAATGCCCAATATGTAGGGATGGGCGACTGATAGTTTTGCGTTCGAAAAAAACGGGCAAACGCTTTGTAGGTTGCACAAACCACTTTGTAGGAAGTTGCAAAACCGCTTTTCCACTTCCACAAAAAGGCTTACTTAAATCAACAGGAAAAATTTGTGCGACATGCGGCTTCCCCTCTGTGCAAGTGCAGTGTAAAGGCAGGCGCCCTTGGAGGCTATGCCTCAATCCTAAATGCCCAACAAAAGAGAATGCAAAGTGAAAAAAATGAAGTGCAGAATATGCCAGAAAGATGCAACGGAAGGCGATTTCTGCTCATTACATGCTGAAGCATATGCTAATATAGTTAAGAAGTATGAGGTTTGGAGAAAGGCTTTAAAAATTTGTTGGAAAGAATATTTAAGCGAGATTGCGCAACACTCATTAACAGGCAAATGGGCTAAAGAAACAGCAAGATACCTACTTAACGATGAGGAAAAACAAGATGTCAAACAAAATTAAAAGAACCGCGTCAGCCATGTCCTTTTCAATAGGCAGATGGTTCCGCAAAATTTCAACAGCACAACCCTCCTCGGTAATTATTTCCATAATTACAATCGCTTTTGCAATTTTTCTTTTCAGTGGTGGATTATTCTCACTTACAGCACAACCACCTTATTACGCTTATATAGGTAACAACTTTTACTTCATTTGGAGTCGCGCTCTGCAGGGAAGCAGTGCATTAGGCGACCAATTCGTGTCAGAAACCATAATTTCAAATGCACTTTACGCAATGGGATTCGTCGGGTTACTTGCAATTTACCAAAGCACAAAATACGCTTATAAACCAAGGCAAGCTTACATGATGCTGATTATAGGTGCGACATTGTTGCTATTAGCATACATATTTCTCGAGTATGCAATTGACGCCAAAGTATAAACAAATTTTTACCAAGGATTCTTTTTAATTTTAAGTTTGTAAGCCATGAAATTTGTAAGTAAATGAATAGGCGGGGTTATCAGCAGGACTATAGCGGCAAGCGCCCAAGATATAGAAGTAAAAGGTAACGAAAACAGCAACGCGCCAGCTACGAAATCTATTTGATCTATAAAGGGTAAAAGGCCTCCAGGAGCTATTCCTAGCCGCCGTTTTATAAAGGCGCCAGCCAAATCACCGCAAAGAGCACCTAATGGCGAAGATACGCTCAGTAGAAGGGGATAATCCAAAAATCGCCACTCCAATAGCCCGATAACTATGCCAATAGCTAAGCCAAAAAAGAAGCCACGATAAGTCTTGTTTTTACCGAAAATAGGTTTTCCATCGAAAAAGTTTTTTCCAAAATCTATGGGTTGCCCCCCGCCAGCTATAACAGGCACGGCATTTGCACAGTATGCGGGAAATATAAAGATCAATGCCTCAACTATTGTTGTTGATAGATCCATAATGGTTGACCAGCCTCTAGTAATTAGGATGATCATGTAACCCGGTTTTGGTTATTCTTAAATAGCATACTGCTTCTTGAGTTTTTCCAAATATTTTCTCAAGCACCGCCTTAATGATTTGCGGATTTTCTGTGGGCTTCATGGCAATTATGGTATCAGCCCAGAACTTAACAACACGAGTAGCCACAGGCGCCACACTGACGAAGGGTTCATTGAAAACACTTTTTACTTGACTGGTCACTATGATAGGTAACTTTTGGATTTTTGCTGTCTGCGCCAAAACTGCCATCTGCCTATTAAGTTCACGATTTAGATCGAAAGCTTTCCCAGAAACCTCAGCGACCCCGGCGCGATACAAAGATGTGGCAGTGTCAATTACCACTAACCCAAAGTTTTTAGCAGTGTAATCTGGCAACCGGTCTATTACTGCGGCTTGCTCTTGGAAGTCACTTGGCCTCATCAGAATTATGAGCGCAGCTATTTCCTCAAATTTTCCAGCAGCCACATGTGAAAGCCTTTCGGCGGAGAATGTGTTGTCGCAGTCTATGAAAAGAGTCTTTAAACCTTGCATGGCACAATTCACAGCGCACTGCATAGCTAATGTTGTTTTCCCTGTTTCTGGCTCACCATAAATTAGAGTAACACCTTCAATAATACCGCCTTTTAATTGCCGATCAAGACATGCTACGCCTGTTTTAAGTTTCTTCAAAGTTAACTCACGCAACAGAAGAGTATGACTTGAATTAATAATTATTTAGCGCTTAACAGCAACAAATTGTCGTACACAGTCATAAACAACCTGCATCTTTTTTTGGCTAAATTCAATAGGGATTTTTATAAGAAAATGCTAATAGCCGTTCAAACATGAAGGCGTACATATCTGAAAAAAGCAACGCTTTGAGGCTTGGACCATGGGAAGATTAAAAGGGAACTGCCAACACAATAAGGGCGTAGAGTTGTGAGCAAGACCATGAGCAAGAAGGATATTTCAATAGAGTATAAACCCTTTAAAGAAATCGTTATAATGGAACGCACTCAATTTTCAACTCCTGAAGAGTTAGCCCGTTTCACCTCGGTGATAGCAGGAGGTAAATTGGCTGGGTTATATTGGGCGGAAGGTGTAGTTTTTCTGTATTTTCCATTACCTGCATCCACCACAGCTGTTGCGAAGGCTTTGATAGAGGAAGGTAAAGTTTACTGGACCTTTGTTGGCTATTCATTGATGCCAAAGTACTCGCAGACCATAGAGACAAAAGAGAAAATTATTGTGCCAGTAATAGACATGACTTCTGACTATATTCTTAGAAAAGTTGCTCAATGGCTGAAAGAACAAAAGGATTGAAATTGTCTGAGCGATCGAAGGCAGTGGTCGCGGTGATAAAGGATGCGGCGCCAATGAAAAAGATAGCGTTCAGCGGCAAAGTTTTTTCGAGTCGGGGCGAAGGCAAAAAATTTCTTTCCCTGCCATGGGTTAAACTTCAAATAAAGCAGAAATTAGGCTTTACACCATACGCGGGCACCTTGAATTTGAAGCTCTCAGCCGAAAATACGAGACACAAAGAAGTTCTTGAAAAAACATGTTCCATGGAAATTTTGCCAGTTGAAGGCTATTGTAGGGGTAAACTTTTCAAGGCTTTTATAGGGGAAATTGAATGCGCTGTTGTAATTCCGGAAGTCTTAGGCTACCCGAAGGACATGTTGGAAATTGTTGCGCCGGTATGTTTACGCGAGGCGCTTAAGCTTAAAGATGGAGATGAAGTTACAGTTACGGTTATACTTTAGGCTTGTCTTTTCTTCTTCAAAAATTTGACTATGTAGTCTTCTGCCATATGACGTTTTTTCAAATACACACCATAATTTACTAGTGCTTTCATGGCTCGCGCTGCATCTTCTGGAGAGGGATAAGCAGGTATTCCCAGCTTATCAAACTTGGAGCGTGTATACAACGCCATTTCTGTCTCGCCGATATCGCACATGACAATCGGCTTACTGTATTTGTTTGCCACTTGAGCGACGCTCTCAATGTACTTTTCCCTCAAGGCTGGCAGATGATGTAAACCAAGCAGAATTATACCGTCTACTGATGGATCTTGAAACATCAGATCTACTGCAACCTCATACATGTCGTCCGTAACTGAACCGGTTAGGTCAACGGGGTTGGAGGTTGCCGCGAATTTTGGAAGAACTCCCTCGTCCTTGAGTTTCTGGAACCTTTGCAGCGTTTCTTCTGAAAAGCGTTCCACTGTCAAACCGTTACTTTCGCACTCGTCAACAGCCATTATGCCTGGACCGCCGGCATCCGTGAGTACACCAATGTTTCTGCCTAAGGCTGGTGGCTGCATAGCCAAAGCTTTGCCCATGTCGAAAAATTCCTCCATGTCCCTAGCACGGATTACTCCTGATTGCTCGAAAGCTGCATCGTAGATTCTATCCGAGCCTGCAATGGCGCCTGTGTGTGAGGCGGCGGCTCTGGCGCCAGCACTGCTTCTGCCAGCTTTAAGCGCTATTATAGGCTTCTTTAATGTGACTTCTTTGGCTATATTAAGGAATTGGCGTCCATATTTTATGTCTTCAACATAGAGAAGTATGACCCGGGTTTCTTCATCATAAAGCAGATAATGTAGCATCTCTGACTCGGTTACGTCGCATTTGTTACCGAAACTTACGAATTTGCTGATGCCAATTTGGCGTCCAGCAAGAAAGTCGAGAGCAGCGACGCCGAAAGCGCCACTTTGTGTGACTATGGCTATGTCGCCGACCATGGGTCGCGGTGTGGCGATAACCTCGTCGCCTGTTGTTAGAATCTTGGTTTCCGGTAGAAACAGAGTGTCTACACCGGTTCTCTGATAATAAACGCCAAGGCAATTTGGCCCTAAAATTCGTATTCCAGCTTTTCGAGCAATAGCCACTATTTGCTCTTCAAGTTCGCCATTTCCAATTTCTTTGAAGCCGGAACTAATGATTATTGCAGCCTTAACCTTTTTAGTAACCGCTTCTTCCATGATGGTTGGCACGATTCGTGCCGGAACAACGACGACTATTAGATCTAACTCATCTGGAATCTCAGTTATAGAGGAGTAACATTTGAATCCGAGAATTGATTCCTCATTTGGATTCACTGGATAAAGTGCTCCTTTGAAAACTCCTCGTGTTTTGTTATAGGCAAAATTTTTGAAAATCACATGACCAGCCTTGTCTATTTTTTTAGTGGCGCCGATCACTGCAACTGAACGTGGATTGAAGAAGACATCAAGCCGATCAGCTTCTTGCATAACCAATCACAGCGCTCACTAAAGAAAATAGGTATGTTTATCCTTTACTCTTCCAAAACAGTGAATGCTGATTTTACCGCATCTTTCTGACAATAACAAGTGGTTTATGCTTAATTTGCGCTAGCATATCCCAATTTATTTCAGTCACCTTTACGCCGAACCGTGCAGCCATATCCCATACTGTTGCGCCTGACCCTGGGCCTCTTGCTCTATCGGCTATGTTGGCGATTTTTAAGGCTTCTTCTGCTTGAAGCCTACAACCAGCGACAGCAAGTGGAGTTGACCTCTTTCTAAGCTTAAGCGCTCTTCCAAGAACGTAAGCGACAACGCCGCCTAAAGAATAAATTCCAATCGCAGGTTTTGGCCTAGGAGTGAAATGGAAATTTCTAAGCGAGTAAGTTTTATCTGTGTCCACGATAATAACGCAGACTTTTTTCTTCAACTTTCGCCATATCTCCAGGCGAATGGTTTCCGCTACCTCGTTTTTGTTCCGCAGAGGTAAGCTCACGTAAGAAAACGGCAAATTAGAGCCGTCGATGCCTCCTTCAGAGCCCCACATTAGCGCTTGCAGCAAGCCGGCTTTCTGCAGTGCAACTTGTTTATGGCGGCAGCCAGCTTCGAGTGGATACTGCCTTAGCCTTTGTGTGAGGCGCTGCCCAAAATGGCATATTACGCTGAGGATGTATCCCCAAACGATGCGCATCCAAAAGTGGCAAATTATTTTTGCGTTAAATCCGGCTTTCACGATGCTTTCATCCATAATGTTGCCAAGTGCTGTTGAAAGCGCTTTTTCAGAAATAACAACAAAATCAGCATCACAAACTCTATTAGCTAATTTATCAATTATGTTGCTTAAGTAATCCGCCCCTGGCTTCCAATACTCAGTGGTTAACGCTAAAGCGTGATACTTCATTTAGGCAGCATCCAACCGAGATACACTACTTCATAATCTAATGAAGGCTTCATTTCATTTACGGTTACGCCACTACGAAACGCCAAGCCCAACTAGCGCGCTTAACAACCCAGAGCTTTTATGCGGGCATTACAGCGACTTTGTCGCCTGCTCCTACTTTAAATTCTTTAGCAGCGTTGCCTTGGTTTATGGCTATCTCCAGAAAGCCATGGCTACCGAATAAGGCTAAGGGCTCACCTAATCCAACCTCGCCATACGCCTTGCAAAAGCGTAGTTTCACATTGCAACCAGCCAAAGCCACTTTTAACTCTGCTTCCACATTAACAAGCGATAAAGATTCCTTGCTTATGTTTGTTATTACGTTTCCAAAACCATCAACATGCAAAACTTCTCCAATAAGCATGCCATTTTTCTCCTTCACATCAGCAAATTCGGGTTCAACAACATTACAGATTTCAGGCCCCAATTTTTCTATTCTTACACCGTTCAGCAAATGCGCGGCTACAGGAGCGAAAATGTCTCTACCGTGAAAGGTGGATGAAACCGTAGGTAGCATAAACCTGGGATTTGTCAGTTCATGAATATGTACGATGCCTTGCTTTTTTGCTGCTAAAACTAAGATGCCGTTATCTGGTCCGACAAAGAACCCTTGCTTTGTCTCTATCGCTATTGGGCGCCTCTTGGTGCCAACACCAGGGTCGACAACTGCAACATGAACCGTACCCTCTGGAAAATAGGGTGATGCAGAAGCCAGAAGGTAAGCGCCCATTCGAATATTGAATTTTTCTATCTCATGCGTTATATCAACTATAACAGCTCTAGGGGATATACGTAAGATTACAGCCTTCATCTCTGCAACATAAGGATCTTTTAATCCAAAATCGGTGGTTAGAGTTATCATCGGCTTTAACCTCCATGAACAACAGGAACAAAAGCTATTTCGTCACCATCCTTTAGTATCGTCTCGAAACCATCTAAAACACTGATTTCCCTGCCGTTTACAAGTATTAAAAGAGTCGACTTTAATTCTTCAAGCCGCTGAGGATTCAAGCTCTCCTTGAGAACAGGCATTTCGACAATAAGTTTGTTGATTAGGTCCCTTAGAGAAAGTGCATTATTCATGTCTAAAGCGATTTTGCCCTTGCCCGAGACATGACGCAAAATGCCGATGAACTTTATGGTTATGGGCATGGCATTATTCAACCTGCTATAGGGATTAGGACACCAAAAACTAATAAAGAATTTCCGGCTATTTTTGCATAGCAAGAAATTGAATTGCTTGCAGGTTAATCTTCTATTTTTTCTCCAGTAAAAGTTTCTACGATGTCTGTGGCGATTTGAATAAGCGTATCCGCTTGCTTCATAATTGCGTCGCCATTAATTTCCTCTAATTGCGTAAGTTGCTGTACAATCCCCTCGATTTCGATTAAAAAGCGTAAGGTCTGATCATTTGTGGGAGGCATCTTTCCCAGTTCTTCTTGTATGAGAAACTCGATGAATGCTGGCTCGCCTATGCTGTAGTATATTGCATTGCGAGCTTTTCTGATAGCCTCCAAAACCAGACTAGGCGCCATATAAGGAATCTTACGCGCTGCTTCCAACTCGGCTTTTGCTTCGCGCAAATAGCGGATTGCCCACCCTTTTCGGTATTCATCAATCAAGAGCATTGTTGCTCCCAACACTTTTACGCAACAGTTATTTCTTCTTTTGGTTCGGTTGAGGCGCCAGAACGTTTTAGGGTCATAGCATGAGTTATATATCCGGCAATTTGGTTTCTGACGCGGGTTGTTGCTCCGCGCGTAATCGCCTCAACGACACGCTTGTTATCTTCAAAATTGGTTGAAAATTTATCTGGAAACCTATCTATAAGCTCCTTGGCTAACCGCTTGATATGTTCCGTTTTAACTTTTCCCAAGTATTCTGGTTCCTCCGATTACGCCCTATTTCATTTTCTTATAGCGCTTCTAAGTGTAAAAGCAACTTTCAATAGTAGAGAGACTTAATTTAAGTTTACGGCTTGTAAATTATTTTCACTAAGCCAGATCATTGCGGAAGCATGTTAAAAGAAAAATTCCGTAAAAATTCTAATGAAAGACAAAAGTACTTGCATAAAAATTAGTTCAATTTTATGCCGAAGAAAACTTCAAAGTTTCTTGCTATCTGCTCAGCCACATCTCCTACAGCAGCAGCCTTAATCTCAGCAATAGCTTCAACTACAATACGTATAAAAGAAGGCTTTGTTAGCGCACCCTTATATGGCGGCTTACGATAACAGACCGGGCCATCAGTTTCTGTTAGCAGATTGTACAACGGCACTTTTTTTATGACTTCGCGAATGCCTTGCGAATAAGCGGCTGGCGGCCCCTCCGTAATAAAGTAGCCATGATCTATCGCCTTGTTTAATGCACTTAGTGGCTGACTGAACCAGTGTAGCAAAACATGGTTGAGATTGTAAGAAGGGAGCATCTCTACAATCTGAGCAGTTGTTCCGCGCGAGTGTATTATAACTGGTAAACCCGTTTTTTCAGAGGCATGCAACATTCTATCGAAGACTAACAGTTGCTTATCCCATATATTTTCATACTTGTAGTCTAGGCCGATTTCGCCTATAGCGACTATTGCTTTCTTCTGGTTTTGCTCAAAAATCAACTTTAAGGTATCTTCAAGCTCATTTTCCCTGAGAACATTTACATTCCAAGGGTGGATGCCAACAGCAGCGTAAACAAGACCGGCGTATTTTTCGGCTAGCGCCACACTTTTGATGCTGCTTTCAAAGTCCATAGAATTCGAAAGCAATGCAGCCACACCAGCGTTTTTGGCGTTTGCCACAAGTTCATCAACAACGGGTACATATTCATTGTCAGAGAGGTGTATGTGTGCATCAACGAGTTTCATTCTTGAAACCTAGTCGCCATTTTATCAGTTATGGCGTTTTTATAATTTTCTTCGTTATTTGAAGAAAACTGAAAAGGCATGGTTAAGGAACCAAAGAAATAAAAAAGGTTAAATACAGCGTTAAAAAGAAAAAGAGGCGTTGAGGTAGTCTTTATGACAGATTTGGAGTTAGCTGTAGCTCCCATGCATAGGTTATGCAAG